>DATFRY010000207.1:0-34653 GCA_035262925.1 Kofleriaceae bacterium | reverse complement strand
GCCTCCTGTCTCCTGCCTCCTGTTCGCTCCCATTTGTCGGGACCCGCCGCGCGCACCGATCACCTGGTAGCGCGCCATCCGACGGCGCTCCTGCCGCGCTGGAGCTCACCGCGGTGGGCCACCGTCGGAGCATTGCGCGCGAGACCCAGTTTTTTGGCCGCGGCCCCGATTTTTTTGCCTAACTCGCGGCCGCGCGGCGAGTCAATGTCGCCGGAGGCCCATGAGGTGGTGCGCGCGCTGCCGGCGCCGGCTCTATGACGAGAGCGCGGCGTTCTGCCCGTTCGACGGTTCCCGGCTGGAGGTCCCGGCCGGCGAGGAATCGGGCAGCGATCCGTACCTCGGGGTCACCCTGCAGGGCCAGATCCACCTCCTGGCCGCCATCGGGTCCGGCGCCATGGGCACCGTGTACCGGGCCTGGCAGAGCGGGATGGAGCGGGCGGTGGCGGTGAAGCTCTTGCACCCCGACCTGCTCGCCGACCGCGAGCTCCACTGCCGTTTCCTGCGCGAGGGACGCGCCGCCGCCCGGCTCAACCACCCCAACATCGTCTCGGTCCACATGGTGGGCGAGACCGACCGGGGTGTGCCCTATCTGGTCATGGAGCACCTGAGCGGCGAGACGCTCGACCTGGTGCTCGCGGCCGAGGCCCGGCTGCCGCAGGCGCGCGCGATCGCCATCGCGCGCCAGGTCGCGTGTGCGCTGGCCGAGGCGCACGCCGCGGGCATCGTCCACCGCGACCTCAAGCCCGGCAACGTCGTCCTGCTCGAGCGGCGCGGCGCGGGCGAGCTGGTCAAGATCTTCGACTTCGGCATCGCCAAGATCGCCGACGGCACGCTCATGGGAGGCGAGCTCAGCCGCCTCACCCGCGACGGGGCCATCTTCGGCACGCCCCACTACATCGCCCCGGAGCAGGCCCAGGGCGCCGCCCTCGACGGTCGCGCCGACCTGTACAGCCTCGGCGTGCTGCTCTACCGCATGCTGGCCGGCCGCCTGCCGTTCGACGGCAACGCGGTGGCGGTGCTCCTGGCCCACATCGGGAGGACGCCTCCGCATCTCGCCCGCGTGGCGCCGCACGTCTCTCGGCCGCTGGCCGCGCTGGTGATGCGCTGCCTGGCCAAGGACCCGGACGAGCGCTTCGCCACCGCCGAGGCCCTCATCGAGGCGCTCGACCGCGCCGCCGCGGAGCGCGCCGGCGCAGCATCCTCCCCGCCGATCGCGTCCGCGCCGCGCGCGCCGATCGCGCCCAGCTCCGCGCGGTCGGCGCCGCGCGTGGTGGAGGCGGTCGGGCAGGTCGCCGCGCCGCGCGCCGCCGCCCCGGCGTCGACCGCGAGCGACGCCGGCGCGAGCTGGACGCGCGGCTGGTCGGCCAGCGAGGGCACCGCCGCGCCGCGCCCGGTGCGGGCCGGCCGGGCCGCGCGCGCGTCTCTGGCCGCGCTGGCGGTCGTGGTCCTCTGCACCTGCGCGGGCACCGGCGCGGCGACGCTCCTCCGCCGCGGCCAGCTCGGCACCGCGGCCGCCGCCGACGAGCTCGCCGCCGACTCCAGGGTCGAGCGCGGATCTCTGCAGTCGCCGGCGCGGTCGCCGACGCCGGCCGCGGAGGCGCCGGTCCGCCGCGCCACCATGGTCAGCGACGACGGTTACGCCGTGCGCGCGCTCGTGCCGGCGCCCATCCGCGCCGGCCGCCCGGTCGAGCTCCTGTTCGACGTGTGGGACCCGAGCGGCGCGCCCCTCACGGCCCCGGCCATCCCGGTCGAGCTCGCCTCGCTGGGCCGGCCGGCCCCCGCCGCCGACGACGGCGACACCGCTCTGGCCGCCCGCTCGCTGCCCGAGACGCCCGGCCGCTATCGCCTGGTCGCGGTGCTGCCGGCGGGAGAGTCCGCCCTCCTGCTCGAGCTGGCCCGCGGCGGCTCGATCCACGTCCACTTCGACGTGGCGCCGGCCACCCCCTGATCGACGCGAGGACCCACGCGACCGATCCAACGGCCCGACGCGACGCGACCGATCCAACGACCCGACGCGACGGACGCGACGGACGACGACCCGACGCGACGCGACCGACCCGACGACCCGCCGTGACCGATCCGACGGCCCGCCGGGACCGACCCGACGACCCGTCGGGCTCGGCGCCGGCGTCGAACTCGCGTCCGGTCGCGGCCGGAGATAGCATCACGCGATGGTGCGTCGTGACGCGACGACGGGTCGAACCCGATCCGGGGACGATGACGTCGTTGCTCGCTGCGCGTCTCCAGCGGGTGAGAAGAGATCACCCGAAAGCCGTGTGCGGGAAATCCGCACGCACGGTTTGAGCGGGGGTCTTGACCGAATCGGCCGCCTGCGGGCGGAAGGAAGGTAAGGATCTACCAATGGCGGAGGAGACCCCGACGCATCCGGTCCGCGATCTCGGCGCGCTGCACAGCAGGCGCGGCGGCAGCTGGGAATCGCTGCTCCGCTGTCCCGCGTGCCGCGCCGAGGAGTTCGCCCGCCGCGGCCGGCAGCTCGAGTGCCGCGCCTGCGGCCGCTCCTACCCGGAGCACGGCGGCTACTTCGACTTCCTGGTCGGCTCGTCGC
This sequence comes from Kofleriaceae bacterium, assembly GCA_035262925.1. Lineage (GTDB taxonomy): Bacteria > Myxococcota_A > Polyangia > Haliangiales > Haliangiaceae > DATFRY01. Next base: position 32,087 of record DATFRY010000207.1, on the reverse strand, counting down.
GCGGAGAGCCGCCGGCGACCACGCCCGAGCAGCGGCTCATGGAGAGCGAGCTGGTCGCGCGCCTGTACGAGCGCTTCTGGCGGCCCGCGTTCGTGCGCCTGTTCGCCGGCAGCGGCGCGGCCGGCGCGACCGGCGGCTTCCCCGGCGAGTTCTTCATCCACAAGAACGCCCTCGGCCTCGACGAGCGCGGCGGGCCCTGGCTCGACGTCTCGTGCGGCCCCGGCATCTTCACCCGCGCGATGGCGTCGGCCGCGCCCGGCGACTGGATCATCGGCCTCGACATCTCGCGCGCCATGCTCGATACGGCCGCGCGCCGCCTGCACGGCTACGGCAATGTCAGCCTGGTCCGCGCCGACGCGCACGAGCTTCCGTTCGCCAGCGAGTGCTTCGCCGGCATCAACAACGCCGGCGCGCTGCACGCCTACGGCGATCCGGAGGCGGTGTTCAGCGAGATCATCCGCGTGCTCGCGCCCGGCGGAATCTACGTGGGCAGCACGTTCGCGGAGTCGCGCTCCCCGCTCAGCCGTCTGAGCGCACGGGTGGCCGGGATCCGGCGCTTCGATCCCTCGGAGCTCAGGGCATGGCTGTCCCGCATCGGCTTTGCCGACTATGAAGAGATCCGTCCCGGCGACGCCCTGATCTTCAGGGTGCGAAAACCCTGAGAGCGCCCGACGAGCGGTGCGGAGCGGTGCTGGCGAAAATCCGGGCCGGCCAGATTCTTGGCCTGGCCGACCCGGTGCCGGTCGCCGCGATCAGGCGGCCTGATGAGCCTCTTGCAGCTCCTGCTGGCGCAGCGTCGTGTCGATCGCCGCGAACGCGTACTGCGTCAGATCGTTGTAGCCGGCGCCTTGCAGGTCGAGGTTGCTGCGGGCGTCGTTCGACTCGAGCACGCCGAGCAGGAGGCACCAGAACAGGTCCACCATCGGCTGGGTCGCCCCACGCCGATACTGGCCGCTGGCCATACCGTCCTGCACGATGGCGCCGAGGTGCTCGCGCACCTGGGCCAGGCCCTTGCCGACGGACTCCACGACTTCGTCCGACAGCTGACTGCGCACGTTCGGCTGCGAGATGAGGCGCAGCACGCGGCTGGCCTCCACGTCGGTGGCGGCCCACTGCGTGAGGAAGGACCACGCATTGCGTAGCCTCTCCGGCGCAGACACCTCCGAGCGAGCGCGGATCTGCCGCAGCTCGGTGTCGAAGAGGTCCAGCGTCTCCTCGAGCAAGGAGACGTAGAGATCCTCCTTGGACCGGAAGTAGAGATAGATCGCACCGACCGAGAGTGAAGCCTCGCGCGCGATCTGTTCGATCGACGTCTTGGCGTACCCCTTCTCGGCAAAGACCGTGCGCGCCGCGCGCTGAATGCGGCGGCGGCGGGCCGTGCGCTCCTGTTGCTTTCTTTCCTGAGCGGTGGTCATGAAGGGGGGATAATTCGGCTAACGCGACGTGTCAAGTTCAGTTTCGACAGTCGAGCAATTTTTTCCAGCGGTTACGCGATGCGTCGATCCGGGGTTAGTTCACCGGAATTTTGGCGTTCCCGACCTGACCTGTCCCATGAGTCATAAGCCAGCGTACGCGCGACGCGCCAACGGTGTTTCCCCTTCACCGTTTTTTCACCCCCGTGAGCCGGGATCTCGACGCGCGCACACCGATGGCCCGCGCGCCCTCCGCGCGCTCGACCACGACCGCATTTCCACGTCAGGCGTCGAGCTCGACGATGTCGGTCGACACGTCGCGACTGATCGCCACCACCGAGCGCGGTGGCAGCTCCTCGAAGCCGTTCTCCCCGCGCAGGTCGGCGCTCGAGACCACCAGCACCGCCTTGAACTGACTCTCCGGCCGCTTGGGATCCTTCTGCTGCTTGAGCCGGCGAACCACCAGCGGATCGGCCAGCCGCACACCCATCATCGAGCGGCTGTTCGACAGGACCAGGTTGCCCAGCGCCCACGTGTGGCTCGTCTTCGCCACCAGCGAGTCGATGAACGCGACCGTGTCGCGCACCGCCCGCCGGATGTGCGACGGAGCCAGGTTGGGATCGTCGAGCGTCCCGGCGTCGTGCAGCATCGACAGGAACAGGTGGAAAACGTGCTCCGCCGGACTGCGGCCGCGGATGTTGCGCCGCAGGTAGTCCGGGATGTGCTGCACCAGCTGGGGCAGGAGCTCCGCGTACAGATCGTCCGATGGGCCGGGCCCCTCCTGCGCGAAGAACCATCGGCGGTAGCGGAACGGCTGCGTGTTGGCGTCGCCGCGCAGGTTGTCCTCGCCGCCGGCCCATCCGATGACGTAGTCGGAGTTGAGCCCGGACAGGAGGGCATGGAAGTCGACGTCGCCGCCGACCTGGCGCGGATGCAAGGTGAGCAGGACTTCCCCGGAGTGAACGTAACCGAGGCCCCAGCGGGCCACGGGTGACTGAGCCACGAGGACCGTCCGCACCGTCTCGAGTGCTTCATCGAGCCGATGCGGTTGATTGCAGGTACATCCAAACAAGCGGGTCATCAATACTCCACGCTCCCCTCCAGACTCCGGCGCGGATCCGCGAGCCGTCGCCATCGCGCGCAGCGGATCCAGATGGTCAAGGAGCAGTTGCGCCCGAGGCAAACGGCGTGGGCCTTACGGCCCGGGCTCCCCTAGTATAGGGGGGAGCCCCCACGCAAGCAAACCAAATTCTCTGTAACGGATGGTACTTCTTAGGGAAAGTTCTCGTCCAGGAACGAGCGAACAAGGGCGAACGCGACCGCCCGATCGGTCTCGTTCATGACCTCGTGATAGAGGCCCTCGAACAGATGCCAGTCGGCGCGCGCCTTGTCGATGCGCGCATGCACCTCGCGGCTGGCCTCCGGGTCGACCAGCACGTCGTCGGCGGCGACCAGCCACAGGGTCGGGACCGCGACGCGGTGCGCGAACTCGCGCACCCAGGCCTGCGCGGCGAGGGCCTCGTTGTACCAGCGCGCGCCGGCGACGTCGTGGCACAGCGTGTCCACGCGGCGCTCGGCCAGCTTGCCGGCGTCGTGGGTCAGCTTCTCGATGTCGATCTCGTTGGGCAGGGAGAAGCTCGGCAAGAGCCAGCCGAGGCCGCGCGCCGCCGCGCGCTTGACCGGCGAGACCTTCGCGCGCAGGCGCAGGAACGGCGACGACAGCACCGCGCAGCGCACGCGCTTGGGGCAGCCCCACGGGTCGGCGAGCAGGCGCAGTCCGATGAGCGAACCGTGGCTGTGGCACACGAGGGCGAGCGGGAGATCGCGCGAGGCGCGCGCGTCGAGCTCGGCCAGCGCCGCCTTCACGTCCTCCAGGTACTCGCCGAAGCGGAGCACGTGTCCGCGCGGCCCGTGCGCGCGGCCGTGGCCGCGGAGGTCGAACGCGAGCGAGGACATCCCGGCCTCGCGCAGCACGTGGGCCACCTCGCGGTAGCGGCCGCAGTGCTCGGCGTACCCGTGGATGATGAGCGCGGCGCCGCGCGGCGAGGGCGCCGCGAAGAACTCACCGTAGAGCTCGGTGCCGTCGGTGGAGTGGAAGGTGAAGGAGGCGGTCGGCTCGATCGGGCCGGGGGCCGCGGGGGGCGGTGCTGCGCTGGCGACCATGTCGGTCACCTTATCGCACCGTGGCGCGGGATCCAGCGCCGGCGCTCGGCCCCAAATTGACAGTCCCGGGAGCGCGTTGTAGCGTCACCCTGCCGAATGGGGCCGTATGCAGGCAGATCCGCGGCCATCGCGCTCGGCGCGCTCGCGGCCCTGGTTCTCGTCGCCGGATGTCCCCGGCCCGGCGAGCCCGCCGACCCGGGCGGGCAGTCCGACACGCGGCTGGAGCTGGCCAAGGACTACCTCCGCCACGGAGACTTCGTGTCCGCCGAGGGCCAGGCGAAGAGGGCGCTCGAGCTCGACGAGAAGAACGTCGAGGCGCTCAACGTCCTCGGGCTGGTCGACTACCTGCGCGCGGTGAACAACTTCAAGCTGCTCGAGATCGACGACTGCCTGACCGGGGTGGACGCCGAGGAGCTGCGCCAGGAGATGGACCAGTTCCTGACGCGCGCCGATCACCAGTTCGCGCGCGCGCTGGCGATCGACGCCGACTACGGCGACGCGTGGGCAAACCGCGGGCTGGTGGCGTTTCACCTCGACCAGTACGGCGCCGCGGTCCGCTACCTCAGCCTCGCCCTGGCTCACCCGCAGCGGCTCGGCAACATCGGGTTGACCCGGGCCGACCTCGGCTGGGCCTACTTCCACCGGCGCGACGTGGCGCGCGCGGCCAAGGAGCTGCGCCAGGCGGAGCAGTTCAACCGCGGCATGTGCGTGGCGAACTACCGGCTGGGCAGGGTCTACGTGGCCCGCAGCGAGTGGGGCAAGGCGCGCGAGCAGCTGGAGGCGGTGTCGGCAGATCGCACCTGTCCGATCCAGGAGGCACAGCTCTACCTCGGGCAGACCTACAAGGCGCTGGGCCTCACGGATCGGGTGCCCGGCGTGCAGAAGCGCTGCGCGGAGATGGCGCCCCGGAGCTGCGTCGCGGCGCGCTGTCGATCGCTCTGACGCGGCCCGGCACGCCGCGGCGGTTCAACCTGCCGGAACATGGCATCCGCGCCGGACCGGGATGGACGCCGGGGCGCCGGTGAAACTCCGGCGACGGCGGGGGTTCTCGCGGCGGAGCGGTCGTGAATAATGCGCGCTAGTCTCGTGGGAGAAAGGCGCGCCGCACGCCGCATGGATTCTCGCTCCGCAAAGACTCGTGCTCCGCACGGCCCGCCGGCGTCGGAGGAGAGCGCGCAGTCGGCGCGGCCCAGGCGCGCTGGCGGCGGCGGGCGCGACGAGCTGTGCAGTTTTCTGCGCGCGCAGCGCGAGCGGGCGTCGCTATCGATCGAGGAGATCTCGCGCGTGACGCGCATCCCGGAGCACTCGCTGCGCCGGCTCGAGGCCGGCCAGTTCGACGAGCTGCCCGGCGATGTGTTCGTGCGCGGCTTCCTTCGCTCCTATGCACGCTGCGTCGGGGTCGACGCCGACGAGGTGGTGCGCCGCTACGCCGAGTGCGGAGGCGTGGCGCCGGCCCCGGTGGCCTCGGAGATCGCGGCGCTCGCGGCGGCTGCGGCCGCCGCGGCGGGCGACGACGATGGGGCGGAGGTCATCCGGCGCGCGGATGCGGCCGGGCCGGGATCGGCGGCGGCGGAGCCGGGATCGGCGGCCGGCCCGGCCGCGATGGCCGGCTCGGCCGCGATGGCCGGCTCGGGGCCGACGGCTGGCCGCTCGGTCGATCGGCTGGCGGCCGGCTCGATCGATGGATCGGTGGCGGCCATGGGATCCGCCGCGCGGGCCGGCTCGGGACCGACGGCGGGCCCGGGATCGAGATCCGCCATGGCGTCGCGCTCGGTGCCGGCCGCGGGATCGCGACCGGTGGCGGGCTCGCCTCCGCCGGCACGTGCCTCGGACCCCCGATCGGCGACGCTGACAGGGCCGGTGCCCGCGCCGGTCCCCGCTCCACGCCCGGGCCCCGGCCCAGGCTCCGGATCGCACGCCGGATCGGCCGCCGCGCCCGAGCCGACCGCGCCGCGGCCGGCGCACGACAAGGCGGTGCGCGACGGGGCGGTGCGCGACAAGGCGGTGCACGACAAGGCGGCGCACGATCGGGCGGCGCACGACGGGGCGGCGCACGACGGGGCGGCGCGCGACCGGGCGGCGCACGACAAGGCGGTGCACGACAAGGCGGCGCACGACAAGGCGGCGCGCGACCGGGCGGCGCGCGACAAGGCGGCTCGGCGGAGATCGCGGCGCAAGGACCGCGCGCGCACGGCACAGCCGGCTGCGAGGCGACCCGACACCGCGCGCGGCTCGAGCGTGCGCTCCGCGGCGCGCACCGCGTCCGGCGCGGCGCCGCGAATCGCCGCGCGCCTCCGTCTCGCGCTGCGCTGGCGGCCCTCGCTGCTCGCGGTCGCGGTCGCGGTCCTCGTGATCGCGGCGCTCGCCACCATGTCCCATCTCCTGCGCCGGCCGGGCGAGGGCAGGGCGCCGCCCGCGCCCTCGTCGAGCCGGGCGCGCTGACCGGCCCGGCCATGGAGCAAGCGACCAGCCGAGCCGTCGTCCTGCGCAAGGTGGTCTACGGCGAGGCCGACCTGGTGCTGACCCTGCTCAGCCGCGACCTCGGCAAGCTCTCGGCGCTGGCGCGCGGCGCGCGCAGCTCGCGCAGGCGCTTCGGCGCGGCCCTCGAGCTGTTCACCGTGTCGTCGGTCGAGCTGCGCGCCCATCGCGGCGAGCTGTGGACGCTGAGCTCGGCGGAGACCGCGCACTCCTTCCCGACCATCGCGCGCGACATGGGCGCGCTGGCCCACGCCAGCTACGGCACCGAGCTGGTCCGCGAGCTGAGCGCGCCCGAGCAGCCCGAGCCGGCGGTGTTCGACCTGCTGGTCGACCTCTTCCGCGCCCTGGACACTCGCGGCGCGCGCGCCGATGTTCTGCGCGCGTTCGAGCTGGCCCTGCTCGCCGACGTCGGGCTGGCGCCCGCGCTGGAGGCGTGCGCCGCGTGCGGCCGGACCGCCGAGAGCGGCGCCCTCGACCGCGGCGCGCTGCTCGATCCGGCGCGCGGCGGGGTGGTGTGCGCCGCCTGCGCGCCGGCCTCGCGCGCCGCCGGCGTGCGGCCGCTCTCGTCCGCGGTGCGCGCCGTCCTGGTCGCGGCCCAGCGCGCCGGCGGGGCCGGGGAGCTGGCCCAGGTGGAGCTCGAGCTGGGCGAGGACGCCGCCGAGGCGCGCGAGGCGATGCTCGCCCTCCTCGGTCATCACGTCGCCCGCCCCCTCCGCACGCTCGAGTTCCTGGGAAAGCTCAGCCGGCCGGCGACGTAGTATCCTGCGCCGATGCCGGGCACCGTGAGAGCGCGATCGGGCCTCCGCCGCGCGGCGATCGCCGGCGCCTCCGCGCTGGCGCTCGCCCTCGCGATGGCGCCCGCGCGGCCGGCCGCGGCCCAGCCGTCCGCGGATCGCAAGCGCCCGCCCAGCGGCGACAAGAAGGAGGCGCTCCGGCACCTGGCCCGCGGCGACCGCCAGCTCCAGCGCGGCGACCAGCTGGCCGAGCGCAACAAGATCGAGGACGCGTTCGCCCGCTACGAGGCCGCCCTGACCGAGTACCAGGCCGCCTACGCCGCGTATCCCGATCCGCAGATCAACTACCCGATCGCGCAGGCCGAGCAGCGCATGGGCCGCTTCCTCGACGCCCTCCAGCACTATCAGGGGCTGCTGGCCGATCCGCAGGGGCTCAGCCCCGAGCTGAGGAGCCAGATCGAGCTCCACCTCGGCGAGGTCAGAAAGAACCTGGCCGCGCTGGTCCTCGACATCGAGCCCGACGGCGCCACCATCCTGGTCGACGGAGAGGAGAAGGGCGAGAGCCCGATGAGCCAGCCGCTCTTCCTGGAGCCGGGGCAGCACAGCTACGAGGTGACCCGGGAGGGCTACCAGCCGGACCAGGGGGTCATGGACCTGACGGCGGGCAAGGAGACGCGCAAGCGCATCCACCTCGAGCGCGTCGTGGCGAAGACCCCCAGGCCCAGGCGGCGCGATGAGCGGGCGGCGCGCCTGCGCCGCGAGCGCGAGCTCCAGCGCGAGCGCGAGGCCGCCGCGCGGCGGCCGAACGCAGTGCCGCTGTGGATCGGCGTCGGCGTGACCGGCGCGCTGGTACTGGGCGGCACCGCCACCGGGATCGGCGCGGTGTCGAAGCACAGCCAGTACGCCGACGAGTCGCTCGGCCCCGGAGCTCGCGAGTCGGCGCGCACGGACGGCAAGCGCCTGGCCGTCATCACCGACGTGCTGCTCGGCACCGCGCTGGTCGGCGCGGGCGTGACCGCCTACTACTACTTCGCGGTCTACCGTCCGCGGTCCGCGCACGCCGACGAGGTCGACGCGCGCGGACCGGAGCGCGACGCCGGGCTCGAGCTCGCGCCCGTGGTGGGCGGAGGCATGGCCGGATTGGCCGTGTCAGGAACCTTCTGGTAGGCTGATCGATCGCCGGGCCGAGCGCAGACGTGACATGAGCGTTTCCCACGGGCGATATCCGACGGCCATGCCGCCGGCCGGCATGAGCGGGCCGTACCGCAGCCCGCCCGGCGCGCAGTCGCGCGGCCGCGCGCTGCCGATCGTGGTCGCGTCGGGCCTCGCCATCGGCGTGTTCGCCGGGCTGGTGGTCGTGCGCGGAACGGGCGACGAGCCGGCAGCCGCCCCGGGCGATCGGCCGGCCGTCGCCGCCCTGCCATCCGGCGGCGACGCGGGTCCCGGACCCGGTTCCGCGGCGAGCGCGGACACGCCGACCCATCCGGGGGCGGACGCGTCGCCGGCCGCAGGCGATCAGACCGCGACGCCAGCGCGACCGGCCCAGTCGGTCGCGGTCGTCACCTTCTCGGTCCGCCCGCAGCGCGCCCACGTGTTCGTGAACGGCACCGAGCTCGACGGCGCGAACACCGAGGTGCAGCTGACCGACGGCACGGCCCGCATCGAGGTGGTCATCAAGTCGCACGGCCACCACTCGCACCGCGAGACCTATACCGTCACCGGCGATCAGACGATCGAGGTCGCGCTGCGCAAGCGCGACGAGCCCGCGGGGCCCGGCAGCCTGCTCGACATCCGCTGACCGGCGGTCTACGGCCCGGCGGCGGCCGGCGTGACGGTGGACAGCGTGATCTCGTAGTCGTTCTGGATCGTCTCGTCCCGGCCGAACACGCGCACGGCGTAGGCGCCGGGGGGCAGCCGTCCGCTGACGTCCAGCGAGCGCTCGATCCGCTCGTCGCCGTCGATCCCGGTGGACACCGTGATGAGCATGGCGCTGTCCAGGTTGTAGAGCTCGAGCTCGAGGTCGTCGGGCCCGGCCTGGAAGGTCAGATCGACCGCCAGGTCCTGGCTGCCGTCGAGCGAGAAGCGGTAGTAGTCGTTGTCGCCCGCCGGACAGATGGACGCCTGGTAGGTGCCGGGCTCCAGCACGAACCCCTCCGCGAGCGCGTCGTTGGGCTCGAGCTCGCCGCACAGATCGAACGCGTCGGCCACCGCGCTGTCGCTCGGGCCGCCGCTGTCGGGCGGCCCCGCGTCCTCCAGCGGCGCGAAGTCGAGCACCAGCTGGCACCCGGCGAGCAATGCCAGTCCGGCCGCTCCGGCCCCGGCAAACAGCACGCCCGCCATGGCCGGCCACGTTACTGTCGCCTCGCGCGATCGTCAAGAGTTACCGACAGCTAGCCGGCGGCGGCACTTGACCGTCCCGAGCACCGCTGGTAGGGTCCCGGCCGCTCACGACCCATGTACCTGCAAGACCTCATCCTCGAGCTTCAGCGATTCTGGGCTGATAAAGGCTGCGTCGTGCAGCAGCCGGTGGACATCGAGGTCGGTGCCGGCACGTTCCATCAGGCCACATTCCTGCGCGTCCTCGGCCCCGAGCCGTGGAGCACCGCGTTCGTCCAGCCCTGTCGCCGCCCGACCGATGGCCGCTACGGCGAGAACCCCAACCGACTGGGCGCCTACTATCAGTTCCAGATCGGGCTCAAGCCGGCGCCCGTCGACGTGCAGGACCTCTACCTCGCGTCCCTGCGCCACATCGGGCTCGATCCGGGCGTGCACGACATCCGCTTCGTCGAGGACGACTGGGAGTCGCCCACCCTCGGGGCGTGGGGCCTGGGCTGGGAGGTCTGGGCCGACGGGATGGAGATCACCCAGTTCACCTACTTCCAGCAGGCGGGCGGCATCGATCTCCACCCGGTCACCGCCGAGCTCACCCTCGGGCTCGAGCGCCTGGCCATGTATCTCCAGAACGTCGACAACATCTTCGACGTGAAGTGGAACCGCGACGTGCGCTACGGCGACCTCCACCATCAGAGCGAGGTGGAGTACTCGCGCTATCACTTCGAGGAGGCCGACACGCGCCTCTTCTTCGACCTGTTCGACCGCTACGAGGCCGAGTGCATGCGGCTGTGCGGGCCGGGCAAGACCGGCCCGGTCCTGCCGGCCTACGACTTCTGCATGAAGGCGTCGCACGCCTTCAACGTGCTCGACGCGCGCAGCGCCATCAGCGTGACCGAGCGGCAGCGGTACATCGGTCGGGTCCGCGGCATGGCGCGCGCGTGTGCCGAGGGCTACCTGCGCAGCCGGGCGGAGCGCGGGTTCCCGCTCTGCGGCCAGGAGCGCGGGCAGCGCGCCGCCGCGGCCTTCGAGGCGGCGCTGCCCGAGGGCGTCAACGCGGCGGCCCTCGCGGCCGGCCGCGCAGCGCGGGAGGCGCTCGCCGATGCCGCCTGACGTCCGGTCGGGCTCCGGCACCGGCTCGGCCTCGAGCGGGGCGGAGCGAGGCGGCGAGCCCGGCCGCGACAGCGAGGGCGGCCGCGAGCTCCTGCTCGAGGTCGGGACCGAGGAGATCCCGGCTGGATTTCTGGCCAGGGCGCTCTCCGAGCTGCCCGCCGCGGTGGCGGAGGCGCTGGCCGGGGCCCGCCTGGCCCACGGCGCGGTGCAGGTGTGGGGCACGCCGAGGCGGATCGCGTTCGCCGTGGCCGACCTGGCCGCCCGCCAGCCCGACCTCAGCGAGCGCGTGGTCGGCCCGCCGGTCTCGGCCGCGTTCGACAAGGCCGGCAACCCGACCCGCGCCGCGCTCGCCTTCGCCGAGAAGAACGGCGCCGACCCGGCCGGGCTGGAGCGGACCGAGGTCTCCGGCAAGAAAGGCGAGTACGTGGTGTGCACGCGGCGCGAGCCCGGCCGCCCCGCGCTCGAGGTCCTGCCCGGGCTCCTGGCCAGGCTCCTGGGCGCCATCGCGTGGCCCAAGGTCATGCGCTGGGGCGGAGGCGAGCACGCCTTCGTCCGCCCGGTCCACTGGCTGGTCGCGATCCACGGCGGCGAGGTGGTGGCGCTCGAGTTCTGCGGCGTGCGCGCCGGCCGCACCACCCGCGGCCACCGCTTCCTCGGGCCGGCCGCCGTCGAGCTCGACGGCAGCGCGGCCGGCTACCTGGCCGCGCTGCGCCAGGCCCACGTCATCGTCGACCCGGAGCGCCGCCGCACCATGATCGTGGCGGAGCTGGCCCGCATCGAGAAGGAGACCGGCGCGCGCGTGCGGCGCGACGACGCGCTGCTCGACGAGGTCACCTTCCTGGTCGAGTACCCGGTGGCGGTGTGCGGCGAGTTCGAGCGCTCCTTCCTCGAGGTGCCGGAGGAGGTGGTGGTCTCGGCCATGCGCGCCCACCAGCGCTACTTCGCCATGGAGGACGCCGGCGGCCGCCTGGCCAGCCGCTTCGTCACCGTCGCCGGCACCGTGGTCGGCGACGTGGCGGTCGTGCGTCACGGCAACGAGCGGGTGCTGGCCGCGCGCCTGGCCGACGCCCAGTTCTTCTTCCGCGAGGACCAGAAGCACACGCCCGACCAGCTGGCCGCGCGCGCCGGCGGCGTGGTGTTCCAGAAGAAGCTCGGCAGCGTCGGCCAGAAGGTCGAGCGCATCGGCGAGCTGGCCGGCTGGATCGCCGCCCAGGTCGGCGCCGGGGAGGGCGCGGTCGCCCGCGCCGCGGCGCTCTCGAAGTTCGACCTGGCCAGCGCCATGGTCGGCGAGTTTCCCGACCTGCAGGGCACCATGGGCCGGCGCTACGCCGAGCTGGCCGGCGAGGACGCGGCGGTCGCGCTCGCGGTGGCCGAGCACTACATGCCGCGCGGCGGGCAGGGCGAGCCGCCGTCCTCGGTCATCGGATCGATCGTCGGGCTGGCCGATCGGCTCGACACGCTCCTGCGCTGCTTCGACGTCGGCCTGGCCCCGACCGGCTCGGCCGACCCGTACGGGCTGCGGCGCGCCGCGCTCGGCATCCTGCGCATCCTGGTCGCGCGCGAGTGGCGCCTGCCGCTCTCGCAGCTGCTCGCGCGCGCGGCCGCGCCGGCGGGCGGCCTGGCCCGGGCGGGCGACGCGACGAGGGCCCAGGCGCTCGAGTTCCTGCGCACCCGCCTGCGCGGCCAGCTGGTCGAGGTCGACGGCCTGGCGCCCGACTGCGCCGACGCGGCGCTGGCGGCCGGCTTCGACGACGTGCCCGACGCGCGCGCGCGCGCCGCGGCCCTCTCGCGCCTGCGCGCGCGGGCCGACTTCGAGCCGCTGGCCGCCGCGTTCAAGCGGGTGGCCAACATCCTCAAGGGCGAGGCGCCCGCCATCGGCGACGGCCTGCCCGATCCGGCCGCCTTCGTCGAGGACGACGAGCGCGCGCTGTGGGCGTCCTTCAACGAGATCCGCGGCCGGGTCGAGAGCCGGCTGGGCGAGGGCGACTACTCGGGCGCGCTCCAGGTGCTGGCGGAGCTGAAGGCGCCGGTCGATCGCTTCTTCGACAAGGTGCTGGTCATGGACCAGGACCAGCGGGTGCGCTCCAACCGCCTGGCGCTGCTCGGGCGGATCAACGCCACGTTCACCCGCATCGCCGACTTCAGGCAGCTCTCGGTCTAGAGGGGAGGGCTTCGATGCCGCGCTTCACGTACAAATTCGGCGCCGGTGAGGCTGACGGGCGCAGCGATCAGGCGCTCCTGCTCGGCGGCAAGGGGGCCAACCTGGCCGAGATGGCCTCGCTCGGGGTGCCGGTGCCGCCCGGCTTCACCATCACGACCGAGGTCTGCGCCCAGTACTGGGAGACCGGCGCGCTGCCCGAGGCGCTGCGCGGGCAGGTGACGGCAGCGCTCGAGTGGATGGGCGAGGCGGCCGGCCGCCGCTTCGGCGACCCGGACGACCCGCTCCTGGTCTCGGTCCGATCGGGCGCGCCGGTGTCGATGCCCGGCATGATGGACACGATCCTCGACCTCGGGCTCGACGACCGGACCGTCCAGGGCCTGGCCCGCGCCACCGGCGACCCGCGCTTCGCCTACGACTGCTACCGGCGGTTCGTCGCCATGTACGGCGAGATCGTCATGGGGGTCAAGGACGAGGACGACGGGGGCGGCGAGGGCCCGTTCGAGCGCCTCCTGAGCGCGGCGAAGGCGGCGGCCCGGGTCGAGGACGAGCGCGAGCTCGACGCCGACGCGCTGCGCGGGCTGGTCGGCCAGTTCAAGGCCGAGATCCAGCGCCGCACCGGCCGCCCGTTCCCCGACGAGCCCATCGATCAGCTGTGGGGCGCGATCGAGGCGGTCTTTCGCTCGTGGGAGAACCCGCGCGCCGAGGTCTACCGCCGCATGCACGGCATCGACCGCGCGCTCGGCACGGCGGTCACCGTGCAGGCGATGGTGTTCGGCAACCGCGGACCCGACTCCTGCTCCGGCGTGTGCTTCACCCGCAACCCCGCCACCGGCGAGCCCGGCCTGTACGGCGAGCTCCTGTGGCGCGCCCAGGGCGAGGACGTGGTGGCCGGCGTGCGCACGCCCGATCCGGTGGCGTCGCTCGGCGACCGCCTGCCCGACGTCCACGCCCAGCTGCTCGACCTGTGCGACCGCCTCGAGCACCACTTCGGGGACATGCAGGACATCGAGTTCACCGTCGAGGAGGGCCACCTCTGGATGCTGCAGACCCGCAGCGGCAAGCGGGCGGGCAAGGCGATGGTGCGGGTCGCGGTCGACCTCGTGACCGAGGGGGTGCTCGACCGGCGCGGCGCCATCGAGCGCATCGACCCCGACAAGCTGGGCGAGGTCATGCACTCGACCATCGATCCGACGTCGCGGCCCACGCCGCTCACCAAGGGGCTGCCGGCCTCGCCCGGCGCGGCCATCGGCCGGGTCGTGTTCTCGGCCAACCAGGCCGAGGAGTGGGTCAAGCGGGGCGAGACGGTCATCCTGGTCCGCACCGAGACCTCGCCCGAGGACATCCACGGCATGAAGGTGGCGGCCGGCATCGTCACCGCGCGCGGCGGCATGACCTCGCACGCGGCGGTGGTGGCGCGCGGCATGGGGCGGCCGTGCGTGACCGCGGCCACCAACCTCAAGGTCGACCACGCGCGCGAGCGCTTCACCGTCGGCAAGGCCACGGTGGCCAAGGGCGAGGTCATCACGCTCGACGGGTCGACCGGCGAGGTGTTCCTGGGCCGGGCCACGCTGGTGCCGGCGTCCCTGTCGGAGGAGTTCCAGACCCTCATGGGATGGATCGACGAGGTGCGCCGGCTGCGCGTGCGGACCAACGCCGACACCCCGGCCGACGCGCGCACCGCGCGCGCCTTCGGCGCCGAGGGCATCGGCCTGTGCCGCACCGAGCACATGTTCTTCGCCCCGGAGCGGATCCTGGCCGTGCGCGAGATGATCCTGGCGGCCGACGAGGCGGGTCGGCGCGCCGCGCTGGACAAGATCCTGCCCATGCAGCGCGACGACTTCCTCGAGATCTTCCGCGCCATGGACGGGTTGCCGGTCACCATCCGGCTGCTCGATCCGCCGCTGCACGAGTTCTTGCCCCAGAGCGGGCAGGAGATCGCCGACGTGGCGCGCGACCTGGGCAGGTCGGCCGACGAGGTGGCCGGCGCGGTGGCGGCGCTGCACGAGCAGAACCCGATGCTCGGCCACCGCGGCTGCCGGCTGGCCATGTCGTATCCCGAGATCTACGAGACCCAGACCCGGGCCATCGCCGAGGCGGCGCTGGCCGCGCTGCGCGCCGAGGTCCAGGTCCAGCCGGAGATCATGATCCCGTTCGTGTCGACGCCGGCCGAGCTCAGCCTCCTGCGCGAGCGGGTGTGCGCGGTGTTCGACGGCGTCATGGCCGAGGCCGGGGTCGAGCTCGAGTACCTGGTCGGCACCATGATCGAGCTGCCGCGCGCCTGCCTGGTCGGCGACCGCATCGCCGAGCACGCCGACTTCTTCTCGTTCGGCACCAACGACCTGACCCAGACCGTCTGGGGCCTCTCGCGCGACGACAGCGGGCGGTTCCTGCCCACCTACCTCGACAACGGCTGGCTGGAGCGGGACCCGTTCGTCGCCCTCGACCGGGCGGGGGTCGGCGCCCTCATCCGCATCGGGGTGGAGAAGGGGCGCGCGCGCAAGACCAAGCTCAAGATCGGGATCTGCGGCGAGCACGGCGGCGACCCCAGCTCGGTCGAGTTCTGTCACGTCGAGGGGTTCGACTACGTCTCCTGCTCCCCTTTCCGGGTGCCGATCGCCCGGGTGGCCGCGGCGCGCGCCGCCCTGCGGGGGGAGGCGAGGGGAAAATGAAAGCGAAATCGAAGGGGCAAATGGAGGCTCGCCGGACAACCCGCACCCCCCGGTCGCGGTCCAAATTTCCCGTGGCTCTGCGCCATTCACGCCTTCCCCTCCTGGCTGCGCTCTTCTGGCTGTCGGCCGGCTGTTCGGCGACCGGCGACGAGATCCGCCCGCCCGACGATCAGTTCTACTTCCCGACCGGCATGGACATCGCGCCGGACGGCTCGGTCCTGTTCGTGGCCAACGCCAACTCCGACCTGCGCTTCGACTCCGGCTCGGCGGAGATCGTGGACCTCCAGCGGGTCGACGACATCATCGAGGTGTGGCTCGCGACCCGCCAGCCGCCCGAGGGGCGGAGCTGCCAGGTCGATCTCAGCGTGCCCTACACGCTGGTGTGCGACGAGCGCGAGGCCATCGTCGCCGACGGCACGGTCCGCATGGGCAACTTCGCCACCGAGCTCCGGGTCGAGACCCTGGACGATATGAATACCCTGCGCCTGTTCGCCGCGGTGCGCGGTGACCCGTCGCTGACCTGGATGGACTACGACGTGGCATCGCGCACGCTGTCGTGCGGCCCGACCGAGGGGTTCCCCGAGTGCGACGACGAGCACCGGCTGTCGCAGCTGCGCAACGACGAGGCGCTGCCGGCGCTGCCCGACGAGCCGTTCGGGCTGTTCGTCGACTCGGCGACCGGCTACGTCGTGGTCACGCACCTGTCCAACGGCGCCATCTCGCTGGCCACCGCGCCCACCAGCGGGGACACGCCGTTCCTGAGCGACGCGGTCGGCAACCTGTTCGGCTTCGGCAGCGACGGGCAGCGCGGCGCGGTGGGTGTCGCCGGCCGGGCGCCCACCAGCGAGGACGACCGGATCTACGTCACCAGCCGGCGAGACTCGCGGGTGCAGACCCTGGCGGTGCAGAAGGGCGACGGCGGCTTCCAGCAGCTGGTCCCGACCGAGTACTTCTTCATGCGCGGGACCATCACGCCGTCGAGCGACGCGCGCGGGATCGCGTTCTCGTCCGACGGGAACCGGGCCTACATCGTCAATCGGGCGCCGCCCATGCTGCACATCTTCGACACCTCGATCGACGAGACGGGCGTGCCGAAGAACGAGTTCGTCTCCGGGGTGGAGATATGCGCCCAGGCCTCCAACCTGGTCGTGTACCGGCCCGAGGGGGAGCCCGGGGAGAGCCCGGACGACCCCAGCCTGCGGCCCCGCATCTTCGTGACCTGCTTCGGCACCGGGCAGATCTGGTCGATCGATCCCAACGGGGCGGTGGTCGACCACATCATCGACATCGGCCGCGGGCCGCAGTCGGTGGTGGTGTCGCCCCGCCGCCATCGCCTCTATGTCAGCAACAACCTCGAGAACACCGTGGCGGTGGTCGATCTCTCGCCCGGGCCGACCGAGAACCGGGTCGTCCTGCGCCTGGGACGCCCGAAGTCGTCGTCGCAGGGAACGTCGGGAGATGATGTCCAATGATCCGCGAGCATGACCACGAGCGGAGGCGCGTCCGGCTGACGTGGGCGAGCGCGCTCGCCGCCACCGCGGCGGCCGCGTTCCTCGGGTGCGCTGCGGAAACGCCGCCGCTGCCGATCCGCAATCTGGACCGCCCCTCGTCGGCCGCCTTCGCCTGCTACGGCGACCTCCGGGTCGGCGGCGGCGACGCGGACGCCGGCGGCGAGGTGGTGGTCAGCGCGCAGCCGATGGCCGGGTGTTTTCCCGAGACGCCGCCCCCCGAGGACGACGCTGTGGTCCCTCCGGCGCTTTTCGGGTTCGTGCTGCAGGCCAGCCGCGGGACCGTCGCGGTCATCGATGGCGCGACCCAGGGGGTGCTGGACAGCGATCCTCTCACGCCGGGCAAGAACGCCATCCCGATCACGACGCTGCCGGTCGGCCTCACCGCCGATCGCTCGGGCTGCTACATGGTGACGGCCAGCGCGTCGAGCTGCGACCTGGCCGCCCTGGACGTGACGTCGGCGCTCGACCTCGACGCGGCGGCTCGCATCGCGCGGTATCCGATCACGAGCGCCGACGGCACACCGATGCTGGCCAAGCCGCGCGCGGTGATCGGCGGGGCGCAGGACAAGACCATCGGGAACGCCTGCCCGGCGCGGCCGACCGGGCCGATCTACGTCGCGTATCCAGGCTGCCACACGGTGGCCGTGGTGGACGCCGACAGCGGGCAGATCCAGGCCGGGATCCGGTTCGCCGAGGACGGCAGCGCGACCGTGACCGACGGCGCGTTCGAGTGCCCGCAGGAGTGCGGCACCGGCGACGTCGCGGTCAGCCCGGCCTTCGGGCCCGCGCCCGACGGCGGGCCCGCGGACGCCGGACCGGGCGCGCCGGACGCCGGGCCGTCGAGCGTCGACGGCGGGGCGCCGCGCCCCGGTGTCATCACGATCGGTCCCGACGGGAACCTCTACATCGGGTCGGAGAACAACTCGAAGCTCACGTTCGTGGAGCTCGGCGAGGACGGGCTGCCCGCGGTCGATGACGCGGGGGCGCCGCTCCAGCCGACCAGCGTGCAGCTGGAGGGCTCGGTCGGGGTGACCGCGATGGCCGTGACCGACGGCGTGATTCCGGGCGGGAACCTCGCCAGTGGCACCGGAGGCGGTACCGAGCACCACTACGTCTACGCCGTGGCCACCGATCGGACCGTGCGCGTGGTCGACCTGAACTACAAGCCAGCGGGAAGCGAGGACGCTCGACCGACGGAGTGCGACACCGAGGTCGACCCACGCCTCGTCTACGTGGACGAGGACATCAACTCGAACCCGACCGCATTGTCCTGCCTGGCGGTGGGGGACCCGGGGACGCCGGCGCGGCGGCCCGGCGCGGTCTCACCCGGCATCCAGATGCCGTTCGAGGAGACGCCGCTCGACGTGTCCTTCGCCGTGGTGCGGGCCGCGGGCGATAACCCTCAGCCCGGTCCCTTCGTCATGTCCGGCACGTTCGCGTTCGTGTCGACCAGCCGCGGCAACGTCTACGTCGTCAACGTCGACGACGATATCTACCCCGACTTCGAGACCTCGAATCCCGCCGAGGTCAACCTGGCGCTCGCGCTGCCCCACCAGCTGCGCGATCTCGGCAGCCAGCGCAACGTGGAGCCGGACGGCTGCGGCCCGGTGGCGGCCGACTCGCTGAAGCTGGGGCCGCGGCTGTCGGACACGCCCTCGCGCCTCTACTCCACGGGGCGCATCGCCGCCGAGAAGCTCGGCCTCATGCCGACCCTGCAGCAGCTCGAGTGCACCTCGGACGCCGGGAGCGCGCCGGTGCCGGAGATGGACTACCGGGCGCCGGCCGCCACGCGGGAGGTGGTCTTCCCCGACTGGCTGGCGGTTCACCCGGAGCCGCAGGACTGGTCGGTGACCTACGAGGGGCTGCTGTCGCTCGACTCCTTCGCGGCCGACATCGACGGCCCGCAGGTGCGCAACGGCTCGCTGACCGTCAACGGCTCGGACGTGAAGCTGAACGACCCGGCCGGCTCGTTCTGCCAGCTCGGCGTCGAGCCGTACGACGCGGTCCAGCTCATCGGGTGCGACCCGGAGCAGGGGGACTCGCAGTGCGGGCTGAACGAGACCTGCTTCGTCCATCCCGACGCGCCGTCGGTCGTGACCAGCGGCATCTGCCTGCCGGTCGACAAGGCGGACGAGCTGGCGGCCACGTGCCGCGACTTCCTCATCACGCGCCGCCAGTACTCGGCGTCCGACGTGTTCGCCGACCACGTGACCCTGATCCCGCGCAAGCGGGTCCTGCGCACCACCCCGGTGGACGGGTGCACGGACACCGCTCAGTGCATGATGATGGCCGAGGTCGAGCGCACCCTGTCGGATCCGGCCCACCCGATCGCGCCCACCCCCGCGCCGGCCGACGCGCCCGTCTATGACTGGCAGTGCAAGGACGAGCCGAGCCGCGGGCCGGGCGGCCCCAAGCGGTGCGTGATGCACTGCGACAGCTCGGATGACTGCGAGGAGGGTCACACCTGCCTGGCCAACTATTGCTACGAGAGCACGCTGCCGAGCCAGGAGTGCGTGCAGGCGTTTCAGCGCTACCAGGTGCGGGCCAGCGAGGCGTTCGTGGTCACGGGCACGCGCGACGGCTACATCCACCACTGGATCGCCGATCCCGATCCCGAGCACGGGGGACAGTGCATGCTCGATCCGGCGGCCAGCCCGCTCGAGGTCGGGCGCATCCCGCTGCGCCCCCCGCCCTGCGTGGGCGACGGGATGACGGACATGTCGCCCAATCCGTGCAAGAAGGACGACGTCGATCAGCCCGAGACCTACGACGTGTTCACGCCGAGCGGCGGGGACTGCGTGGCCGACGGGACCGATCAGCGCGTGCGCAAGACGACGGCGCTGCGCCTGCAGAACCCGGCCTTCCGGCTCGACCTGGTCGATACGACGACCAGGGGCGACGCGATGTGCAACGGCGACGCCGCCGGCGACCTCCCGCCCTTCGCGGCCGCTTACACCGGGTTCGCCGTCAACTTCACCATCGTCGGCGGGTTCGGGGCGATGTACATCCCCTTCCCGGCGGTGCCGTCGTTTCCGATCAAGATCGTGCCGCTGCCGAACGGAAGCATGTGGGTGCTCGACGAGGGCGACAACACATCGCCGGGGTCCGGTCGCGTCTTCTCCTTCGTGCCGACCGATCCGGCCAACGCGTTCGCGCCAGCGTTCACTCAGTGACGCCGCGCCTTCGGTGACCGCGGCGCGCGGCCCGGGGCTCGCGCCGGGCCGGCTGCGCGGCGCCCGAGGCGCGCGCGCCCGAGGCGTCGCCGGATGCGTCGCCGGATGCGTCGTCGGAGGCTGGCGCGGTGATCGTGGTCGCGTCTGGAAGCGGCGCGACCACGGGACGCGGAAGCGACTCCCGCGGCGCGGCTCCCACGGCGGCGGGTCGGCGGGCGGGCGGCGCGCTCTCCGCCGCGTCGTCCGGCGAGCTCGACATCATGCACAGCGCCAGCAGCGCGGTCCCGATGCCGACGGCGGCCGGAGTCATCGAGACCAGGTGCGCGCGCCGGCGGCGGCGCGAGCGGGTCGCGCGCGTCACCGCGGCGTCCACCTCGATCGCGCTGGCGTGGCGGTCCGCGGGGCGGGCGGCCAGGCAGCGCGCCACGATCGCGCGCCACGGCCGCTCGAGGTTGGCCGGGTCGGGCTCGCGCCCGGCAACGCGCGGTCCGCCCAGCACCTCGAGCATGACGAGGCCGAGGGCGTAGACGTCCGACGCCGGCGTGGCCAGCTCGCCGCGCGCCTGCTCGGGGGCCCAGTAGCCCGGCGTGCCGACCGCGCCGGGTCGGGTGTTCTCGGCCCAGCGGTCGTCGCGCGCCAGGCCGAAGTCCATCACCGTCACGTGGTCGCGGCGGCCGATCATGATGTTGGCCGGCTTGAGATCGCGGTGGACCACGCCCTCGCGGTGGGCGGCGGCCAGCGCGGCCACGATCTGCTCGGCGATCGAGCACGCCACCTCGCGCGGCAGACGGCCGCGGGCCAGGCGCTCGGCCAGGGTGTCGCCCTCGACGAGCTCCATGGACAGGAAGTGGAGGTCGCCGCTCTTGCCGAGGTCGTAGATGCGGCAGACGTTCGGGTGGCTCACGCGCCGCCCGAGCAGGATCTCGCGGCGGAGGTGGGCCACGGTGGTGGGCGAGGCGCCGCAGCGCGGCGGCAGCAGCTTGATCGCGACCCGGATGCCGAGGAGCGCGTCATCCGCCTCGTAGACCTGGCCCATGCCGCCGGCGCCCAGCCGCCGGAGCAGGCAGAACCTGTCGGCCAGCACGTGGCCGACGGGGTACTCGTCGCCGTTCCACGTCACCGCGCTGGCGGCGTCGCCGGTGCCGTCGGCCCAGGTGCGCTCGACCGACGACGAGCCGGCCAGGTCGACCAGGACCAGGCGGCAGTCCTCGCACTCGTCCATGTGGCCCTCGATGGCCGCCGCGTCGTCGCCGCGCACGAGGCCGGCGCTGAAGGCGACGATCTGGTTGTCGTCGGGACAGCACGTGCTCGCGCCCATCATCGGAGATCCCCCGGGCCCTGTTGCCCATCACACACCGCGGGCACGGCTCTGCAACGGCTGCGCCATGCGGGCGTGCGCTCCCGGCCGTCCGCGCGGGCGGCCCGGCGATCCGACGCCGCGACTTGCAGCCCGCTGGAGCGGCAGCGCGGTGATTCGCGGCGCCGCTGGCTACCGGGATAGCCAGCGACTCGAGTGGCCATCGGCCCGGCTGCGGGCCGCGAGCGGCGGCCTCCGCCGCGCCCTCGCCCTCACGCCCGGGCATCCAGGCAGCCGGCACCGCCCACCCGCGCAGCCGGCCCCATGCCCGGGGGCCGTCCTATCGATCGCGCGTGAGCTCCGACGCGAGGGACGCGAGGGCGATCTCGCGCTCCTCGCCCGAGCCCATGTCGCGCAGCTTGCCGCGGCCGCTGGTCAGCTCGTCGTCGCCGAGGACGAGCGAGGCGCGGGCGTGCAGCTTGTCGGCCCGCCGGAGCTGCGCCCTGACGCCGACCGAGCGGTGCTCGAGCTCGATGCGCAGCCCGGCCGCGCGCAGCGCGTGGGCCAGGACCAGCGCGCGCCGCCGCGCCGCCTCGCCGATGGCGGCGAGGAAGAGATCCGGCGCGGTCAGGAACGACTCGGCCGAGCCGGGCAGGGCGAGGATCCCGCGCTCCACCCCCAGGGCGAACCCGACCGCCGGCGTCGCCGGACCGCCCATGGCTTCCACCAGCTCGTCGTAGCGGCCGCCGCCGACCAGCGCCGACTGGCTGCCCAGCGCGGGCGCGGCCGACTGGATCTCGAACACCGTGCCGGTGTAGTAGTCGAGCCCGCGCACCAGGCGCGGATCGATCTCGAAGGCGACGCCCAGGTCGGCCAGCGACTGGCAGGCGGCGTCGAAGCGGGCCCGGCTGGCCTCGGTCAGGTGATCGAGCACGCGCGGCGCCCCGCTCAGGACCGGGCTGCCCGCGTCGGTCTTGCAGTCGAGCACGCGCAGCGGGTTGGTCGACAGCCGGCGCTGGCAGTCGCCGCACAGCTCCGCCGCGCGCGGCTCGAGGTAGGCGAGCAGGGCGGCGCGATAGCGCGGCCGGTCCTCGGCTCCCCCCACCGAGTTGACCAGGACCGACAGGGCGGGCACGCCGAGCCCGTCGTAGAGCCGCACCAGCATCGCGATCTGCTCCGCCTCGACGGTCGGCTCGGCCACGCCGAAGCACTCGACCCCGATCTGGTGGAACTGGCGGTAGCGCCCGGCCTGGGGCTGCTCGTAGCGGAACATCGGGCCGATGTAGTACCAGCGGGTGACCGGCTCCTGCTTGCCGATGGCGTGCTCGATGTAGGCGCGCACGCAGCTGGCGGTCATCTCCGGCCGCATGCTGAGCGAGCGCTCCTTGCGGTCGAGGAACGTGTACATCTGCTTCTCGACCACGTCGGTCGCCTCGCCGATGCCGCGCGTGAACAGCTTCGTGTGCTCCAGCACCGGCGTGCGGATCTCGTCGTAGCCGTGGCGCTCGAACAGCTCGCGGCAGCGCCGCTCGAAGAAGCCCCACTTGGCGGAGTCCGGCGGCAGGATGTCGTTC
The DNA here is from genome assembly GCA_035262925.1 of Kofleriaceae bacterium. Classification (GTDB taxonomy): domain Bacteria; phylum Myxococcota_A; class Polyangia; order Haliangiales; family Haliangiaceae; genus DATFRY01. The sequence continues at coordinate 9,471 of DATFRY010000207.1, read as the reverse complement.
ATCCCGCGCACGGCCTGTACAGACTCTGGCATGGCGGGGACTTTACCCCGGGGCGCGCTATAGTGGCGCCTCATGCGCGTCGCGGTCGCGGGCGGCGGAGTCTTCGGCGTGACCGCGGCGCTCGCGCTCCGCCGGCGCGGGCACGACGTCGCGCTGGTCGACCCGGGCCCCTTGCCCCATCCGCTGGCCGAGTCCACCGACATCAGCAAGGTGGTGCGCCTCGACTACGGCGCCGACGAGCTCTACACCGAGCTGGCCGAGCGCGCGATGGACGGCTGGCGGCGCTGGAACCGCGCCTGGCCGGCGCCGCGCTTCCACGAGACCGGCGTCGCCTACCTCACGCGCGACCAGATGGGCCGGAGCGGCTTCGAGCACGACAGCCTGGCCCTGCTCGAGCGCCGCGGCCACGCGTGCGAGCGCCTCGACGCCGCCGCGATCGCGCGCCGCTACCCGGCCTTCCGCCCCGGCGCCTTCCAGGGCGGCTACTACAACCCGCAGGGCGGATGGGCCGAGGCGACCGAGGTTGTCCGTCACCTCCTCGGCGAGGCGAGGGACGCCGGCGTGGCGGTGCGCGGCGGCTGCGCGGCCCGCGCGATCGCCGAGGCGGACGGCCGCGCCGCCGGGCTGGTGCTGGCCGACGGCGCCGTCATCGCGGCCGACCTGGTCGTGGTGGCGAGCGGCGCGTGGGCCGGGCAGCTCTCGCCCGCGCTGGCCCGCGCGCTGCGGGCGTCGGGGCAGCCGGTCTTTCACCTGCGCCCGGCCGACCCGACCCTCTACCGGCCGGAGGTGTTCCCGGTCTTCTGCGACGACATCGCGCGCACCGGCTACTACAGCTTTCCCATCAACCGCGACGGGCTGGTCAAGGTCGCCAACCACGGCCCCGGCGTCGACGTCGACATGACGCGCAGCGAGCGCCCGGTCGCCGGCGCCGACGAGGACGCGCTGCGCGAGTTCCTGGGCGACGCGCTGCCCGACCTGGCCGGCGCCGAGATCGCGTCCCGCCGGCTCTGCGTGTACGGCGACACGGCCGACGGCCACTTCTGGATCGACGAGGATCCCGCGCTGCCGGGGCTGATGGTCGCCGCCGGCGGCTCCGGCCACGGCTTCAAGTTTGCCCCCATCCTCGGCGACCTCATCGCCGACGCGGCGGTCGGCCCCGGCCTGCCGCCGGCGCTCGCGCATCGCTTTCGCTGGCGCCCGGAGGTGGAGGGCAGCGCCAACCAGGAGGCCGCCCGCTTCCTCGGCCCGCCGTCGCGATAGCCGCCGCCGCGCCCTGCGCGGTCAGAGATAGCGGAGCCACCAGTCGCCTCGCCGCCGCTTGAGATCGGCGAACCACAGGCAGGGGATGTAGAGGAGGGCGATCGCCGCCGCCCACGTGGCGAACACCAGCCACAGCGGCCAGGCGTAGCCGTCGGGGGGCGGCGGATTCCCCATCGGGTGGTTGGCCAACAGCCACGGGCTGACCTCGCCCATGCGGAGCCACGCGACCAGGATGGCGAGTGCGTGGATGAGCGGGATGTGGAGCAGGTAGAAGAAGAGCGGGACGCGGCCGAACACCGCGAGCCAGCCGCCGACGGCGCCGCGCACCCGCTCCGCCAGCGGCAGCGCGGCGATCGCCGGCCCCAGCGTCTTGAGCAGGAAGAGGAGCGACGCGGGGTACTTGGTCGCGTCGAGGAAGGCCAGCGCGGGCGGCAGCGCGCTGGCGCGCCAGGGCCGCGGATCGCCGTAGACGTCGAGGACGCGCAGGGCGACGAACAGGGCGATCGCGCCCAGCCCGATCGCCAGGCACAGCCGGTCGCGGCGGGCCGGCTCCATGACCAGGACCGCGCCGAACGCGTACCCGGCGGCCATCACGCCCAGCCAGGGGACGATCGTGTAGAGCACCATCAGCGCGGGGCCGCCGTCGCCCAGCCGGATGGGCCCGGCGTGGAACCCGAGGTAGAGGAGCTTCCACAGCGGCGACCACGCGCTCTCCGCCAGCCGCGGCACCAGCTCGCCCAGGTGCGGGTCCACCAGGTCGTGGCCGGCGACGAGGGCGACGCCGATCGCGCCGACCGCGGCGAGCGGCAGCCGGACCAGCCCGGCCATGACGATCATCGAGCAGCCGATCACCCAGATGACGCCGGCCATCAGGTAGTGCGCGAAGTCGCCGTTGAAGGTCCACGCCAGCCGGATCACGGTGAGCTCGAGCACGACGAGCCACACCCCGCGCGCGAGCAGGAAGCGCGACAGCTCGCCCGGCCGGCGCCTCCCGACCAGGAAGGCGCTCGCGCCGGCCAGGAACACGAAGGCCGGGGCGCAGAAGTGAGTGACCCAGCGGGTGAAGAACAGCGCGGGCTCGGGCCCGCCCGGCGGCAGCCCCGAGTAGACCCGCACGTGATCGATGGCCATCAGCACCATCGCCAGTCCGCGCACCACGTCGATCGATCGAACGCGCGCGCCGGTCGGGATCCCGGATGACGAGGTCACCACCCGACCTTCGCCAGGCGCGGGCGGCCGGGCAATCGCGCATACGGCAGCGGCGCGCCCGCTGACGCGAGCGGTCGTCCCCCGCCGGGGCCGCGGTTGCGCGCCTCTCGGGGCCGGGATAGCGTGAGCGCTTGGGTCTCCGGCAGCGCGTCCGGCCGTGGATGCTCGTGTCCGCCGCGTGGCTCGGTCCCGCCGTGCTCGGCGCGGTCAACGAGCTGGCCCAGGCGCGCCTGTGGGGCGAGACGCCGGCCAGCCTGCCGGCGCTCCTGTTCGCCAGCGGCGACTGGCTGCTCTACGCGCTGCTCACGCCGGCGGTGTTCGCCGCGTCACGCCGGTGGCCGCTGGCTCGCCCCCACCTGGCCGCGCGCGCGCCGCTCCACCTGGCCCTGTCGCTGGTCTTCTGCGCGGCCTGGGCGGGGGCGGGCACCGCGCTCAAGGCGCTGCTCATGCCGGACGCGCTGCGCGGCGACGCCGCGGTGCACTTCACCAGCTGGCTGTTCATCACGCTGCCGTTCGGGGTGGCGGTCTATCTCGCGGTGGTGGGGATCGAGCACGCGATCCGCTTCTTCGCCGAGGCGCGCGAGCGAGCGCTGCAGATGGCCCGCCTGTCCGAGCAGCTGGCCGAGGCGCGCCTCGCCGCGCTGCAGGCCCAGCTCAACCCGCACTTCCTGTTCAACACCCTCAACACCATCGGCGTGCTGGTCCGCGACGGCGACCGCGACGGCGCCGCGCGCATGCTGGAGCAGCTGGGCGACGTCCTGCGGCGCACCTTGCGCCGCGATCGCGGCGACGAGGTCGCGCTCGAGGAGGAGCTCGAGCTGGTCCGCCAGTACCTGGCCATCGAGCGGGCCCGCTTCTCCGACCGGCTGCGCCCGGTCCTCGACGTGCCGCCGGCGCTCCTGTCGGCGGCGGTGCCCGGCTTCGCGCTGCAGCACCTGGTCGAGAACGCCGTCCGCCACGGCATCGCGCGCGCGCCCGGGTCGGGCACGGTCGAGGTGGCGGCGCGCCGCGACGGCGACGTGCTGGAGCTGTCGGTCGCCGACGACGGCGCCGGCATCGACCCCGACGCGCCGGTCCCGGCCGGCCACGGCATCGCCAGCACGCGCGAGCGCCTGCGCGCGCTCCACGGCGGGCGCGCATCGCTGTCGGTCGCGCCGCGCGCCGGCGGTGGTACGATCGCGATCCTGCGGGTGCCGTACCGCGAGGTGATCATGGAGGCGGGGCTTGAGCCGGGCTGAGTGGGGCGTCGTGGTCGCCGACGACGAGCCGGCCGCCCGCCGCGGGGTGCGCCAGCTCCTGGCCGGGTTTCCCGCCTTCGCCGTGGTCGCCGAGTGCCGCACCGGCGCCGAGGTGCTCGACTCGCTCGACCGCCTGGCGCCCGACGCGGTCTTCCTCGACATCCAGATGCCGGGCATCGGCGGCTTCGAGGTGATCGGGCGCCGCACCCCGGAGCGGATGCCGGCGGTGGTGTTCCTGACCGCGTGGGACCAGTTCGCGCTGCGCGCCTTCGAGGCCCAGGCGCTCGACTACCTGGTCAAGCCGGTGGCCGAGGCCCGCTTCGCCGCCACCATGGCGCGGCTGACCCGCCAGCTCGCCTCCGCCGCGCCCGCCCGCCGCGAGCCCTCGATCGTCGTCAGCAGCGCGCGCGGCTCGACCGTGCTGCCGCTGTCGGAGATCGACTGGATCGAGTCGGCCGACAACTACGCGCGCCTGTGGATCGGGCCGCGCAGCTACCTGGTGCGCGAGTCCATGGACGCGCTGGAGGAGCGCGTCCGCGGCCACGGCTTCGCCCGCGCCCACCGCTCCGCGCTGGTGCGCCTCGACGGAGTGCGCCAGCTGGCGTGGCGAGGAGGGGGCCTGAGCGCCGTCCTCGCCGCCGGCCCGTCGATCCCGGTCTCGCGCCGCCGGCGTGCCGCCTTCGCCGCGGCCGTGCGCGCGCGCGGCATCTGACGGCTCCGCGACCGGGGCGCACGGCGCCGGTCGGATCACGCCGCCGTCGGCGTCACCGCCATCGCCCGGTGGCGCAGCACCAGGACGCCGGCGATGCCGGCGAGCACCGACCCTGCCAGGACGGCGAGCTTGGCGACCGCCGCGTCGTCGGGGCCGAACGCGCGGTCGGCCATCAGCAGCGCCAGGGTGTCGCCGATGCCGCACAGACAGGCCGCGCCGATGAAGTGGCGCGTGCCGACGCCGTCGGGGGCGATCGCGAGCCTGAGCCGGATGGCCAGGCCGGCCGCGAGGGCGATGCCGAGCGGCTTTCCGATCACCAGCGCGATCGCGATGCCCGCGAAGATGGGGCCGGCGTGGCGCGACGAGAAGTCGGCCGTGATGGCGATCCCGGAGGCCGAGAAGGCGAAGGCGGGCAGGATGACGTAGGCGCTCCAGGGCGCGACCGCCCGCTCGATGCGCTCGGCCGGCGACGTGAGCCGCGCGCTGGCGGCGGACAGGTTGCGAGCGGCCCACTCCCAGACCGGCTCGCTCTCGAGCTGCTCGGGGTCGCGCCCCTCGCGCCGCGCCTCCTTCTCCGCGTGCTCCATCGCCGCCAGCGCGGTCGCGGCCTGGGCCAGGAGCGGCGCCGGCATGGGCGCCGGCCGGGTCGGCAGGCACATCGCGAGCAGCACGCCGGCCAGGGCCGCGTGGACGCCCAGCGCGTGCAGCGACACCCACAGCGCGATGCCGGCCACCACGTACGGCCAGGTCCGGTAGACGCGCGTGCGGTTGAGGGCGAAGAGGACGACCAGGGCGCCGAGCACGGCGACCGAGTAGACCGGGGCGAAGCTGCGCGGATAGAAGATGGCGAGCGTCAGCACGGACAGGACGTCGTCCACGACGGCGAGTGCGGCCACGAACACGCGGAGGCTGGCCGGGATGCGGTCGCCGAGCACCGCCAGCAGGCCCAGCGCGAACGCCACGTCGGTCGCCGTCGGGATCGACCAGCCGTGGGACGTGGGGCCGCGGTTGAACGCCAGGTAGATGAGCGCGGGGGTCACCACGCCTCCCAGCGCGGCCGCGATGGGCAGGACGGCGGCCCGCCACTCGACGAGCGCACCGGTGGTCATCTCGCGCCGGATCTCGAGGCCGACCAGGAGGAAGAAGATCGCCAGCAGGCCCTCGGAGAACCAGTCGCGCACGGTCAAGGACAGCAGGCTGCCGATCGGTCCGACGCCGACCCGGGCGTTCATGACCCGCTCGTAGATCGGCGCCAGCGCGGTGTTGGCAGAGAGCAGCGCCAGGGCCGCGGTGACCAGCAGCACCAGCCCGGCCGAGGTCGGGAGGCTGGCGAACACGCGCGCCGAGCGGTGCACGCGCGCCGCCACGGGGCGCTCGAGCGCCTCCAGCATGGAGTGGAAGTCCCAGGCCCCGTCGTAGCGCAGCCCGTCGATGAACATGGTCGGGGTGCCGGTCACGCCGTTCTGGCGCCCCTCCGACAGGTCCTCCTCGACCCGGGCGCGCACCTGGTCGCTCGCCAGGTCGCGCGCGAAGCGATCGATGTCGAGCTGGAGGTCGCGCGCGAGGTCGAAGAGCTGGTCCTCGCCGATCGGAGGCTCGCGGCCGTACAGCCGATCGTGCATCTGGTCGAAGCGACCCTGGCGGGCGGCGGCCTCGGCCGCGCGAGCGGCGAGCTCGGCGCCGGGGTGGGCGCGCTCGTTGGGGAAGTGGCGGACGACGTAGACCAGCCGATCGCCCAGCGCGGCGCGCAGGCGGACGAAGACCTGGCGCAGCCGCCGGCAGTAGGGGCAGAAGAAGTCCTCGTAGGCGACCACCACCACCGCGTCGTCGGTGGGCGCGCCGCGCAGGTGGTCGCGCGCCGGATCGACGGCGTGGAGGAGACGGAGCCTGCCGCGGGATCTGTCGCGCCCCATGACCGGCGTAGTACATAGCACGCGCCGATCGGGCGGCCCGGCCCGAGACGAGCGGAGACCCGTCCGGCCGATCAGGCCGATCAGGCGGCGCCGGTCGGCCCGGCCGGCGGGTCGGCGTCGCCGCCGTCGCCGCCGGCGCCGCCGGCGCGCGGCAGATCGCGGCGCGAGCTGGCCGCGTCCTCGGCGCGCGACGCCGAGCGCAGGTAGACCCGCGCGACCTCGGCCTCGTCGAGGAAGCCGAGGATCTCCCCCTTGCGGCCGATGACCGGCAGCTCGCGCAGCCCGTTCTGCACCAGCTTCTCGGTGGCCACGTGCAGGTCGTCCTCGGGCGACACCGTCACGGCGGGCTGCATGACGTCGGCCGCCACCGCCCAGGCGGTGTCGCTCTGCTCGGCGGCGAGGATGCGGAGCGCGTCGGCGCTGACCAGCCCCGACAGCGAGCCGTCGGGCTCGACCACCGGGAACACGTCCTGCCACGCGGCGTCGCCGATGCGGCGCAGCATGTCCTCGGCCGGGGTGGCGGGCGAGAAGCTGACGAAGGGCCGCCCGCGCGCCATGAGCTCGCCCACCCGCACGGTGCGCAGTACGTCGAGCAAGAGCGCGTCGCGGTGCACCGGCGAGTCGCGCTGGGTCGGCACCTGCGCGTGGTAGAGGGTGCGGCCGCGCTGCGCCACGAACGAGATGCCGAGCGCGAGCATGAGCGGGACCAGGAGGTCATAGTTGCCGGCCAGCTCGCACACCAGCACCAGCGCGCTGAGCGGCACGTGGGCCACGCCGCCGTAGAAGCAGCCCATGCCGACCAGCGCGAAGGCGCCGGGATCGATGCTGGGGTCGACCCACAGCTGGCACGCTCGCCCGAAGGCGCCGCCCAGGAGGCCGCCGATGGCCAGCGACGGGGCGAAGTCGCCCGCGCTGCCCCCCGTGCCGATGGTCAGCGTCGTGGTGAAGAGCTTGGCCAGCGCCAGCAGGGTGAGCAGGGCGACCCCGTTCCACCCGCCGGGCAGCCAGCTGGAGCCCGTGATGGCCATCTGCACCGCGCCGTAGCCGCCGCCCAGGATGCCGAGACCCTGGCCGGGCCGGCCGATCGCGCTGCCGACCCCCATGATGATCGGCGTGCACAGGATTCCGAGCGCCAGCCCGCCGACGGCGGGGCGCAGCCATTCCGGGCCTGGCAGTCGCCCGGACCAGCGGCGCACCACCCGGAAGCTGGCCAGGAACAGGATCGACAGCGCGGCCAGCACCAGGGCCAGGACGCCATAGAGCGGCAGGTGCGACGGCTCGAACGGGAAGCGCGCGGCGTGGGCGAACAGGGTGCTCTCGCCGAAGATGGCGGTGACCACCGAGTAGGCGACCACGCTGGCCAGGACCGACGGGATGAGCCCGTCCGACTCGAAGCCGTCGCGGTAGAGCACCTCGACCGCGATGAGAGCGGCGCCCAGCGGGGTGCGGAACACCGCCGCGATGCCGGCCGCGACTCCGGCGACCAGGAGAATGCGCTGCTCGCGTGCGCTGACCCGCAGGAGGGCGCCGACCGTGGAGCCGAGCGCGCCGCCAATCTGCATGGTCGGCCCCTCGCGCCCGCCGACCCCGCCCGAGCCCAGGGTGGCCGCGGAGGCGAGCGCCTTGACCCAGATGACGCGCGGCCGGATCACGCCGCTCTGGTGGTGGAAGGCGTCGATCATCGCGTCGGCGCCGCCGCCGCGGGTCTCCGGCGCCAGCCGGCTGATGAGGCCGCATGCCAGGCCGCCGATCGCCGGCATGATGAGGAGCAGCCAGGGGCGGAACACCGGCTGCTGGATGAGGCCGTTGACGAAGGTCTCGCCCTCGGCGCGCAGCGGCTCGTAGCCGATCAGGTACTCGAGCGCGAAGGCCTGCAGGTACTCGAGGCCGGCGAAGAAGGCCGCGCCGGCCAGCCCGGCGGCGACCCCGACCAGCGCCGCGCGCAGGAGCGTGCGCCCGACCAGGCGCAGGTCGAGCGGCGCGGTCTCGGCGAACAGCATGGGCAGGAACGAGACCGGCCCGCGGTCCCAGACCGTCCGCCAGCGCGGGCGGTGGCTCCAGATCTCGCGCCAGCGGCTGCGCAGGCGATCGAGCAAGCGCCCCTCGGGTTGGATGGCGGTCACCGTCGGAGGTGAAGCGGGTCTCGCGGGTCTCGCGGGTCCGGCGTCATGGCGCGGCGTCCTCGACGCGGACGACCAGTGATCCCAGCGCCGCCGCCAGCTCGCCGGCCGCGCGCGACACCTCCCCGAGGTCCTGGCTCTCGACCGTGAGCAGCACGCGGTACTCGGTCTCGTCGAAGCGCGGGTAGCTGCCGAAGCTCACCGCGGGGTGCGCGGTGACCAGGCGGTCGAGGTCGGGCGCGATGGTGGTCTCGTCGGACATGACGTAGATGCGGGCGGTGAAGAACGGGAGCGAGCGGAAGCGCTCGCGGATGGACAGGAACTTGCGGCGGAACAGGGCGGGCACGCCGGGCAGGATGTAGACGTTGCGATAGGCGAGGACCGGCCAGGTGCTGTCCTCGCCGTAGACCAGGTCCGCCCCCTCGGGGACCTCGGCCAGGCGCAGGTGGCTGTCGCTCAGGCGATCGCCGTAGTACTGGCGAAGCAGGTCCTCGAGCACCGGGTGGCGCACCACGCGGGTGCCGAAGCCGCGCGCCAGCCCGGCCATGGTGACGTCGTCGTGGGTCGGGCCGACGCCGCCGGAGGTGAACACCGCGTCGAAGCGTGCGGCACAGCGGGGCACGGTCTCGGCGATGTCGTCGATGTCGTCCGGAATGACCGAGATCCTCCCGAGCGCGACCCCCAGGTCGCGCAGCTCGCCGATCAGGAAGCGCGCGTTCTCATCGGCGAACTTCCCGGACAGGATCTCGTTGCCGATGATCACCACCGCCGCGCGCGCCATCGATGTCAATGTATCAGGGCCGCGATCGGATGGACACATCCCGGCGGAGCTGCTAAACAGCGTCGATTCATGAACTTGCTCCTGCGAGGCGGTCGCGTCATCGACCCGGGCCAGAAGATCGACGCGATCCTCGACGTGCGCGTCGAGGACGGCCGCATCGCCGAGCTGGGTCGCGGCCTCCAGCCCGGACGCGGAGCCCGAGCGGTGGACGTGCGCGACCGCCTGGTCGTGCCCGGGC
>DATFRY010000206.1:0-23370 GCA_035262925.1 Kofleriaceae bacterium | reverse complement strand
AGCGCTGCAGCCAGGGCCGCCAAGGAGGCGACGGGCGAGAAATAGCCGAGTTGACCGGTGTAGGCGCGTGAAAGCAGCGTTCATGCGCGCTCGCACCTCGCTCGACGCAGTGCGGCGGGGTTCCTTGTGCCCGGCTTGTGCCGCGTGATACCAATCAAACGGGAATGTCCGAGACCCGCGTCATCAAGCGATACGCCAACCGGAAGCTGTACGACACGCAGCACAGCCGGTACGTCACGCTCGATCAGATCGCCGACATGATCCGCGGCGGCGACGACGTGAAGATCGTCGACAACAAGAGCAAGGAAGACCTCACCTCGGTCACGCTGGCGCAGATCATCTTCGAGGAGGAGAAGCGCCAGAAGAGCTTCCTCCCGCTGCAGGCGATGCGAAACATCATCCAGAGCGGGGGAGAGTCGATCACGCAGCTGGTCCATCAGGCCAAGGGCCGGGTGACCCAGATGCTCGGCCGCGGCTACGACGCCCAGGACGGCCTGTCCCCCGCCGAGGGTGACGATGCCGCCGATGCGGCCGGCGACGCGCTGCCCGCGTCGAACCACTCGTCGGGCAACGACCACGGCCTTCACGCGGCCGACGGCAACCACGACATGCGCCTCGACACGGCCGGTGACAACGGCCACGACGAGGGACACTCGGCCGGGCGCCGCGTGCGCGAGGGGCTGCGCAACCTGCGCGAGTTCCGCGAGTTCCTGACCCACTCGCAGCGCGCCATCGACGACTGGCAGCGCAAGGTCGACGGCCGCATCCGCAACATGGTCGAGGGCATCTCGCCCTTCTCCAGCCTGCAAAAAGACATCGGCGCGCTGTCGGCGCGCATCGAGCAGCTCGAGCAGAAGCTCACCCAGCTCGAGCGCGAAGACGCCGTCCCGCACGAGACCCAGGACGAGTAGCGCGGCGGTTCGCGCCGGCGAATCGCGGCCTCGGCCCGGCCGCCCGGAGTCGACTGCTACGGCAGCCGGCCGCCCAGGATCGCGGCGAGCTTGTCGCTGTCGAGGTTGCCGCCCGACACCACGCAGCAGAGCTTGCCGCCGCCGGCGCGCCCGCTGAGCGCCGCGGCCACCGACACCGCGCCCGCGCCCTCGGCCACCACGCGGGCCCGCTCGACCAGGAGGCGAACCGCGGCCGCCACCTCGGCGATCGGCACCACCACGGAGCCGCCCACGAGGCCGCGCACCAGCGGCCACATCTCGGGCAGGACGCTCCTCGAGCCGCAGCCGTCGACGAAGGTCGGGGTGTAGCCGACCTCGCGCAGCTCGCCGGCGGCGAGCGACGGGGCCAGCGGCGCCGCGGTCTCCACCTCGCTCGCCAGCACCCGCACGCGCGGCGCCAGCGCGCGCAGGGCCGAGGCGATGCCGCTCACGAGCCCGCCCCCGCCGTAGGGCACCAGGACCGCGTCCACGTCGGGCAGGTCCTCGAGGATCTCGAGCCCGATGGTGCCGTTGCCGGCGATGACCTCCGGATCGCACACCGGGTGGATGAACGCGCCCTCCACGCCCTCGAAGCGGTGCTCGACGATGATCTGCCACCAGCGGTCGAACGGCACCTTGATGATGCGGCCGCCCAGCCGGTCGATCGCTTCCAGCTTGGCCCGCGGCGCGTGGTCCGGCACCACGACGGTGCAGGCAACGCCGCGCGCGCGCGCCACCCAGGCCACGCCCTGCGCCATGTTGCCCGCGCTGGCGGTGTACACGCCGCGCGCGAGCTCGGCGTCGGGCAGGCACGCCATCGCGTTGCCGGCGCCGCGAAGCTTGAACGAGCCGATCGGCTGCAGGTTCTCGAGCTTGAGGTAGACCTCGGGGCCGTCGCCGAGATGGAGTCGGACCAGCGGCGTGCGGAGCGCCAGCCCCGCGATGCGATCGCGCGCGGCGCGGATCCGATCGATCGGGATGGGCTCGCCCGGCGCGCGCCGGCCGCCGTCCGCGCTCACGCGCGCCCTCCGCCGAGCTCAATGGCCGTGCCCGCGCCCTGCTCGCGCGCCCGCTGGTGGACCAGGTGGGCCGCGGCGATGTCCTCCACGCCGATGCCGAGCGACTTGAAGAGCGTGATCTCGTCGGCCGCGCGCCGCCCCGCGCTCGATCCGACCAGGACCTCGCCCAGCTCCGCGGCGATGTGGTCGTCGCCGATCGCGCCCTCGCCGCGCGCCAGGAGCAGGTCGCCCGCCTCGGCCAGCGCCGACTCGCGCCGGTCGACGAACAGCCGCGCCCGCGCCACCGCCTCGCCGTCGAGCTCGCGCGCGCTCGGCACGCAGGCGCCGACCGCGTTCACGTGCGCGCCGGCGGACAGCCACGCGCCCTCGAGGACCGGCGTGCGCGCGGACGTGGTCGTGCAGACCAGGTCGGCGCCGGCCACCGCCTCGCGCGCGCTCGCGACCGCGGCGACCTCGCACGCGCATGCCCCCTCGGCGGCGGCGCGCGCCGCGAACGCGGCCGCCCGCGCGGGATCGCGGCTCCACACGCGCACCCGGCGCAGCCGGCGCACCGCGGCCATCGCGGCCAGGTGGGTGCGCGCCTGCGTGCCGGAGCCGAGCAGCGCCAGATCGCCGGCGTCGTCGCGGGCCAGCGCGCGGGTCGCCACCGCGCTCACCGCCGCGGTGCGGATCGCGGTCACCTCGGTGGCGTCCATCACCGCGACCAGCCGGCCGCGCTCGCCCTCGAACAGGAGCACCGCGCCCTGGTGGGCGTCGAGCTCGGTGCCGTGGTTGCCCGGGAACACCGTGATGACCTTGATGCCGGGCGCGTCGATCGGCCCCAGGTACCCGGGCATCACGCCGAGCAGGCCCGCGCCGCTCGGCAAGCGCAGCGCCGCGCGCAGGGGTTGCAGCGCCTCGCCGCGGGCCAGCGCGGTCAGCGCGCCCGCCATCGCCTCGATGCAGTCCGCGATCGGCAGGAGGCGCCGCACGTCCGCGTGGCCGATGACCAGGGTGTCCATGGCGGCAACGTACCGCAGAAGCGGCCCGCCGCGCCGTCGGTTCGGCCGGCTCAGAATGCGAGGGCGAGCGCGGCGGTGAGGCCGACCTGTTGCCCGGCCCGATCGCGCGAGTCGCACTGCGCGGTCGGCTCCTCGACCTGGCCGCAGGCGACGTCGGTGCCGCTGCGGTCGTCCTTCGAGCTCCCGCGCAGGGCGAGCGCCGCCTCGAGCGACAGGCTGACGATGTAGTGCTTGACCACGACGCCGGCGAACAGGCGATTGCGCAGGATGTTGTCCTGATCGGGGAACACGAAGTCGAGGGAGGCGTCGAGCGGCTGGACCCGCGGGTCGGTCTGCGGCGTCTTGTCGATCACCTGCGAGCGCGGGACGATGACGAGGGCGTTCCACCCGGCGTAGGGCGAGACCCGGGCGATGCCGGCCACGCCGATCGACTTCGACACCGTCGCGTCGAGCGACAGCACGGTCAGCTCGAGCTCGGACGAGCCCATCATGCGCGAGAGCCCGGCGCGCAGCGCGATCGAGGGCACGGCGAGGTAGTGGAAGCCCTCCAGCACGGCGAGCTTGGCGTAGCCCTGCGCCGCCCACAGCTGCGAGTCGACGAGGTGCACCGCGCCCAGGCCGAGCTCGAACGACGGCGCCGGCAGCCAGATGCCCTTGCGCGCGAACAGGCCGACCGTGTTCATGAAGGAGCCGCCGTGGTCGCGGCCGGCCGGATCGCGCGAGCCGGCCAGCGCGCGCCAGTAGCTGCGGTCGGTGTGGACGCGCGTCCAGGCCAGATCGGCGCTGAACTGGAAGCCGGCCAGCCCGGGCGTGTCGGCCGGTCCCGCCAGGCGCGGGGCCATCACCACGCCGAGCTCGCTGGCCAGCGAGCGAAAGTCCTGGTTGGCGCCGACCGCGTCGACCGGCGCGCCGCTGTCGTCGACCACCACGTCGGCCAGCCGGGCGAGCACGAGGTCGTTGTCCCCGGCGCGGGCGGGCTGCGCGCGGGCCGCGACCAGCGCGAGAGCGGCGAGGGCCGACAGCCGGGCGCGGGGCACCGACCGACGGTAGCACGGGCCTCGCGCGCCGCAGCGCCACTCTGCTATGAGGAGGCATGGGATCGCAGTACGTCACGATCGCGACCAGCGCCGAGGGCCCGGTCCTCCGCCTCACCCTCGACCGTCCCGACAAGCGCAACCCGATCGGCCCGGAGACGTGCGGCGAGCTGGTCCACGCGCTGGCCGGCGCGGCGGCCGACCCGTCGGTGCGCGTGGTGGTCCTGACCGGCGCGGGCGCCGTGTTCTCGGCCGGCGGCGACCTGTCGCGGATGTCCGGCGCGAGCGCGGACCGGCCGCCACAGGGGAGTGGCGACCCACCGGGGTCGCCCGCGTCCGCGCCGGCCCCGGCGCGCTCCGCGTCGCTGGTCGAGCTCCTCACCGCCATGCACGAGCTCGGCAAGCCGATCATCGCCATGGTGAACGGCCACGCGCTGGCCGGAGGGCTCGGCCTGGTGGTGGCCTGCGACCTCGCGCTGGCCAGCGAGCAGGCGACCTTCGGCACCACCGAGATCCGCGTGGGGCTGTGGCCGATGATGATCAGCGCCGAGATCGCGCGCAGCATCGGGCGCAAGCAGGCGCTCGAGCTCATGCTGACCGGCAAGCGCATCAGCGCGGCCGACGCGCTGGCGGCGGGCCTCATCAACCGGGTGGTGCCGGCCGGGTCGCTCGAGGCGGAGACGATGGCGCTCGCGCGCGAGCTGGCCGAGCTCAGCCCGGCCACCATCGCGCTCGGCCTGCGCGCCTTCTACCGCTCGCAGGACATGGAGCTGGGCGCGGCCCTTCGCTTCCTCGAGGGCGAGCTCGGCCGCGTGCTGGCGCTCGAGGACGCGCGCGAGGGGCTCGCCGCGTTTCTGCAGAAGCGAAAGCCGGTGTGGAAGGGGCGGTGAGCGCGGCCGGCAGGAAAAGGCGGAGTGGCGAATCGGCCATGGATGTGCGGCCGCGCCTCACCCAGATCGAACGAGCCGGCAGAATCTCGAGGGGTGCCTCGCGCCGCGGGCGCTGAACCCCAGTTGGCCAGTCCAGCGACCACAAAGGGGTCTTGAGCCCCATCCACCGGCGACTTGGTGAATTGTATTACCTGAAAAACATATGAAGCCACGCGGCGGCGCGGTGGCATGAGTCCTGCTCTACTTCGGGCATATGCAATACGGCCGTTCGCGCACCCGGTCGCGCGAAGATTCGGTGAAGCGCAGGCAGCTCGAAGCTCGCCGAGTTCCACCGCTCCGTCCCGCACCAGCGGACGAAGCGGCCCCCTCCTATCGAGTTCACCGCCCGACGGGCGGGCGAGACCTGCTCTCTCCTCTGCCGGCTCCGCACGGGCGGTCCCCCCTCGGCGATGAGTCAGCAGCGTCGGCGCTGGACGCGGCCCCCCGGCCCGGCCCGGCGCCGGCCAGCCCGTCGGGCATCCATCCTGCGCCGCACGCACGCCCGGTGGTCGAGCCGATCCGCGCGCTTCCCTCCCCCGCCATCGAGCGAACCCGGCCGCGCACGCGCCCCCCGGCCGTGGCGCCCACCGGCGATCACAACGGGCACGACGGGCACGACGGCCACGACGGCCACAACAGGCACGGCGGCCACGATCACGGAGCACATGCCCACGCGCGCGACGCACACGCGCACGAGGACGACCTGCGCGCCTGGCAGACCGATCCGCCGGACGCGTCCCCGCCGTACGGGCCGTTCGCGCCGGGCATGGACGCCCACGCCACCGATCGCCTCCCGCTGCGCGCCCTGTCGGCGGCCGGGCTCGTCCCGGCGCGCCGCCGCCTGGCCGTCGGCTGGTGGATCGCGCTGGCCGCCGCGCTCGCCTTCTTCCTCGCGGCCATCTTCGCCTCGTAGTCGGCCTCCACGTCCGCGTCGAGGCCGCGTCGTCCGCATGGGCGAGGGCCGCGCCGCCCGTGCCCCTCAGCCGGCGGCGAACTGGCGCTCGACCAGGCGGCGGTAGAGCCCGTCGCGCGCCACCAGCTCGTCGTGGCGGCCGGTCTCGATCACGTTGCCGCGGTCGATCACCAGCACGCGGTCGGCCCGCCGCACCGTCGACAGCCGGTGCGCGATGACCAGCGTGGTGCGCCCCTGCATGAGCCGGTCGAGCGCCTCGACCACCAGGTGCTCCACCTGCGCGTCGAGCGCGCTGGTCGCCTCGTCGAGGATGAGGATGCGAGGGTCCTTGAGCAGCGCCCGCGCGATCGCGATGCGCTGCTTCTGCCCGCCCGACAGGAGCACGCCGCGCTCTCCCACCACCGTGTCGTAGCCGGCCGGGAACTCGGCGATGAAGCCGTCGGCGTTGGCCGCCCGCGCGGCCGCCTCGATGTCCGCGCGCGACGCCTCGGGCCGCCCGTAGCGGATGTTCTCGGCGATGGAGGTGGAGAAGAGCAGCGGCTCCTGCGCGACCAGCCCGATCTGCCGGCGCAGCCACGCCGGATCGAGCTCGCGCAGGTCGTTGCCGTCGAGCCGGATCGCCCCGGCGTCCGGGTCGTAGAAGCGGAGCAGGAGCGCGGCGATGGTCGACTTGCCGGCGCCCGACGGGCCGACCAGCGCCACCACCTCGCCCGGGTCGATGCGCACCGACAGCGACGTCAAGACCGGCGCCTCGGGCCGGCTCGGGTAGCGGAACACGACCTGGTCGATCTCGACCGCCCCGGTCACCGACTCCAGCGCGCGGCCGCCCCGCCGCGGCATGAGCGGCCGCCGATCGAGCAGCTCGAACACCCGCTCCGCCGCGCCCAGCGCGCGCAGGAACTCGGCCCACAGGTCGGCGAGCGCGCCGAGCGAGAAGCCGACCAGGAGCGTGTAGACCAGAAACGAGGTCAGGTCGCCGACGGTGAGCTCGTGGCGCGCGACCAGCGAGCCGCCGTACCAGAAGACCAGCGCGGCCGCGGCGTAGCCGGCGAAGGAGGTCGACGACATGAAGATCGACGACGCGGCGACCCGGCGGCGGGCCAGCTCGAGCGCGCGCGCGATGGCGCCGCCGTAGCGCTCGTGCTCCGCCTCCTCGGCCGCGAACGCGCGCACCGTGCGCACGCCGGCGATGCTCTCCTCGGCCACCGCCTGCCCCTCGGCGAGCGCGTCCTGGACCTTGCGAGCCAGGCGCCGGATGCGGCGGCCGTACACCACCGCGCCCACCGCGATGGCCGGCACCACCGCAAGGATGACCAGCGTGAGGCGCGGAGAGGTGAAGACCAGGAGCGCGATGCCGCCGGCCAGCTGGATGAGGTTGCGCAGGCCGATGGAGATGTTGGAGCTGACCGCGCCCTGCAGCGTCGCGGTGTCGGACGCGAGCCGGCTGGTCAGCTCGCCGGTGCGCTCCACGTCGAAGAAGGCGATCTCCTGGTCCAGGATGGCCTGGTAGAGGGTGCGCCGCAGCCGGGCGATGACGCGCTCGCCGGCCAGCATGAACAGGAACGCGCGCAGCCCCATCGCGATGGCCGACAGCAGCGCCACGGCGGCCATGCCGAGCCCGATGAGGGCGAGCAGGTGGCCCGGATCGGTCCCTCTCGCCCACGCCGGCGGCGAGCCCAGCGCGGCGTCGATGACCACGCGCACGCCCTGGGGATAGAGGAGCGACGACGCGCTGCCGATGAGCAGCGACACCAGGCCGCCGACGATCAGGGCGGCCTCGGGCCGGGCCAGGCGGATCAGGCGGAGCGCGGTGGGGCCGCGCGGCGGGCGCGCCGCCCGGTTGTGTGATGGCACGCGCGAAGAGTAGCGCGCCGGCGGCGCGACCCCCGTGCTGCGCATCTCGTCCGCTCCGCGCCGGAGCTCCCCGCGACCTCCGCGACACCGTCGGCGGTACCTGCCGCAATATCGGCTGCGATTCTGACCGGTCGCAAACGACTGTCCCCGCTGCGCGGTTCAGTCCGCGATTAACACCCCTTAAGGGGGTATCGCGAGCGGTACTAACTGCACACACGTGATCACGCAGGGATCGCGTGGCGATCTCGTAACACCGCGCGATTCAAACACAAGCGAACAGCCGGGCCGCCCATCTTCCAAGTGCGCGGCAGGACGGGCCCGGCTGGCATCGCTCTTGATTACGAACGGCGCGCCCCACGACTTCTCTCCCCGAGAGTCCCCCTCACGCGCAAGGAGTAGTGATGTCCCGTTTCCGGTGTGCGCCGTACCTCGCCCTCCTGCTCGCAGCTGCCTGCGGCCCCAGCTCCTCCGAGGAGGTCGGCGACAATACCCCAGACGTCTCTTTCGACGACTTCGTGGCCCAGAGCTACCACGAGCCGGCGTCGTTCGGTCCGAGCGGCGTCTACATCCGCAACGGCGACACGCCCTACCGCGACAAGAAGGCCCTGCGCGAGCTGTACGACGAGCTCTACGGGGCGGACAAGCTGATCGTCCACTCGCCGGGCGGCGTGGACGCGGTCTGGTCCGACGAGCAGAAGCTCAACCTCACCTACTGCGTGGGCGACAGCTTCGGCGAGTTCAAGGACCAGGTCATCGAGGCCATGACGGCCGCCAGCGACAACGGCTGGGAGACCGCGGCCAACGTCAACTTCATCCACGTGGCCGAGGAAGACGCCAGCTGCGACGCGAACAACCAGAACGTCCTGTTCGACGTGAACCAGGTCTTCAACCAGCCGTACCTGGCGCGCTCGTTCTTCCCCGACCAGGACCGCGCGACCCGCAACCTCTTCATCGACAACTCGTCGTTCCAGCAGAGCGACTTCCCGCTGGCCAACATCGTCACCCACGAGCTCGGCCACACCCTCGGCTGGCGTCACGAGCACACGCGGCCCGAGGCCGGCACCTGCTTCGAGGACAACGACTGGCGCGAGCTGACCCCGTACGACTCGGCGTCGACCATGCACTACCCGCAGTGCAACGGCACCGGCGACCTCACGCTGACCGATCTCGATCGCGAGGGCGCGGCCTCGGTCTACGGCCCCCCGGGCGAGCAGCCTGATCCCGATCCCAACCCGAACCCGGATCCCGATCCCAACCCCAACCCGGACCCCGATCCCAACCCGAACCCGGATCCGGGCACCGGCGTGCCGACCAACGTGACCGCGTCGGGTACGGTGGCGCTCGATGAGAACGCCGAGTTCGAGCCGCTCGACGTCGTCCCGGGGACAGAGTTCATCGCGACCATGACCGGGACGGGAGACCCCGACCTCTACGTTCGCTTCGGCTCGGCCCCGGACCTCACGCAGTTCGACTGCCGTCCCTTCATCGAGGGACCCGACGAGGAGTGCGTCCTGACCGTGCCCGAGGGCGAGACGCAGGCCTTCATCATGGTGAACGGCTTCGCCGAGGGCGACTTCGACCTGTCGGTCGACTTCTTCGCTCCGCAGTAACCTCCGTCGCCGGCCATCGCCGGCCATCGCCGACCGCGCGGTGGGCTCCTGTGAACTTCGAGACACGCAGCGTTGCTGCGGGTTCCGCAGGTCGCCGGTGCTTGCCGCGCGTTTTTTATTCTGATCTCGATGGTTTGTCGCGACGCCTCCGGGTGGCCTGTCGCTTGCTCTACAATCGGCCACCTGATGAGGAGAACCGTGATGGGTCGTGTCTTTCTCTTGCTCGCGGCGCTCGCCGCGCCGCTCGGTGTGAGCGTGTCCGAGGCTCGCGCCGACCATCTCGTGGTCTCGGTGGCGCCGCCGCCTCCGCGCACCGTCGTCCCCGAGTCGCGCTACGGCTACGACGCGTTCGACAGCTACGACGGCTACAGCTACGACGGCTACGTCTTCGTGCAGGGCCGCTGGTCGTGGGACGGCTACCGGTGGGTCTGGAGCGACGGCTACTGGACCGAGGGCCGCCCCGGCTACGTGTGGGTCGACGGCTTCTGGAATCCCCGCTACGGCCGCTACTACTGGAACGAGGGCCACTGGCAGCCCATCCGGGCCGGCTATCACTGGCGCCCGGGCTACTGGAATCGAGTCGGTGTGCGCTGGCAGTGGTCGCCGGGGTCGTGGTTCCGCGCCCGCGCCGGCTACGACTGGGAGCCGGCCCGCTGGTATCGCCACAACGGCCGCGTGGTCTACACGCAGGGCCGCTGGAGGTCGAGCCGCGCGCGCCACGTCTACGTCGATCACCGCTCGCGGCCCGTGCGCGACGCCCGCTACTGGAATCGCCGGCCGGAGCCGGTCCGCTATGACCGCGGGCACGACTGGCGCGACCGGCGCGAGGACGTCCGCGACCATCGCGAGGACCGCCGCGACCGGCGCGAGGATTACCGCGACCGGCGCGAGGACATCCGCGATCACCGCGAGGACGTCCGCGACCGGCGCGAGGACCGGCGCGATCGCCGTGACGGCTACACCGGGCCGCGCGACCGGCGCGAGGACGTCCGCGACCACCGCGAGGACCGGCGCGACCGGCGCGAGGACCACCGCGACCGGCGCGAGGACCACCGCGACCATCGTCACTGATCGACGCGAGCTCGCCGTGGGGCTGATGCGATAGCCAGCTGGCGACGATCGCCCCGCGCTGCCCCGGAGACGGGACGCAGCGGCAGCGGCCGGATCCGGGTGACCGGGTCCGGCCGTCTTCGCATCCACGCAGCGGCGCTTGGCAGCGAGAATGCCCGGTCGTAACCTGGCCCGCGATGCCAACCTGGGCGCGGCGCGCGCTGCCCTACGCCGTGGCCGGCGGGGTCTTTCTCGTCCTGCTCCTCGCCTTGTTCTGGCGCCTGTGGACGCCGATCGACGGGGCTCGGCGCGCGTTCAACTGGGACGCGCAGTGGGAGTACTGGGGCGACCTGATCTTCCAGTACGACTCGTATCGCGACGGCGCCCTGCCGCTGTGGAATCCGTTCGATCGCGCAGGGTACCCGTTTCACTGCGATCCCCAGGCCGGCATCCTGTACCCGCCCAACTGGCTGCTGCTGGCCGGCTCGGCGATCGCCGGTCACGTCTCGTACGGCGTCGTCACGGTCAAGGTCGTCCTCCACATCTGGCTGGCGTGCTTCGGGCTGTTCGTCTACCTGCGCCGGCGCGGCCTGCACACCGCTGCGTGCTACGCCGGCGGCGTCATCTTCGTGGTCGGCTACCCGCACCTGCACAACCTCTTCTCCGCGCTCAACTGGAACATCGCCTGGGCGCCCTGGATCCTGGCCGCCGTCGATCACTGGGCCGCCCGGCCGAGTCGCGGGCGGGGCGCGCTGGTGGCGCTGACCGGGGCGCTCTGTGCCCTGGCCGGCGGTCCGGCCTCGTTCTGGTTCTCGCTCCTGGTCGTGGTGCCCTACGCGGTGTGGGCGATCGTGGATGGCGCGCGCGCGGCCGCGGCCGGCGCAGGCGCGCGGCCCTACCTGCGCGAGGCGCTGGTCAGCGGCGCCGCCTCGCTCGGGCTGTTCCTCGCCATGGTCGCGGCCCAGTTCCACTCCACGTCTCTCCTGCTGGGCGAGACCGTGCGCGATCGCCGCGACCTCAGCTTCATCACCGAGAGCGTGCTCGGCATGAACGACATCGCCGGTCTGCTGATGCCCCGCATGCTGGGCGAGAACACGTACATCGGGGCTGCCACGGCCGTGTGGGCCGCGCTGGCCGTGAGCGCGTTCGCCACTCCGCGCCGGCTGGTCCTGGCCGGCGTGGCCGCGCTCGGCCTCGGGCTGGCCCTGGGCGACGCGGGCGACTTCCTGGCGGCGGCCGCGTCCGCGATCGAGCCGTTCGGCTGGTTCCGCCGCGCCCACCGCTACATGTACGTCGCCCAGCTGCCGATCGCGATCCTGGCCGCCGAGGGCCTGCACGAGCTCGTGCGGCTGGACGACCCGGAGCGGGCCCGGCGCATCGCGCGCGGCGTCTGGTTCGTCGGCGGCGCGGCGGTCCTGGTCTTCGGCATCGGCTTCGCGGTCAACCAGAAGCCGGGCATCGCCGAGCAGCCGCTGCGCGACGCCTTCGTGCTCGCGTGCGTGAGCTTCGTGCTCGCCACCTGGCTCAACCTCATGCTTCTCCACCGGCGGGGCAGGGGGCGCGCCCTGTTCGCCTACCTGGCCGCCGCCGCGGTCACCGCCGACCTGTGGTTCGCGCACTCGAGGCAGATCGACCAGGGGATGTTGCGAGTGCCGGACACCTCGCACGACCGCGAGGTGGCGGGGCTCGACGGAGTGCCGCTGTCGGCGCGCATCTACGATCGCTCCTATCTCAAGTTTCGTCCGGGCATCCGGCTCGGGCTGCGCGATCTGGGCGGCTACGAGGGCGATCCTCTCGCCCTCGTGCGATATGACCGCGTGCTCGAGCGCGTCAGGCGAGAGCCGCGGTTGCTCGGACATCTCAATGTCGCGTGGTTGCTGGAGGGGGGCGACAAGGTGCTGAAGGCCGACCGCACCGGCCTGGCGACGGTGCGAAAGGGCGTGTCGCGGGTGGCGTCGGTCGCCCCGGCCGTCCTGTGGGTGGATCGCGCCGTCGTCGTGGATGGACCGGAGGCGGCGGCGAAGGCCCTGTTCGCCGCCCCCGTCGGGCAGATCGCGGTGGTGGAGCGCGGCCGACTTCGCCCGGCCGACGAGCAGCGCGTCCAGCGCGCCGACGGCGCGGTGGCCACCGCCGCAGGGCGTCTGGTCGAGCTCGGGCGCAACCGCGTGGTGGCCGAGATCGATGCGCCGGCCGACGGCATCGCGATCGTGCACGAGGCCTTCTTTCCCGGCTGGAGCGCGCGGGTGGATGGCGAGGCGGCGCAGGTCATCCCGGCCAACGCGGCCTTCCGCGGCGTCCTGGTCGGACCCGGCCGGCACCGGATCGAGATGGAGTACCGGGCCGGCGCGTGGCCGATGCTCGCGCTCCTGAGCGTGCTGGGCAGCGCAGGCGCCGCGCTGGTGGCGATCTGGCCGGCCGTGCGGGCACGCCGCCGCCGCCGCCAGACGGGATGAGCCGGGCCGCGCTCGGTCCGCGCGCGGATCCGGCGGCCCGTCCGCCCGTTCGTGACGGTTCCGGGCGGCCGGCGGGGCGCTCGTCGCGAGGGCCGGCCGGGTGTGCTAAGCCACGTGATGTTGGGCTCCGCACGCGCGCTGTTCGCAGCCGACCTGGACGGCACGCTGGTCGATCGAGACGACCGCATCCACCCGCGCGATCGCGAGGCCATCGCCCGCGCCCGGCGGGAGGGCGTCGTCGTCACCATCGCGACGGGCCGGCTCACCTCGCGCACGCATCCGGTCGCGCGCGACCTCGGCCTCGACGCGCCGCTGGTGTGCGCGGACGGCGGCGTCATCGCCTGCGCGGCGACCGAGCGGGTGCTGGCACGGCGCGCGATCGCGACCGCCGAGGTGGAGGCGATCCTCACCGCGATGGTCGGACACGACCTGTCCAGCTTCGTCTTCACCCACGGGGCGATCCACTCGTGCGAGCGCGGCCGCCAGCACCACGAGTACGTGAGCGGCTGGGCCCGCAACATCACCGCCCACAGCGACGTCCTCGCCGCCGAGGTCTGGCGCTCCGATCCGGAGTCGACGGTGATGCTGGTCGGCATCGGCACCGACGAGCGGGTGCGCGCGGCCTGTGAGCTGCTCCGGGCGCTCGACGAGCGGGTCGAGTCGCTGAGCTTCTCGACCGCCGCCGGCCGCGTGGTCCGCTTCGTCTCGCGCGGGACCAGCAAGGGCACCGGCCTGGCCGATGTGGCGCGCCGCCTCGGCCTGTCCGCCGAGCGCGTGGCCGTGGTGGGGGACTGGTTCAACGACGTGCCGATGCTCGAGTGGGCGGGCCGCTCCTTTGCCATGCCGCACGCGCCCGACAGCGTGAAGTCGACCGCCACCGACGTCCTGCCCGCGCGCACCGGCGCGAGCGGCGCGATCGCCGACGCGGTCGAGGCCTGGCTGGCCCAGCTCGACCGCGACGGAGACGACCGCGGCGACCCCGGCTGAGCCGGCGGACCCGGCTCTACCCATCCGCGCCGGGGCCGGCCGGAGTGGCCGATCGCGCGCGCTTCTGATACACCGCCGGCGTGGATCGGGGATTCACGGTGAACGCCTCCGGGCCCGCCGGGCGCGCCTGCGCGGGCCGGATCGAATAGACTAGGCAACCCTTGTCGTACGAGCTTCGCATCGGCTGGCGTTACCTCTACCGCGGCCTCGGCGCGCGCAGTCACGCCATCGGCCTGGTCGTCTCTCTCCTGGTGGCGGCGACCGGCGGCGCGCTCTTCCTCGCCACCGGCGGCGGCTCCGGCCTCGGCGTCATCGCGCTGGCGGCGGGCATGTTCGGCTCGGTGGTGTTCGCGCTGCTCTACGTGTTCAGCGTGTTCACCACGGTGTCGGTCCTGGGCGTGGTCTTCGGCGTGGCGGCCATGACCGTGGTCCTCTCGGTCACGACCGGCTTCCAGCAGGAGTTCCGCGACAAGGTCCTCGGCGTCAACGCGCACATCACCATCACCAAGAACACGCAGGACTTCATCGAGTACGAGCAGGTCGAGCGCATCGCCCGCAACATCGATCCCGACGTCATCGCGGTCCAGCCGTTCGTGTTCGCCGAGATGCTGGTGACCCGCGGCAAGGGCGACGTGTCCGGCGTCGCGATCAAGGGCGTCGATCCCGAGCGCGTCACCAAGGTGCTCGACCTCCAGCAGCACATGATCGAGGGCTCGGTCGACGCCCTGCGCGCCACCCCGCGGCCGGGCGAGCCGCCGCCCATCATCCTGGGCAAGGTGCTGGCCCGCAAGATCAAGATCGAGATCGGCGACGAGCTCACCGCGGTGGTGCCGCTCAGCAACGTCGACACCGAGAGCTGGAGCGCCACCGGTGCGGCCCCGCGCTCGAAGACCTTCCGCGTGGCCGGCATCTTCTACAGCGGCTTCGACGAGTACGACCGGCGCGTGCTCTACATCCCGCTGTCGGACGCGATGGAGCTGTGGGGCCAGAAGAAGCAGGTGCAGGGCATCGAGCTCAAGCTGGCCGACGTGGACCGGGCCGGCGAGATCTCGGCCAAGCTGGAGCAGAAGCTGGGCGACGCCTTCCAGGTCCTGCCCTGGGACGAGCTCAACCGCAACCTGTTCACCGCGCTGACCCTGCAGAAGATCGTCCTCATCATCATCCTCACCCTCATCATCGCGGTCGCGGCGTTCAACATGGTCTCCGCCCTGACCATGGTGGTCATCGACAAGACGCGCGAGATCGCCATCCTCAAGTCGATGGGGGCCACGTCGCCCGGCATCGCGCGGCTGTTCCAGGTGGTCGGGCTGGTGGTCGGGGGAGTCGGCACCGGGTCGGGCCTGGTCATCGGGCTCGTCCTGTGCGCCGTGATGTCGCGCTACAACTATCCGCTCGACCCGCGGGTCTACCTCATCGACCGGCTGCCGATCTCGGTGAACCCGCTCGAGGTGGCGCTGGTCGCCGGCATCACCATGGTGATCGCCGCGCTCGCGACCCTCTTGCCCGCGTCGCAGGCGTCCTCGCTGACGCCGGTCGATGGACTGCGGTACGACTGACGCACCTTGTCGTACGAGCTCCGCATAGGCTGGCGCTACCTCTACCGCGGCCTCGGCGCCCGCAAGCACGCGCTCGGCCTGGGCCACGCGCTCCTGGTCACCGCGCTGGGGGTCTTCCTCTTCTTCCACACGGACGGCAGCTCGGGCCTCGGGGTCATCACCCTGGCCTACGGCATGTTCGCCACCGTGCTGTTCGCGCTGCTCTACATCTTCAGCGTGTTCACCACGGTGTCGGTCCTGGGCGTCGTCTTCGGCGTGGCGTCGCTGACCGTGGTCCTGTCGGTCACCACCGGGTTCCAGCAGCAGTTCCGCGACAAGGTCCTCGGCGTCAACGCGCACGTCATCATCACCAAGAACACGAACGACTTCGTCGAGTACGAGAAGGTCGAGAAGCTGGCCTGGAGCATCGATCCCGAGGTCATCGCGGTCCAGCCGTTCGTGTTCGTCGAGATGCTGGTCACCCGCGGCAAGGGCGACGTGTCGGGCGTGGCGATCAAGGGGGTCGATCCGGCGCGCGTCAACAAGGTGCTCGACCTGCACGAGCACATGATCGAGGGCTCGGTGGGCGCGCTGGCGGTGCGGCCGCGGCCGGGCGAGGCGCCGCCCATCATCCTCGGCAAGGTGCTGGCCCAGAAGATCAAGGCCAGGGTCGGCGACGAGCTCACGGTGGTCGCGCCGCTCAGCAACGTCGACACCCAGCACTGGACCGCCACCGGCTCGGCCCCGCTGTCGAAGACCTTCCGGGTGGCGGGCGTGTTCTACAGCGGCTTCGACGAGTACGACCGGCGGCTCATGTACATCGCGCTGTCCGACGCCATGCAGCTCTGGGGGCAGAACAAGCAGGTCCTGGGCGTGGAGCTCAAGGTGGCCGACGTGGAGCGGGCCAAGGAGATCGCCGACAAGCTGGAGGAGGCGCTGGGCGGGCCGCCCTTCATGGTGCAGGACTGGAACGAGCTCAACCACAACCTCTTCACCGCGCTCACCCTGCAGAAGATCGTCCTCCTCATCATCCTGACCCTCATCATCGCGGTGGCGGCCTTCAACATGGTCTCGGCCCTCACCATGATGGTCATCGACAAGACGCGCGAGATCGCGATCCTCAAGTCGATGGGCGCCACATCGGCGGGCATCGCGCGGCTGTTCCAGGTGGTGGGCCTGGCCATCGGCGGAGTCGGCACCGTGTTCGGCCTCGCCATCGGGCTGACCCTGTGCGAGGTGGTGGCGCGCTACAACTACCGGCTCGACCCCAGGGTCTACCTCATCGACCGCCTGCCCATCTCGGTCAATCCGCGCGAGGTGGCGCTGGTCGCCGTCATCACCATGGTGATCAGCGGCCTGGCCACGCTCCTGCCGGCCGCCAAGGCCTCCTCGCTGACCCCGGTCGAGGGGCTGCGCTACGACTGACCAGTGCCCGACGAAGCCGCGCGAGGCGCGCAGTTGACTCGGCCCGCCGGTGCGGCAACGATGCACGCCACATGCTGAACATCGACCTCAGCGGCAAGCGCGCGTTCATCGCCGGCGTGGCCGACGACGGCGGATTCGGGTTCGCGATCGCCAAGGCGCTGGCCGAGGCGGGCGCCACCGTGTGCGTCGGCACCTGGCCGCCGGCCTTCGGCATCTTCACCACCATGCTGGAGCGCGGCAAGTTCGACGAGTCGCGCCGCATGAGCGACGGCAAGCTGCTCGCGTTCGAGAAGATCTACCCGCTCGACGCCGACTTCGACGCCATCGAGGACATCCCGACCGAGCTGCGCGAGAGCCGCCGCTATCGCGAGCACGGCGACGTGTCGATCGGCGGCGTCGCCGAGCGCGTGCGCCAGGACCTGGGCGACGCCTGCCTCGACATCGTGGTGCACAGCCTGGCCAACGGCCCGGAGGTGAAGAAGCCGCTCCTGGAGGTGAGCCGCAGGGGCTACCTGGCCGCGGTCGGGGTGTCGAGCTACAGCTTCACCGCGCTGGTGCAGCGCTTCGGCCCGCTGGTCCGGCCGGGCGGCAGCTTCCTGGCCCTGACCTACATGGCCAGCGAGCGCGTGGTGCCCGGCTACGGCGGCGGCATGTCGTCGGCCAAGGCCGCGCTCGAGTCGGACACGCGCGTCCTGGCCTTCGAGGCCGGCCGCAAGTGGGGCCACCGGGTCAACGTCATCTCGGCCGGCCCGTTCGCCTCGCGCGCCGCCTCGGCCATCGGCTTCATCGACGACATGATCGACTACACCACGCGCAACTCGCCGCTCACGCGCCCGCTCGAGGCGCTCGACGTGGGCCACACCGCGGCGTTCCTGTGCAGCCCGCTCGGCAGCGCGATCACCGGCCACACCCTCCACGTCGATCTCGGCTTCCACGCGATGGGCATGGCCGTGGACCGCGAGGGGCCGCCGAAGAAGTAGGCGGGGCCGGGCGAATCACGACGAGCGGCGCGCGGTCAGGGCGATCGGGGCGCCGGCAGGACGGCGCCGGCGCCGGCCAGCGCGTCGGCCATGGCCGCGGCCGAGGCGGGCCGTCGCGACGGATCCTTGGCCAGCGCGCTCAGGATGATGTTCTCGATCGACGGCGCGATGTCGCGCTCGGGGGCGACCAGGCGCGGGGGGGCAGGCTCGGCGTCGAGGTGCAGGTTGATGAGGTCCATGTCGTTGTCGGCCACGAACGGCCGCCGCCCGGTGGTCAGCTCGTAGAGGATGACGCCGAGCGCGTACAGCTCCGAGCGCTCGTCGCCCGCCTCGCCCATGAGGCGCTCGGGCGCCAGGTAGGCCAGGCTGCCGACCACGTGGCCCTGGGCGGTGAGCCGGGTGGCCCCCTCGAGCGCGGCGAAGCCGAAGTCGATGAGCACGAGCCGCTCGATCGCGCCGCCCGACGGCTCCAGCATCAGGTTGGCCGGCTTGAGATCGCGGTGCAGGACGCCCAGCTGGTGAGTGGCCGCCAGCCCCTGCAGCGCCTGCCAGGCGTAGCCCGCCGCCCGCTCGCCCGGCACCCATCCGTCGCGCAGCACCACGTCGCGCAGCGACCGCCCGTGCAGGAGCTCGACCACCAGGTACGGCTCGTTGCGCTCGGTCAGGCCGCCCCCGTAGAGCTTGGCCACGTTGGGGTGCCGGATCATCTGCTGCACCCTGGCCTCGCGATCGAGCCGGTTCATGCTCTCGGGATCGCGCGCCATGTGACGGCGGATGATCTTGAGCGCCACCTCGCGGTCTCGCTTGGCGTCGTGGGCCGCGTAGACCTCGGCCATCGAGCCGACCCCGAGGGGGCGAACGACCCGGTAGCGCCCGGCGATGGTTTCCCCCGGCCGGGCGAGCTGATTCATCGGCCCAGTGTAGCGCGATCCATCGCCGGCGATTCCGTGGGGAGTCCTTGACCGGGCCGCCCTTCATCGGCTATGCGCAGGCCGTGGATTC
This sequence comes from Kofleriaceae bacterium, assembly GCA_035262925.1. GTDB lineage: Bacteria > Myxococcota_A > Polyangia > Haliangiales > Haliangiaceae > DATFRY01. The sequence goes on along the minus strand of DATFRY010000206.1, from coordinate 4,649 downwards.
GCGCGATCGGGGACCGGCCGCGGCCGAACGGCTGGTCGAGCGCCGGGTGCTGGCAGACGGGGCCGCGGTCGCGCGCATGCTGCGGCGGCTGGCCAGCGAGATCGCAGAGAAGAGCGGCGGCACGGCCGGGCTGGGCCTGGTCGGCATCCGCACCGGGGGCCTGTTCCTGGCCGAGCGCCTGGCCGCGCTCATCGAGGGGATCGAGGGCCACCGGCCGCTGCTCGGTGCGGTCGACATCACGCTCTACCGCGACGACGTCTTTCGCGGCCTGCCGCGCCCCGAGATCGGGCCGACCGAGCTCCCCTTCGAGCTGGAGGGCACCACCGTGGTGCTGGTCGACGACGTCCTCTACACCGGCCGCACCGTGCGCGCCGCGCTCGACGCGCTCATGGACTACGGCCGGCCGCGCGCCGTCCAGCTGGCCGTGCTGATCGATCGCGGCCGGCGCGAGCTGCCCATCCAGGCCGACTACGTCGGCCTCGCGGCCGAGACCGGGGCCGACGAGTCGGTCAAGGTCTTCCTGACCGAGGCCGGCCACGACGGCGACCGCGTGGCGGTGCGCGTGCGCGACGGCGGCGGGCCCGGCGGCGGCGAGGGCGCGCCATGAGCCCGACGCGGGGGCAGGAGCGGCGCGTGTTCCCCCACCGCCACCTCCTCGCCATCGCCGACCTCGAGCCGGCCGACCTGCTGCAGATCCTCGACCTGGCCGACTCCTTCCTCGAGATCGGCGAGCGCGCGATCAAGAAGGTGCCGACCCTGCGCGGGCGCACGGTCATCAACCTGTTCCTCGAGAACTCGACCCGCACGCGCACCTCGTTCGAGATCGCCGCCAAGCGGATGAGCGCCGACGCCATCAACATCAGCGGCTCCAGCTCCAGCACGACCAAGGGCGAGACCACGCTCGACACCGCGCGCAACCTCATGGCCATGAGCCCGGACGTGATCGTCATCCGGCACGGCGCGTCGGGCGCGCCGGCGCTCATCGCCCGCCACGTCGACGCGGCGGTGGTGAACGCCGGTGACGGCACCCACGAGCACCCGACCCAGGCGCTGCTCGACTGCGCCACCATCCGCCGGCACAAGCGGCGCGGCGAGAGCGGGCTCGACGGCCTCGAGGTCGCCATCGTGGGCGACATCGACCACTCGCGGGTGGCCCGCTCCAACATCCTGGCGCTCACCAAGCTGGGCGCGCGCGTGCGCGTGTGCGCGCCCCACTCGCTCATGCCGCGCGCCATCGAGCGGCTGGGCGGCGACCTGACCGCAGAGCGGGTGCGCGCGTTCAGCACGCTCGACGCGGCGCTCGACGGCGCCGACGTGGTCATGATGCTGCGCATCCAGAACGAGCGGATGGGCGGCCAGGGATTCGAAACGGCGCCGCGCTTCGCCAACACGCGCGAGTACTCGCGCTACTTCGGCCTCAGCCTCCGCACCCTGGCGCGGGCCCGCCCCGACGCCATCGTCATGCACCCCGGCCCGATCAACCGCGGGGTCGAGATGATGCCGGAGGTGGCGGACGGCACCCGCTCGGTCATTCTCGAACAGGTGACCTACGGCGTGGCGGTGCGCATGGCGGTGCTCTATCTCCTGGGCGGCGGCGACGGCTCGGCCGCCGCCGTCGCCGTCGCCGGCGCGTCGGGCGAGACGCGCGCATGAGCGGCCCGACCAGCGTCCAGCTCTCCGGGGTGACCAAGCGCTTCGGCGACTTCGCCGCGGTGGACGATCTCTCGCTCGAGGTCCCGGCCGGCGTCGTCTACGGCGTCCTCGGGCCCAACGGGGCAGGCAAGACCACCACGCTGCGCATGGTCAACGACATCCTCGCGCCCGACCGCGGCGCGATCCGCCTGTTCGGCGATCTGCCGCCCGGCCGCGCCGCCGCCCGCCGCATCGGCTACCTGCCCGAGGAGCGCGGCCTCTACCCCAAGATGCGCGTGGCCGACGCGCTGCGCTTCTTCGGCGAGCTGCGCGGCATGACCGGGCGCGCCGCCAGCGGTCGGGCGGCCGCCTGGCTCGAGCGCCTCGGCCTGGCCGAGTGGACCCGCCACAAGGTGCAGGAGCTGTCCAAGGGCATGCAGCAGAAGGTGCAGTTCGCCGCCGCGCTCCTGCACGAGCCCGACCTCATCATCCTCGACGAGCCGTGGACCGGCCTGGATCCGATCAACAGCGAGGTGCTGCGCGAGGTGGTGCAGGAGCAGCGCGCCGCGGGCCGCACCATCCTCTTCTCCACGCACCTCATGGAGCAGGCCGAGACCGTCTGCGACCGCGTCTGCCTGATCGTGCGCGGGCGCCGGGTGCTGGAGGGCGAGGTCGGCCGCATCAAGCGCGAGGCGGCCGGCGATCGCCTGGTCGCGCTGGTCTTCGCCGACCCGGCGGCCGAGGCGCGCGCGCGCACCACCGTCCTGGCCGACGCAGGGCTGGTGGCGGTCGTGCGCGAGCGGCGCGGCTTCCTCGAGGCGGAGCTGGCCCGCGAGGGGCAGGCGGCCGCGGACGAGCTGCTCCATCAGCTCCTCGCCCAGGGCGCGGCGCTGCGCCGCTTCGAGATGGTCGAGCCCAGCCTGCACCAGATCTTCGTCGACCGCGTCGGCGCGGAGGTCGCCGCCGGCGGCGACCTTGCCGGCCATGGGCAGGGGGGCGGCGAGGTGGCCCGTGCCTGAGTGGCTGGTGGTCGCGCGGCGCGAGTTCGCCGAGCGCGTGCGCACGATCTGGTTCGCCATCGTGACCGTGCTCGGCCCGGTCCTCCTCATCGCCCTCATGGTCGTCCCGGCCTGGCTCGCCGCCAGCGCGGCCGAGGACAGGACGGTCATCCAGGTCGTCGACCAGAGCGGGCGCAACCTCTACCCCGGCCTGGTGCGCTACGCGGCTCGCCTGGGCGGAAACCTCGACCTCCAGTCGGTGCCGCCGGGCAGCGACGAGGCGCTGCTCCTGCGCCGCATCCGCGACGAGAAGATCAACGGCTTCCTGGTCATCCCGGAGGGCGTGCTGCACGGCGCCGCCGCCACCTACCGCGGCGACAACGCGACCAACCTGCAGATCCGCGGCCGGATCCTGCTGGCGCTCAACGAGGCGGCCCGGGAGGAGCGGGCGCGCGACGCCGGCATCGCCCTCGACACCTTCCGCGGGCTCGGCAACCCGCCCATCGACCTGGTGGCGCGGCCCGACACCGGCCGCGGCGAGGCCCGGTCGGCCGAGTCGTCGCTGGTGGCCGGCTACGCGGCGATGTTCATCCTCTACGTCTCGATCCTCATCTACGCGGTCAACGTCATGCGCAGCGTGATCCAGGAGAAGACCAGCCGCGTGGTCGAGATCGTCGTCTCGGCGGTGAAGCCGCGCGCGCTGATGCTGGGCAAGGTGTTCGGCGTCGGCGCGGTCGGACTGCTCCAGCTCGCCATCTGGTGCGCCGTCTCGCTGGTGATGGTCAGGTTCCGCGGCGAGATCCTGGCCCTGTTCGGCATCGCCGGCGCCGGCAGCGCCGAGATCCCGCCGCTCACCCTGGTGGACGTCGCCGTCATCCTGACCTACTTCGCGCTGGGCTACTTCTTCTACGCCGGCCTCTACGCCGCCATCGGCGCCATGGTCAACAGCGACCAGGAGGGGCAGCAGCTTCAGACCCCGCTCGTCATCCTGATCATGCTGCCGGTCGCCTGCGTGCAGGTCGTGGCCAACGATCCGCGCGGCGCGGCCAGCCAGGCGCTGACCCTGATCCCGTTCTCCTCGCCCGTCCTCATGCCGATGCGCTATCTCCTCGGCGGGGCCACCTGGCCCGAGATCGCCGCCTCGCTGGCCATCCTGGCCCTGTTCCTGGTCGGGGCGGTGGCGCTGGCCGGCCGCATCTACCGGGTCGGCATCCTGATGTACGGCAAGCGGCCGTCGCTGCGCGAGCTGGCCCGCTGGCTGCGCTATTCCTGAAGCCGCGACGGCGCGGCCACGCTCTGCCCGCCGTCGATGACGTAGATGGCGCCGGTGATGTAGCGGGCAGCGTCGCTGGCCAGGAACACGGCCAGGTCGGCCACCTCGGCGACGGTGCCGAAGCGGCCGAGCGGGATGTGCTCGACCAGGCGCTTGCCGATCTCGCCGGGCGCGAGCCGGCGCATGCCCTCGGTGTCGCCGATCGGGCCGGGCGCGATCGCCACCGCGCGCATGCCGAAGCGCGCCCACTCGACGGCCAGCGTGCGGGTCAAGGAGTCGACCCCGGCCTTGGCCGCCGCCGCGTGCGCCATGAGCGGCGTGCCGTGGTACTGGAGCGTGGCGCTGATGTTGAGGATGAGCCCGCGCCCGCTCCGGCACAGCGGCTCGAACGCCGCCTTGCACGCGTGGAAGGTGCCGCGCAGATCGATGTCGATCACCGCGCGGAACCCGCCGGGCGACAGCGCCGCCGCCGGCGCCAGGAAGTTGCCGGCCGCGCCGTTGACCAGGATGTCGATGCCGCCCATGCGCCCCTGGCAGGCGGCCACCGCGGCGTCGAGCTCCGACGGCTCGCGCACATCCGCGGTCGCCGTCATCACCTCGCCGCCGGTCTCGGCCGCCAGCTCCTCGGCCGCGGCGCGCAGCGCGTCGGCCTTGCGGCTGACCAGGCACACGCGCGCGCCGTGCGCGGCGTAGGCGCGCGCGATTCCCTTGCAGATGCCGGTTCCGCCGCCGGTGACGAGCGCCAC
>DATFRY010000205.1:0-10385 GCA_035262925.1 Kofleriaceae bacterium | reverse complement strand
TGGGACGGAGGATGGCTGTGAATGGCAGTGGCCGAGAGGACTCCACTCGGACCTTCGATGGCGACGACGTCGACTACGACTCCGTCGGGAGCGCGGAGGCGCCCCGGCTGATCGTCGCCCTGTCGTGCCGCAAACCGCTCGTGCCCGGTGTCCGCATCTCGCTGAGCTCGGCGCGCGAGGTGTATCTCCGGCGAGGCACCAGGCTCGACGTCAAGCGCGCCGGCCCCCGCATCGACCTGACGCTCGACGACGAGGCGCTGTCGCGGCAGCACGCGGTCTTGCGGCGCGTCGTCGGTGGGTGGGAGCTGGAGGACCTCGGCTCCAAGAACGGCACCGTGGTCAGCGGCGACCGCTACATGCGCACCACCCTGGCCGACGGCGACCTCATCGAGATCGGCTCGACGATGCTGGTGTTCCGCGAGACCGACGTCGGCAACCAGGGCGTGCGCGAGCTGGCCGACAGCGACCTCGCCTTCGAGGCGGAGTCGAGCGCGCCGCAAGTCTTCCGCACCATGGTCCTCGATCTCGAGCGCCGCCTGGCCGACCTGGCCCAGATCGCGCCGTCGCAGCTGCCGGTGCTGGTTCGCGGCGAGACCGGGACGGGCAAGGAGCTGGTCGCGCGCGCGGTCCACGACCTGTCGACCCGCCGCGGGCCCTTCATCGCCATCAACTGCGGCGCGCTGCCGCGGACCCTGGTCGAGAGCGAGCTTTTCGGCTACAAGCGCGGCGCCTTCTCCGACGCGCGCGAGGACCGCGACGGCCTGGTCCGCCGCGCCCACGGCGGGACGCTGTTCCTCGACGAGGTGGCCGAGCTGCCGGCCGAGTCGCAGGTCGCCCTCCTCCGCGTGCTCCAGGAGGGCGAGGTGCGCCCCCTGGGAGCGGCCGAGCACATCGCGGTCGATGTCCGCGTCGTGGCCGCCACGCATCAGGACATCCAGCAGCGCATCGCCGCCGGGACGTTTCGCCAGGACCTGTACGCCCGCCTGGCCGGATTCCAGCTGCTCCTGCCGCCGCTGCGCGACCGCCGCGAGGACCTGGGCATCCTGGTGGCGGCCATCCTGCGCCGCATCGGAGAGGACGCCGAGCAGGTCACGCTCCATCGCCAGGCCGCCCGCGCGCTGTTCTGCTACGGCTACCCGCTCAACATCCGCGAGCTGGAGCAGGCCCTGCGCGCCGCGGTGGTGTTCTCGCGCGGCCAGCAGATCCGCGCCGAGCATCTCCCCGAGGCCATCCGCCACTGCCGCCCGATCACGCAGCTGGCCATCCGCCCCGAGGACCAGGCCCTGCGCCAGCGCCTCCACGAGATCCTCGCCGAGACGCGCGGCAACGTCGCCGCGGCCGCGCGAATGCTCAACAAGGCGCCGATCCAGGTGCGCCGCTGGTGCCGCCGCCTGTCGATCGATCTGGCCAGCTTCCGCATGTAGCGGGCCGACACCGTCCACCGCGGCGTGCGTCGTGGCAAGATGCGCGCCATGGAGTTGCCGATTCTCCCGACGACGATGGTCGGCTCGTATCCGCGGCCGGACTGGTTTCGCTATCAGCTCGAGGGGCGGGACGTGCTCGAGGCGTTCAAGGTCGCGCACGTGGCCGAGGCCTACCACGACGCGACCGGCGCGGTCCTGCGCGACCAGGAGGACGCCGGGCTCGACGTCGTGTCCGACGGGCAGATGTGGTTCGACGACTATCACATGGGCATCGGCTCCTTCCTCTGGTACTGGCTCGAGCGCACGGAGGGCTTCGGCAGGGAGAAGCTGCCGCATCCGGCCCGGGCCAAGGCGCGCGGCCGCGACGAGTGGGCGCTCGACGAGGCCGGCGGGGTCGCCGTGCGCGGCGAGATCCGGCGCGGGCCGGTGCGCATGGCCTTCCTCTATCAGCTCGCGCAGCGGCTGACCTCGCGCCCGGTCAAGGCCTGCGTCGGCGCCGGGCCGGTGCAGCTCTCGACCCTGGCCCACTTCCAGGCGGGCCCGGTGCGCGACCGCTACCAGCTCTCGCGCGCCCTGGCCGAGGTCTTCCGCGCGGAGATCGCCGAGCTCATCGCGGCCGGCTGCCGCTACATCCAGCTCGAGGACCTGGGCGCGTGGATGCCGACCCTGTCGGGCGAGAAGGACTACGCCTGGGTGGCCGAGGTCATCAGCCACACGCTGGCCGGCGCGAGCGGCACGCCGGGCGTGCGCACCGCGTGGCACTTCTGCATGGGCAACGCGTGGGGCAACAAGCTCGACGGCATGACCGCGGCCGGCTACCGCGCGGTCATGCCGCACTACGTCGGCGTCGATGTCGATGAGTACGTGTTCGATTTCGCGTGCCGCGAGATGGCCGACGCCGACCTCCTGGCCGAGCTGCCCGCCCCCAAGCGCGCAGCCGTCGGCGTCATCGACGTGCGCACCCTCGAGATCGAGACGCCCGCGGTCGTCGCCGAGCGCATCCGCAAGGTCCTGCGCCACATCGACCCGTCCCGGGTGACCATCACGACCGACTGCGGCCTCAAGCAGCTGCCGCGCCCGGTTGCGCGCCAGAAGCTGCGGGCCCTGGCGGCCGGCACCCACATGGTCCGCCGCGAGCTCGGCGTGTAGGCGGCCGTGCGGGGGCACCAGACGGGGTGCCGACGAAGTCGGCGGGGTTCCCCGCTCAATCCCCCAAGTCGTCGAGCGACCGCTCTGCCTGCAGGGCCACCTTGGGTGCCCCCGTCGAAATCGACCGGCTGAGCGCGAAAGCGCGAAGCCCTGACACCGGAGCCCACCGAGGTCAACCGAAGTGAGCTCCGGTGTCAGACGGTCGGCGCCGCCGGACCACGCGGCCGCCGGCCCGTGGCACAATGCGCCCATGCGGCCGGCCGTGCGGGGGGCGGAGAGCCGGGACCTGGACGTGCTGCTCCGGCTCGTCGAGCAGTTCCAGGAGTTCGAGCGCATCCCGTTCGATGGCGCGGCGGCGCGGCAGCACCTCGCCCGTCTGCTCGACGAGCCGCCGCTCGGGCAGGTGCTGCTGGCCGAGCTCGACGGCCGCGCGATCGGCTACGCGATCCTGACCTACGGCTACGACCTCGAGTTCGGCGGGATGGATGCGTACCTGACCGACCTCTTCCTGGAAGACGCGCAGCGCGATCGCGGCCACGGGACCTGGCTGCTCGGCGAGGTCGAGAAGGCCGCCCGGCGCGCCGGCGTCAAGGCGGTGCACCTCATGGTCGCGCCGTCCAACCATCGCGCGCACCACGTCTACTACCGGGCCGGCTTCCGCGCCTCGCCGCGGCTGTTTCTCACCAAGCTGCTGGCGACCGACTGACGCGCGGCGCGCGTGGCCCGCGCCTACGCCCCGACGGGAACGCTGAGCGGGGAGCGGCTGGCCACGCAGATGCTCTGGAAGCGAAACATCCTGTCGCGGTCGTAGGTCCCGGTCAGGCCGAGCGCGAGCTGATCGAACGTGACCGTGCGGATGTGGCGGAACCCGCTCCCGGCGAGGAGCGGCACCGGATCGTTGATGCCGAAGCGAATCGGCTCGCCCATGCGCGACACCTCGTCGCGCGCGCCGTGGTCCGACGGCTTGATGCGGTCCGCGTCGGCCAGGCGCTTGCCGATGTAGTCGAAGTAGATCGGGCTGTCGATGTGGAGCGCCTCGGCCACCCGGCACAGCGTGGCCCGCACCGCCTCCTCGCTGAGATAGGCGACGACCCCCTCCCACAGGACCACCGCGGGCGCGGCGGCGTCGAACCCGGACTCGCCGAGCTGGGCCGCGAAGTCCTGCCCGCTCTCGAAGTCGCAGCCGACGAACGTGGCCGCGTCGACCGGGTAGCCGCGCAGCTCCGCCAGCCGGGCCCGCTTCTCCACCTGCGTGGCGGGGTGATCGACCTCGAAGAAGCGCACGCCGGGCCGCCCCAGCCGGGCCGCGCGCGTGTCGAACCCGGCCCCGAGCAGGACGACCTGGCGCACGCCGCGCTCGATGTGGTGCGCCACGTGGGCGTCGAGATAGGCGGTGCGGAGCGCGATCCACAGCTCCATGTGCGGGAAGTGGCGATCGAGCGCGACCGAGAGCTCGAGGCCGAGCGCGCCGGCCAGGCCATGCGCCCACGGGTCCGAGCACACCGGGTCGACGCGCCGGCTCGCGCGCGCGCGATAGGCCGCGACCATGAGCGCGGTCTTGCTGGCCGAGCTGGCCGTGCTGTCCATGCCGTCTACCTCTACGCCTTCTTGTTGGGCCCGTCGGTCAGGTGCTTCTCGAGCTCGTTGTACGCCTCGGTCACCTGCATGGTCAGCTCGGTCGCCGCCTTCGCCTTCTGCGGCGACTGGGTGTGCAGGTCGGGGTGGTACTTGCGCATGAGCTTGCGATACGACGCCTTGACCTGGTCGAAGTCCGCCCCGTAGGGCAGATCGAGCACCCTGTAGTACTTCGCGAGCTTCTCGTTGCGCCCGAAGCCCATCGGCCGCCGCGCCTGCCCCGAGGACGCGCCGCCCCCGGGGCGCGGTCCCGCTCCGGCGCCCGCGCCGCGGCCCGGACCGGCGCTGCTCGCCCGCGCCCCGTCGGCCGCCGACTGCCGGCGCGCGTCGGCCTGAAACTTCTGCCACGCCTCCTCGCGCGCCGCCTCGTCGGCGCGGCGCTGGGCGGCCCGTCCGGCGCGGATGCGCTGCTCGCGCGACTCGGCCGCCTTGCGCCGCTGCCGCGCCGCTTCCTGTCCGGCCCCGGCCCAGCGGGCGCGCGGGTTGTCCTCCGGCCGACGAGCGCCGCCCGCGCGACGCCGCGCCTCGGTGCGGCGGGCCAGCTCGGCGTCGAGCTCGTCGCGCTCCACGCCGGAGAGCGGCGTGTCGTCGGCCGACACCTTGTCGAGCAGGGAGTTCAGCCCCGAGCGCGCGCCCTCGACGATCTTCCGCGTCACGCTCATCGAGCCCCTCCGATCACCAGCTGCCGCCGTCCCGCTCGTCGATGGGTCGCGCGAAGAGAGTCTCGATGATCTTCTCCGACACGGTGTCGAGCTCCACGAACACGATCCCCATGCCCGGTGGATCCTGGCTGACGCGGACGACCTTGCCCACGCCGGTCACCGTCTCGAGGTCCTCGAGGATGACCGAGAAGCAGAGGTTGACCAGCGTGCCGACCGGAAGCGGGTTGTCGCTGCGAATGAAGACGCCGGAGCGCGAGATGTTGGTGACGTACTCGCTCACCAGCTGCCCGACGGACGCGAACTCGTGGTTTATCGAGACGCGCTGATCACGCGGTATCATCCTTCGATTCAAGCCCGCTCGGCCTCCGCTCAGCATTCTCACCCGGGCCCGCCCGCCCGGCCAGACCCTCACGGGCCCCTTCGCCCCCCTCATCGTCCCCTTGTGAGCCGGCGGCCGACGCCGAGTCGCTGCCGGCGCCCGAGCCCCCGCGCCCGCGGCGCCCGGAGCGGCCGCGCCGCTTTCGCCCGGCCGGCCCCGACTTGGGGCCCGAGCTCGGCTCCTCGACCTTCACGACCCGCCCCTCCACCTTGTACTGGTCGACCGGCATCGTGCTCGACGCCTTGATGTCGACCTTCTTCTGGAATCGCTTCTCCAGCTCGTCGATGTAGGGGCGCTCGTAGCGCTCGAGCAGCTCGGCCACCGGCGGCGGGCACTCGACCAGGATGCGGTCCGCCTTGACCGTGCTGCCGATCCGGCGGACCTCGCGCAGGATCTCGTGCGCCAGCGAGGTGGTGGACTTGATGACGCCGCGACCGGAGCAGATCGGGCACGGGTCGGTGATCATCTGCAGGAGCGACTCGCGCGTGCGCTTGCGCGTCATCTCGACCAGGCCGAGCTCGCTGATCTTGGTGACGTTGCAGCGGGTCGAGTCGCGGGCCAGCGCCTTCTGAAAGGCGTCCCACACCGTCTTGCGGTTGGACTCCTTCTCCATGTCCACGAAGTCGACCACGATGATACCGCCGATGTTGCGCAGGCGGAGCTGGCGCGCCACCTCGTCGCAGGCCTCGAGGTTGTTGCGCGTGATGGTCTTCTCGAGGTCGTCCTTGCCGATGAAGCTGCCGGTGTTGACGTCGATCGCGGTCAGCGCCTCGCCCTGATCGATGACCAGCGAGCCGCCCGACTTGAGCGGCACGCGCCGGTGGATGCCGGCGCGCAGCGCCTCCTCGATGCCGTAGGCGTCGAACAGCGGCGTCCGCCCCTGGTAGAGCTTGATGCGCTCGGTGTACTTGGGCATGAACGCGTTGGCGAACCGGCGCGCCCGCTGATACTGCTCCTCGTTCTCGATGACCATCTCGGCGACGTTGTCGCGCAGGAGGTCGCGCACGCTGCGCAGGACCAGGTCGAGGTCGGCGTAGACCAGGGCGGGCGCCTTCGTCTGCCCGCTCTTCTGCCGGATCTGGTCCCACAGCTTGAGGAGGTAGTCGACGTCGTCGCGGATCTCCTGGTCGTCGGCCCCCTCGGCCGCCGTCCTGACGATGAAGCCGGCGTCGCGCGGGCGGGCCGAGTCCACGATGCGGCGCAGCCGCTTGCGCTCGGCGTCGGACGCGATGCGGTGCGAGACGCCGACCTTGTCGATGGTCGGCATCAGCACGCAGTGGCGCCCGGGCAGGGACACGTAGCCGGTGACGCGCGCGCCCTTCTGGCCGACCGCCTCCTTGACGATCTGGACCAGGATCTCCTGCCCTTCCTTGAGCAGGTCCTCGATCTTGCGCGACTGCGCGACCGCCTTCTTGGCCCCGCGGCGGCCGCGCGCGGCCGCCGGGCCGTCCTTGCGACCCGAGCGCCTCTTCTTCGAGGAGGACTGGGCCGGCCCCTTGCCCTCGCCCTTGTCTCCCCCCTCCTGCGCCTCGGCCTCGTCGTCGTCCCCGCCGTCGTACCCCTCCAGCAGGCGGCGCTCGTCGCCGGCGCCGAGGATGTCTCCGACGTAGAGGTAGGCCTTCTTCTCGACCGTCTTGCCGAGGTCGATGAAGGCAGCCTGAAGGCCGGGCAAGACGCGGCTCACCCGACCCTTGTAGAGGTTGCCGGAGATGCCGCGCTCGCGCGCCCGCTCGAGAAAATACTCAGCGAGCGCGCCCCCTTCCAGGACTCCGAGGCGCGCTTCAGGGCCTTCGGAGCTCACCACCAACTTTGTCTCTGGCATGCGCGCTCGTCAGAAAGTTGCGTTCGCTACGGGGCGGCGCGACATGGATGTCGCACTTCTACCCGGAATTCTCTCGCCAATCGACGGTTCGGTAACACGTCCCCACCGAGAAAACAAGAGATTGCAAGGGGTCAGGGCGCTTGGCCCGCCCGTTGCTTTTCCTCGGGCCATCGCGGCCGGAAGGCCGCCTCGCCCGAGCGGCGAACACTCCTTTAACTTAAGAAATTCAATCTCGTCTACGAGTTCCACTCCGGGTTCTTAGCTTAGATTTCCTAGCCTTTCCTGTCTTCTTGGCTTAGAGATTTCGCTTCGACTGGCTGCACCGATTAACGAAGGCCTCCGGCGGCGCCCGGGGGCTTTCGCATTTTCGGAGCTCGCAAACGCCCCGTCTTGCAGCTGGAACCGCCTCGAAGAGGCCTTTATTCGCGGGCTGACACGGATGTCAGGGGCACACGAGAGAGCTCGCGATAGGTGCTGGCGCCCTGGCCAGGGCTCTCCTCGACGCGAACCTCGAGCCCGATGGCCGCGCTTCTGTCCAGGACAGCGGCAAGTCGAGTAGCCAGGAGCTCCGCCCAGTGCGCCGACAGCGCCTCCACGGTCGTGTTGTCGATCGGCAGGAGCAGGGCGTCCTCCTCGGGGAGGACGTAGCGCCGCCCGCACACCGTCAGCTCGAGCTCCCCGTCCGAGCGGCGCAGGATCGCGGTGGCCGGGTTGCGCTCGGCGACGAGCGTCCGCTCCCGCCACTCGGCGCACAGCGCGGCCACCTCGCGCTTGATGCTGGCGAAGTCGATGAGCTGGTCGAACGAGACCGAGGCAAGATCGAGGGCCACCGCCACCGTGTAGTTGTGGCCGTGCAGGCGCTCCTTGCGCCCGTCGGGGAACACGGTCATGTGCGCGCACGAGAACTTGTGCTCGGCGCGCGCGACCTGGATGCGATGCGCCGAGCGCAAGATTCTCGGGAACCGGCGAGCGAGCCCTAGCGGCGCAGGCTCAGGTGGGCGACCGCGGTCAGGAGCGCCGCGTTGGCCACCAGCCACAGGCCGTCCCACACCATCCACTGCACGTCGACCCAGCCGGCCGCCATGGTGAAGAGGAGGTGGCCGGCCACGCCGAGACACAGGCCCGCCAGCGGTGCGCGCAGGCGCGCCACCCCCGAGCCGACCGCCACCAGCGCGAGCGGGATGAGCGCGCTGAAGAAGAGGACGTTGCCGTGACCCGCCGGTCCGAACAGCGACAGGTCCCACGACGGCAGGCCGCGCGTCAGGGTCGACACCACCGGCCACGACGAGATCGAGCCGGCCAGGTAGGGCAGGAAGAAGAGGCCGCTCGCCCCGACCAGGACGCCGGCACCCAGTCCGACCCAGCCGCCCGCGCGCCCGAGCTGGCCGTCGAGGAGGCCGCGACGGCGCAGCGAGAAGCCCACTGCTGCGGCCAGCAGCGCGCCGAGCGCGAGCTCGGCCGCGCCCGACCGACCGCGCGCCTCGAGCACCGCCGCCTCGGCGTCGATGATGCCCGCGCCGTAGTGCTTCTTGTCCATCGCGTGGCCCTTGGGCGCGCGCGCCGTGTCCTCGAGGACCTTCTCGACCGCATCCGGGTCGGTCACGCCCTGGCCGACGATGAGCGCGGCCACGCCGGCCGCGTGAGGCGACGCCATCGACGTCCCCATGAAGCCGAAGTAGTCGTCCTTGGTGGGGTCGCCGATTGCGATCGTGTTCTGCAGGACGCCGTCGGGGAGGCCGTCGCCGTTCTGATCGACGCGCGTGTTGCCGCCGGGCGCCGCGATGTCGAGGGCGGCGCCCCAGTTGGAATAGAACGTGGTGGTCTCGTCGTACTGAGTGGCGGCCACGGCCACCGCGCCGGGGTAGGCGGCCGGGTAGCTGACCTTGTTGCGACCGTCGTTGCCGGCCGCGCACACCACCACGACACCCTTGCTGTGAGCGTACTTGACCGCCTTTTCCAGCACCTTGCTGGGGAACCGGCCGCCCAGGCTCATGTTGATGACCTTGGCGCCGTTGTCCGCCGCGTAGCGGATCGCGTCGGCGATGCCGGCGACCGATCCGGAGCCGCGCCCCGACAGGACCTTGAGCGGCATGATGGTGGCGTGGCGGGCCACTCCCGCCACGCCGATGCCGTTATGGGTCGCCTGGGCGATGGTGCCGGTCACGTGGGTGCCGTGGCCGTGGTCGTCGTTGGCGTGCTCGTTGTTGTCGACGAAGTTCCAGGGCTTCACGAAGTCGACGCCGGCCAGGTCGGGGACCTGATGGAACATCTTGCCGTGGGCCTCGTAGGCGACGCCCGTGTCGAGCACCGCGACGATGACCCCCTTGCCGTCGGACAGCTTCCAGGCCGCCGGCATGTGGATCTGGTCGAGGTGCCACTGATACTTGTACTTGGGATCGTTGGGGAAGTTGGCCCAGGGGTCGTCGCGCTGGGTGTCGGGGATCGGATCGGTGGTCTCGTTGAAGGGCTCGAACGGGGACAGCGAATCGGTCGGCGTCAGGGTGTAGAGCGCGTCGGGCTCGGCGATCTCGACCTCGGGGCGGGTCTCGAGCTGCGCCACCAGGTCGTATTCGCGCGCCGGATCGACGTGGGCGCGGTAGAAGCGCTCGTCGAGCGACTGATCCGACACGAGGCTCAGGTGGATGCCGAACGTGCGCTCGAGCGAGGCGACGTCGGCGTCGGTCACGTCGTCGCGGAGATCGACCAGGATGTCATCGCTGTCGGCCCAGACAGCGAACGATGGATCCGACGAGTCGGTCGGCTCCGCCTTGTCCATGCCGGCCGGGCGGAAGAACAGCCAGACCAGAACGACGGCGAGAAGGACCAGGAGCCACACGAGGCTCCCGCGTTTCGCTTTCCCTGCGCTGCGCTCTTCCATACTTCCGGAGAGTATATCCGCGCAGACGCAAAGTGCCGCCAAATCCCCTCGGGGGTCGCCCGCAAGGACCGGCATCCTCTTTCATGTGGCGGACATGAGCGCCTCGGTGCGCCGGGCCGCGCGGAGGGCCGCGCGCTAGATGAGGATGATGACGTCGTCCTCGCCCTCGCCGGGTTGCATCGCGAGCTGCGTGTCGAGCTCGCGCGTCTCGGTCAGGGTCTGGAGATAGTTGCGGATTTCAGGCACGGCGGCGACGATCCGGTCGACGTAGTCGCGGGCCAGATAGAGGACCGTGGCCGCGCTGGCCGCCGTCACGGTGGCCGACGTCGGCCCTCCGCGAATGAGCGCCATCTCGCCGAACACGTCGCCCGCGCGCAGGGTGGCCAGCGGGGTCGGCGCGCCGTCGGGGGCGAGCGAGGTCACCTCGACGTCGCCC
>DATFRY010000204.1:0-3663 GCA_035262925.1 Kofleriaceae bacterium | reverse complement strand
ATCGGCCACGTCGGCGACAGCCGGGTCTACCGCTATCGCGACGGGCGGCTCACGCAGCTGACGGAGGACCACTCGCTCATCAACGATTACATCAAGATGAAGCGAGTGACGGCCGAAGAGGCCGAGACGTGGCCGCACAAGAACGTCATCGTCCGCGCCCTCGGGATGAAGGAAAACGTGGCGGTCGATGTCATCACCGAGGCGCCGCGCGTCGGGGACTGCTATCTCATGTGCTCCGACGGTCTGTCCGGCATGCTCAACGACGCGCAGATGGCCCACATCATACGGATGAGCGGCGACCTCGACGCGGCGGTGGAGGCGCTGGTGGGCAGCGCCAACGAAGAGGGCGGCACCGACAACATCTCGGTCGTGCTGGCCCGCATCGAGCCGCAATGAGGCGGATCGCGCTCCTCGTCGCCCTGGCGCTGCTCGCCGGCTCGGCCTCCCTGGTCGGCTGCCGCAAGCGCGAGGACAGGCCGGGAGCCGGCGCGCGCGAGGCCGGCCCGCCGCCGATCGGCGCGGACGAGGCCGAGCGCGGTCGCAAGGCGTGCCAGGGCTACGTCGACAAGGTCTGCGAGTGCGCGCTCGAGGTGGCCGACCTGTCGAGCGAGTGCGAGCTCGCGCGATCGCGCCCGGGCGCGCTCGACCTCAACATCCGCGCCGCGGCGGCCGCGGGCAACGCGACCCTGCGCGACCGCATCGCCGTGCAGAACAACGCGCGCGCGATCGCCCGCGCCTGCATCGAGGACACGGCCGCGCTGGCCAGGCGCGGCTGCGCGTCCGGCGCCCCGGTGACGGCGCCGGCCACGCCGGCCGCACGCTGACGCGGGCCCACCCGAGGCTGGCGCGGGAGGCCATTCTCGTCGAAGGTTGACGTCGACGTCGACGTCGACCTGGTCGTTGACGTTGATGGCGCCGTTATGGCGCCGTGGAGGTGAGCGCCACCTTGGACGTTGACGCGCCGCGTGTCGCGCTCGTCAACCCGACTCGACAATGGTGGCGCCGACGTCCACGGCGCCGGCGCCGTCAACGTCCACGACCACCCCCACGTCCGCGACCACGACCAGGTCAACGCACACGGGTCATCATCGCTTTGTCGTGCTACGATGCCTCGGGCGTCTCGCGCGCGGGCGGATGCGGCGACGGGCCTGGCCGCGGCGCGATCGGGACCAGGCCCGACCAGGTGAGCACGGCGTCGCGCACCACGCCGCTCGCGCGCGCGTGCGACCACACCACGGCGCGCTCGATGTGCGTGCCGTCCTCGACGATGGCGTGGGCGCCGACGATGGCGCCCGGCCCGATCACCGCCTCGGCGCCGATGTGCGCGCCCGGCCCGATGCGGAACGGGCGGCGCAGGATCGCGGTCGGATGGACGTGCGCGCTGCTGTCCACGCCGTGGAGCGGGCCGGGCGGGTGGCGGAGGCGCGGGCCGGCCACGAGGTCGAGGTTGGCCCCCAGGTAGCGCTCGGGCAGCGAGTGCTCGGAGAAGTAGACCGGCCCGGCCTCGAAGGCGCCCACCTGCTCGCCGGCCCGGATCCACGGCAGGTAGCCCTGGCGGATCATGCAGGCCGGACCGTCGGGCAGGCGGCGTACCACCGACGGGCGAGTGACGTGCACGCCGGTGAACATGTGCTCGCCCGCGCCCAGGATGTCGCGCACGCGCGCGCGCCCGGTGCCCGCGTCCGACTCGACCCGGACCGCGCCCCACGCGGTCGCGTCGGGCACGCGGCGCACCACCATCGTGCCGAGCACGTCCGGATCGCGCGCGACGTGGGCGGCGAGCGCTGCGATGTCGAGGTCGAAGATGAGCTTGCCGTTCATCGACAGGAACGGCTCGTCGCGCCCGTCGGGGTCGAGCAGGGACAGCGCCCGCCGGAGGCCGCCGCCGGTCTCGAGCAGCTTCTCCTCCTCGCTGTAGCGGATGCGCGCGCCGAACGCGCTGCCGTCGCCCAGCTCGGCGCGGATGAGGTCGCCCTTGTGGTGGAGATTGATGACGATGTCGCGGATGTCGTGGCCGACCAGGAGGGCGACGCCGTAGCGCAGGATGGGGATGTCGCACACCGGCAGGAGCGGCTTGGGCAGCGCGTCGCCGATCTCGCCGAGCCGGGTGGACAGGCCGGCCGAGAGGAGCATCGCCCTCATGCGGCCGCCGCCTGCGCGAGGTCCTTGCCGAGCACCACGAAGCGGCGCTCGCCCGCCGGGCCGGCGACGCGCTCGTAGAACGCGCGCGGCCCGATCCACGCCACGGTGCACACCTCGAGGCCGGCGGCGGCCACGTCGACCATGCAGGCGAGGAGGAGCGCCTCGCCCAGGCCGTGCTTGCGGTGCGGCTCGAGCGTGCCGCCGGGGCCGAACCAGCCCAGGCCGCGGTTGTTGCCGTCGTGGGCGGCAAAGGCGGCCAGCTCGCCGCCGGGGCGGGTCACCGCGATATGGACCGCGGGCGGCCGCTGATCGAGCGCGCGCTCGACCTCGAAGGCCCACGCGCGCGAGAAGGCGAGCGCGACCTGGGGCAGGAGCGCGGCGCGGTCGGACGGGCGGGCGCGGCGCACCTCGTAGCCGGCGTCGGCGGCGAGGCGGGCCAGCTCGGCGGCGCGCGCCGGGGTCACCCGCGGGTTGTCGACCACGGGGAGCAGGAGGTTGGTGTTCTCGCGCAGGGGGCGGTAGCCGCGCCGCTCGGCCCACTCGATGGTCTGGCGGTTGCGCGCGTCGATGCCGGGGGCGAGGTAGTTGCCGGGCTGGTCGAGGGTGCGGGCGAGCGGCGCGCCGCGGCCGGCGATGCGGCTCTCGACCGCGGCAAGGAGCGCGCTGCCGACGCCGCGTCCGCGGTCGTCGGGGTGGACGGCGAGGAGGCGGACCCAGCGCGCCGAGCTGGCGGCGACCCCGAGCAGGTGGCGGTCGGGGAGGCGCGCGCGATCCGGGCCGCGCGCGAACGCGCCGATCGCCTCGGGCGCCGCCGCCTCCGGTCCCGGGCCGAAGAGCTTCTCCTCGGCCACCTCGGCCGCCTCATCGTAGAGGCAGGCGTCGGCCAGGAGCGAGTGGACGAGCGGCAGATCGTCGGCCGAGAGAGCGCGCAGCTCGATGTCCACGTCGAGAGACTATCTCGTTCATGGCGCGGCGTCATCGCCCGAACCGGGCCCCGGCACGGCGGTGGGTGTGTGCAGGAGAAGCAGAAACTCGAGATTGCCGGCAGGTCCGGGGATGGGTGAGTCGACGGCGGGCCCGACGGTGAAGGCGGCGGCGGCGGCAAACGCGCGAACCTTGTCGAGCGCGGCCGCGCGGGCGGCCGGATCGCGCACCACGCCGCCGCGCTCCACCTTGTCGCGGCCGGCCTCGAACTGCGGCTTCACCAGGCAGATGATCGGCTTGCCGCCCGGCGGCTGCATGAGCGCGGCGACCCTGGGGAGGACCAGGGTGAGCGAGATGAAGGAGACGTCGATCGCGGCCAGCTGGCAGGGCTCGGGGATGGCGGCCGGATCCAGGTGTCGAATGTTCGCGCGCTCGAGCACCACGACGCGCGGATCGGTGCGCAGGGACCAGGCCAGCTGCCCGTAGCCGACGTCGACCGCGTAGACTCGCGCGGCCCCGCGCCGGAGCAGCACGTCGGTGAAGCCGCCGGTCGACGCGCCGACGTCCATGGCCACGAGCCCCGTGGGATCGACGGCG
>DATFRY010000203.1:0-9357 GCA_035262925.1 Kofleriaceae bacterium | reverse complement strand
CAGGCCGCGGCCGCCGACGCGAAGCCCTCCGCCGACACCAGGCCAGTCGACGATGCGAAGCCGTCCGACGACGCGAAGCCGTCCGACGACGCGAAGCCCGACGACAAGGCCGCGGCCGCGCCCGCGGTCGACGACGCGAAGCCCGACGACAAGGCCGCGACGGCCGACGCGAAGTCGGCCGCGATCGAGGACAAGGAGACCCGGCGCCGGCCGACCGCGCTCATCACCCTGCAGATCGATTCGCTTCCGCGCGGGGCGGCGGTCATCCGCAAGCGCGACGGCGTGCGCCTGGGCGAGACTCCCTTCACCTACCAGACCGAGCCGCAGAGCGCGCCCATCGCGATCGTCCTCCGCCACAAGGGGTACCGCGACGAGGTCGTGAACCTGCCCGGCAATCGCAGCGCCGAGCGCCGCGTCCCGCTCACGCGCACGAGCGGCAAGGACCGCGCGCCGTCCATCAAGGACTGACGCGGACTGACCCGCTCGAGACAGCGGACCCCGAAAAGCACGACGGGCAGACTCTGAGTCTGCCCGCCGCGCTATTCAGTTGTTCGCTCGCTTGCCTTCGGCGATCTCTCTCTCGGGCTTCGCTTGCTGGCGCCATCGGCTCGTTGAGCCGCGACATTTGCCCGCCGCACCTCGGAGACCTGGCTCGTCCCCAGTCGTTCTCGCACCCAGGTGCGGAGATCAGGCCTATCACTGCGCCGCGAAGCTGGACCGCGCTCGACGCGCTCGCCGCACGCGAAGAGCGCCCCGGTTGTCCGGCGGCCCTCTCTCCATGCGTTTTCCCTCCTCGAATCCTTTCTACCTCCCGGAGCAAGATGCGCAACGACAAAAAGCCAGTCAGCGCTCGAGCCCTGTCGGGTGGCGCGCGCACCATCCGAGCCAGCGCGCGATGTCGAGGGTCGACACCAGCCCCGCCACGCATCCCTTCTCGTCGACGACGATGACCCGGTGGACGCCCTCGTATGCCATCAGCGCGGCGGCCTGACCGATCGACGCCTCGGGTGGAAGCGTGAACACCAGCGGCATCATGATGTCGCCGACGGTCTTGTGTCCGCGCTGACTGGTCACCTCGTGCTCGACCAGGTCGGTCTTGGTCGCCACGCCGAGCACGCGTCCCCAGTCATCCACGACGGGTGCCCCGCTCACGCCGCGCTCGATCAGGCGCGCGCGCAGGAGGCTCGCGTCCATCTCCGGGCGAGCGCAGACGACCTTTCGCGTCATGATGCTCGAGACCGGATCGTCGGGTGACCCGCGCAGGGCGAGCCTCGGCCGGGGCACGTGGAACTGACCTGTTCCGGCGGCGAATCTCTCGGCGAAGGCGCCGCGCCCCTCGCTCTCGCCGCCCGTGCCCGGTTCGGTGTCGGTCCCCTCCAGCTCGCCTCGCTCGCTCGATTCGGCCTCCAGCCAGATGGAAGAGACAGCGTCATCCCACTGAGGGGGTGCAGGCCGTACCCTCATGAGGAAATCTTTGGTTCAAGTGTGGTGCCAGCGCCGCTCGGCCCGCGCTTCTCGCTAGTTCGCGACTGGAGCCGTTACCCTGATGGAACGCGAGACGGACGCGACGCCGATCACGTGCCCTCGAGGGGAAACACATTGAACCGCGAACCGCGTCGCGAACCAGGCGCAGGCGGGGCCGAGGCGCGCTCGAGGGGTCGACCCTCGGAGGCCGCGCGGACAGCGCACCCGCTCGTCAGTCGGAGCCGGCGTCGATGCCGAGCCGGCGCAGCTTCTGCCACAGCGTCTTGCGCGAGATGCCGAGCAGCTGCGCGACTCGCGTGCGGTTCCAGTCCGCCTCGCGCAGCGCGCGCAGCAGGTACTCGCGCTCGAACTGCCGCTGCGCCGCCTCGAGCGGCTGCAGCGACGCCGGGCCGACCACGGGCACGCTGCCGCTGCCGCGCGCCTCCGGGCTCGAGCGACCGCGCACCTCCTCGGGGAGGTGATCGAGGTCGATGTCGCCGCCGCTGGACAGCACGAGCGCGTGGCGAAGCGCGTGCTTGAGCTCGCGGACGTTGCCGGGAAAGCGGTAGTGCGAGAGCGCGGCCCAGGCCCGCGGGGTGATGACCGGCGCGCGCCGCCTGTCGCTCGCCGCCGGCGCGCCCTCCGCCCCGGCCGCCAGCTGGCGGCAGAAGTACTCGGCCAGGAGCGGCAGGTCGGCGCGCCGCTCGCGCAGCGCGGGCACGTGCAGGTGGAAGACCTTGAGCCGGTAGAAGAGGTCCTCGCGGAACCTGCCCTCGGCGATGCGCGAGCGCAGATCGACGTTGGTCGCCGCGATGGTGCGGACGTCGACGGAGATGGTCGTGCTCGAGCCCAGCGGCTGGAAGCTGCCGTCCTGCAGCGAGCGCAGCATCTTGGCCTGCGCGCTGGGCGACATCTCTCCCACCTCGTCGAGGAACAGCGTCCCTCCGTCGGCCGTGCGGAAGCGGCCGTCGCGCCGGCGCTCGGCCCCGGTGAAGGCGCCGCGCTCGTGGCCGAAGAGCTCCGCCTCGAGCAGCGTGTCCTGGAACGCGGCGCAGTTGACGTCGACGAACGGCTTGCCGTGGCGCGAGCTCTGCGCGTGCAGCGCGCGCGCGACCAGCTCCTTGCCGGTGCCGGTCTCGCCGGTGATGAGGACCGGCGCGTCGCTGTCGGCCACCGCGCGGATGCGGGCCACCAGCGACACCATGGCCGGCGTCTCGCCGATGATGATCGCCGCGCCCTCGTAGGAGTCGACCCGCTCGCGCGCGTGGGCCAGGCTGCGCGCGAGGCGGCGCTCCTCGCCGACCTGGTGCACCGCGCTCAGGAGCTCGCTCATGGCGAACGGCTTGGCCAGATAGTCGACCGCGCGATCCTTGACCGCGGCGACCGCCTCGGCGACCGAGCCGTAGGCGCTCATCAGGATCACCTTCGCGTCCGGCTGCTGCTCGCGTACCTTGCGGAAGATGCTCAGGCCATCCGCACCGGGTAGGCGGATGTCGCATACGAGGAGATCGTAGACCTCTTCGTCCAGGCGCTTGAGCGCGCGGTCCCCGTGAGACACCACCGTCAGATGGTGGCCTTCTCGCCGGAGTGCCTCGGCGATGGGTTCAGAGATTTCCGGCTCGTCCTCGACCAGGAGGATCGCAAGAGTCTGGATCGGTTCCGGTCGATCGAGCTCTCCCCGGGCTGGAGAACTCATCAATGCCAGACTAAGACGATATCGCGGCGATCACAATCATTCGGTCAGGCGTAGTCTGGGCAACACTTGCGAGAGCAAGCTGACGCGATGCGCGAGAGCCTCCGATGAGCGACGATCGCACCAAAGCGGAGCTGCTGAGCGCGCTGCACGCCGCCGAGAACGCACTTCGCATGCGCGACGAGTTCTTTCGCCTCGTCGGGCACGAGCTCCGGTCGCCGCTCACCGCGGTGCAGCTGCAGGTCGACGCGCTGGCGATGCTGGCGCGCCAGGGTGGGAGCGCCGACGCCATCGACGCACGCGCCCACCGTGTGCGCCGCTCGGCCCGGCGGCTGGCGTGGATCGTCGACGAGATGGTCGATCTCGGCCGCGCGGTGGGCGGGCGGCTTGCGATCCACCCCGAGGCCGCGGACCTGGCCGTGCTGGCCGGGCGCGTGATCGACCGCCTGGCCGACGAGCTGGCCCGCGTCGGGTGCATCGCCCGCGTGCTCGCCGCGCGGCCGGTGATGGGGCGCTGGGACGTGGCGCGCGTCGAGCATGCGATCGGATCGCTCCTCCTGGCGGCGATGAATGGCGGCGCCGGCCACCCGATCGAGATCGAGGTGTCGGGCGGAGACGAGTCCGAGGCGATCGCGCGCGTGGCGGTGTGCGACCGCGGGCCGGGCCTGCCGGAAGCGGAGTCTGACCTCGTGTTCGTGGCGTTCGACCGGCTGCTCGAGGCGCTGTCGCCGGGGAGCCCGGCCCTCGGCCTGTGGCTGGCGCGGGCGGTGGCCGAGACGCACGGCGGCCGCCTCGTGCTCGCGCCCGGTCGGGCCGAGCTCGTGTTGCCGAAAACTGGCGGCGGCGGCGCGGGCCTGATAGCGGGTGGCTCAGGCCCACCATGAGACTCCTCCGCTCGCGCACCGTCCACCAGATCGCCGTCCTCCTCGCGCTGTATGGCCTGTCGGCCATCGCCCTGTCGATCGCGCGCTGAAGCGAGGCGCGTCCTCGCGTGGCCGCTCGGGGTGATAGCCTGGCGGGCGCGGCCGCGCCGCCGCCGGCATGGACTCGAGAGCGCTCACCCGGCTGAGCAAGTTCCTCAGCTTCGTCCTGCGCCACGATCCGGGCGCGATCGGCATCGCGCTCGATCGCAGCGGCTGGGCCGACATCGATGAGCTGCTCGAGCGGTGCCGCGCGCACGGGCGGCCGCTCACGCGCGAGGTGCTGGACGCGATCGTGGCGACCAGTCCGAAGCGCCGGTTCGCCATCAGCGACGACGGTCGCCGGGTGCGGGCCAGCCAGGGCCACTCGGTGGGCGTCGAGCTGGGCTACGCGCCGGCGGCGCCGCCCGAGCTCCTGTTTCACGGCACGGTCGCGGCCAGCCTGCCGGCCATCCGCGCGGCCGGGCTCGAGCGCATGGGGCGGCACCACGTGCACCTCTCGCCCGACGAGGCGACCGCGCGCGCCGTCGGTGGGCGACGCGGCCGAGCGGTGGTGCTGCGGGTCGCGGCCGGCGCGATGCACCGCGACGGGCACACGTTCTATCTATCGGCCAACGGGGTCTGGCTGACCGACCGGGTCCCGCCCGGGTACATCGCGTTTCCGGACGACGCGTAGGGGGCCGGCGCGGGTGGGACGTCGCGCCGCCGCTCGCGTGCCGCGTGCGCGTCCGGCCGGGCGCCGACGGATCAGGCGCCGGCCAGCGCGGCGGCCAGGATCGGGCGGAGCGAGTCCTCGACCAGCTCGATCGCGTCGACCTCGGCGGCGCTCGCCCACCGGCGCTCGCGGGTGGCGGGCGGCAGCGGGCCGAGCGCGAGCGGGCTGGCGGCCGCCCCGGTCCCCGCGTCCGCGGTCGTCATCGCGAAGTAGCGCACGCGCTTGAGGCGGCGATGCGCGCCGTCACCGACCGGGTAGTCGAGGCAGCCGAGCTCGCGCCCGACGGCGAGCGGCGACTCGACGGCGGCCTCCTCGCGCACCTCGCGCGCTGCCGCGTCCTCGGGCAGCTCGTCCCACTCGATGTGTCCCTTGGGCAGCTCGTAGCCGCGCTCGCGCACGCGGATGAGCAGCAGCTCGCGCGTCCCGTCGCGCTCGCGCACCAGCGCGCCGCCGGCGCTCACCTCGCTGGGCAGGTCGGGCAGGTCGAGCGCGAGGTCCGGGACGAGGCCGCGCCGGCGCGCCTCGGCCAGGAACCAGGCGCACGGCGCGTTGCGCCGCCACCCGGGCGGCGCGTCGCACCGGTCGGCCACCATGAACAGGCAGAGCAGGCGCATGTCGACCTGCGCGGCCAGCCGGCGCCACGCCCTGTCCGACGGCGGCTGCCCGCGCGCGTGCGAGAGGTACCAGGGCAGGTTGGTGTCGTGGCACGCGACCAGGGCGAGGAGCTGCGGATCGTCGACCCCGCGCTCGCGCAGGACCTCGAGCGAGCGCTCCGGCCGGGCGGTGCCGGTGATCTTGCCGATGTCGTGCACGAGGCCCAGCGCCTCGAGCAGGCGCACCTCGCCCTCGCCGAGGCCGTTGGCCCGGGCCAGCGCGGCCGCGCACGCGGCGACCGCCTCCGAGTGGGCGAGCGCGCTGGGCGCGGTGTGCCGGCGCGGGTTGAGCCGCACCCCGGCGAGCTGCTGGAAGGCCTCGGCGAGGCGCGGGTGGTTCCTGACGTCGTCCATCTCGATTCTCCTGGCGACAGGCTACCCGCGCCGGCGCTCGCGCGGAACTCGCATCTTCCGGCCGACTATCACGTCAGATTATAGTTGGCGCGTGAACTACGAGCAGCTGTTCGCGTTCGTGGCGTTCGCGGAGCACCTCAACTTCACCCACGCGGCCGCCCGCCTCCACATCTCGCAGCCGGCGCTGCACATGCAGATCAAGAAGCTGGGCGAGGCGGTCGGCCGGCCGCTCTACCGGCGCGTCGGCCGCGCGCTGTTCTTGACCCCGGAGGGCCGCCAGCTGGCCGCGTTCGGGCGCGAGGTGGCGGAGCGCGGGCGCTCGGTCCTCGAGGAGCTGCGCGGGCAGCCCCGCTCGGGGCCGGTCGTCCTCGCGTCGGGCCAGGGCGCGTTCCTCTACCTGCTCGGGCCGGCCATCCGGCGCTTCCCCAAGCACACCTGGCCGCTCCGCCTGGTCGCCATGTCGGCGCCGGACGCGATCGAGGCGGTGCGCGAGGCGCGCGCTCACCTGGGCGTGGCGGCGCTGGCGCGAGACGCCGTGCCGGCCGACCTCGAGTCGGTGCCGCTCCGCGAGGTCGGCCAACGCGTCGTGGTGCCGCGATCGCACCGCCTGGCTCGCCGGCGCTCGGTGGGGCCGGCCGACCTGGCGGGCGAGCCCCTGGTCGTGGCGCCGGCCGGCAGCCCGCACCGGGTCATGCTCGCGCAGCTCCTCGAGGCCGCGGGGGTGTCGTGGAGCGTGGCGGTCGAGGCCACCGGATGGGAGCTGATGCTGCAGTTCGCCCGCTACGGCGTCGGCATCGCGGTGGTCAACGACTTCTGCCCGCCGCCGCGCGGCATGGTCGCGCGCCCGCTGGCCGGGGCGCCGGCCATCACCTATCACCTGGTCGGGCGCGCCGGCTCGGCGAGCAAGGGCGCGGGCGCGATGCGCGCGCTCATCCTCGAGACGGTGAGGGCGGCATGATCGGTGGGGGCGGCATGATGGGCGGGGGCGGGGGGCGGCCGATCTCGATCTCGGCCATGTCGCACACCGGCCTGTAGCCGATCGCCTGGTAGATCGCGTTCGAGGTCGGGTTGGCCAGATCGGTGAAGAGGAAGCAGCGCTGGCGGCCGGAGTCGAGCAGCGCCTGGCTGAGCGCCGCGACGCACGAGCTGCCGTAGCCGCGGCGGCGGCGATCGGGCGGCGTGTACACCGGACCGATGCGGATGCCGGTCGCCGTCGGACCGGCCGCGCCCGCGATGCACGCCGGCTCGCCATCGACCCAGAGGTAGAGGCCGCCGGTGCGGCTGGCCAGGCGGTGCTCGACGCCGGCATGCGCGCGGCGGCGGTCGCTGTGCCCGTGCGCCTCGACGTTGAAGCGATCCATCCAGTCGATCAGCAGCTCGCGGTCGGCCTCGGTCGCCCGGACCAGCCGGCCCGGCGCGGGGCGCGGCGGGATGACGGCGGTGAGCTCGTAGATGCGCTCGGCGCGCTCCGCGGCCGGGCCCTCTCCGGTCGCGCGCTCCCACACCTCGGCGAAGGCGCGGGCTGTCGCCGCCGGCCCGAGCACGCCGGGCAGGGACGGCGTGCGGCTCTTGACGTCGGCGGCCAGCGCCGACAGCGCCGACGGGTCGGTCGCGGCCGAGACGACCAGGTTGTGCGGCGGCGTGCGCAGGGCGGCAAGCGCCACCTGTCCGGCGTCACCGCGCACGATCGCCAGGTAGGGCGGGCTCTCGCCGTAGGCATCGGGCCGCTCGATGAGCGTGGCGGTCATGCCGATGAGGAGGTTGTTCTCGGCCTCGTGCGCGGCCAGGAAGTCGCGCGCGGCGCGCTCGAACGACGGTGGATCTGGAAAGACCGTGAGCTCCACCGGCGTAGCTTAGACGACGGAGCCGCGCCGGGCCGAGCTCATTCGAGCGCGCCGGCCGCCGGCGGACACGCGAGCGGTCGGCCAGCTTCCTGGCCCGGCGTGGGAGCGGGCCCTCCCGTCGGTCACGGCGGAGCGTCTCCCCCCGACGGGCGGCCGCTCAGGTAGGCGCGGCCGCGCTCCATGAGCGAGACGAAGCCCTTCTCGTCGCCGGCGCGCACCACCGAGCGGACGCGCTCCACCGCGTAGAGCAGCGCGGCCAGCGACTCGCCGCCGTAGTCGTTGAGCGACTGGATCTCGAAGTAGAGGTTGGGGCTGTCGCCCGCGACCCGACTCGCCACGTCGAGCTGCGCGTCGAACGTGGTGCTCGACAGCTTGGCCAGGAACGGGGCCGCCTCGCCGCTCTCGGCCAGCGCGGTGAAGAAGGCGATGTTGAGCGCGTGCGACAGGCCCAGCACGTACGCGATGAGGCGGTCGTGCGACTCGAGGTCCATCTCGGGGGTGATCGCCATGGTCGAGGCGAACAGCTCGCGGGCCTCGCGGGTGGCGTCGGGGTGGCCGAGGTCGATGAACAGCACGTGGCGGCCGGACAGGAGCTCGGTGTCGGGGCCGAACATGGGGTGCACCGACGTGACGCGCGCGCCGGCGGCGCGCAGGGCGAGCAGCCCGGCGCGCAGCGGGCTCTTGAGCGAGCCGATGTCGAACACCAGCCCGCGCGGCGGTCGGGTGGCCAGCTCCTCGAGGATGGCGGCCGACGCGCGCAGCGGCGCCGCCACCACGACGATGTCGTGATCGAGCTCGACGGCGCGCCAGTCGCCGTGCGAGACGTGGCCGGCCAGGCGGCCGACCGGGTCGGCGATCTCGACGGTGAAGCCCTGCGACGACAGGAAGCGGACGAACCAGCGCCCCATCTTGCCGGCGCCGCCGATGACCAGGACCCGCCGACCCGTGCCGGCGCCGGCCTGGACCACGCCCTCGCGCTCCTGCACGGTCAATGACGATCGGATGAGCAGGAGCACCATCTCCTCGGCCACGTCGGGCGAGACGCCGAGCGCGCGCGCCGCCGCGCGCGCCCGCTCCACCACGTCGCGCTCCTGGCCGTAGTCGCGGGTGGAGATGCCGCTCTGTCGCTTGTAGGCCCCGATGGCGGAGGACAGGTCGAGCCGCCGCGCCACCAGCTCGAGCAGCTCGCGGTCGACCGCGCCGAGCTCCTCGCGCAGCTGGTCGAGGCCGGGCGCGCCGCTGTCGCCGCCGTCCTTGCCGCCCGTGCCGCCGCCGCTCTCGCCGCCGCCGTCGCCGCCGTCGCCGCCGGTGCGGCCACCCGTGTCGATGGGGCTCATGGCGCGCCCCCCGCGCCGAGGCCTGCCGCGCGGCGAAGGTCCGCGACCAGCGCGCGGCGGTGATGGAGCGCGTCGCCCCAGGTCGCGGCGCCGGCCAGCGCGCGCTTGAAGTAGAGGTGCGCGTCGCAGTCCCATGTGAAGCCGAAGCCGCCGTGGAGCTGCACCGCGCGATCCGAGGCGTGAAGCAGCGCCTGCTCGGCGGCGACCTTGGCCATGCGCGCCGCGCGCATCGCCTCGCCGGGCGGGGCGTGGCCGAGAGCGGCGGCCGCGCCGAGGGCGAGCGAGCGCGCCCGCTCGACCGCGATCAGGACATCGACCAGCGGGTGCTTGACCGCCTGGAACGCGCCGATCGGGCGATCGAACTGCACGCGCTCGCG
>DATFRY010000202.1:0-2743 GCA_035262925.1 Kofleriaceae bacterium | reverse complement strand
CGACACCGGGGCGGTGCGCGCCGCGCTCCACGCCGACCTGGCGGTCCTGTGCCGGACCAACAAGCAGTGCCAGGAGGTCGCCGAGGCGCTGGGCGCGCTCGGCGTGCCGGCGGTGGTGCCGCGCATGGGTCTCCTCGACACCGCGGAGGGCCAGCTCCTCGTGGCCGGGCTGCGCCTGTGGGTGGACCCCGGCGACTCGCTGGCCGCCGCCGAGATCTGCCGGCTCGTATCGCACCCCGAGGATCTCGACGGGCTGGTGAACCGAGCCCTGGGCGCACCCGCGAGCGCCGCGCTGCGCGACGATCCGACGGTGGTCGCCGTCCTGGCCGCCCGCGAGCGCGGCCGCGACCTGGGGCCGGTCGCGGCGCTCGACGCGGTGCTCGACGCCACCGGCCTGCGCCGTCACTGCGCAGGCTGGGGGAATGCGGCGCAGCGGCTGGCCAACCTCGATGCGCTGCGCAGCCACGCGACGGTCCACGTCGAGGAGGCGGTGGCGAGCGGCGACCCGGCCACGCTGGTCGGCCTCCTGCACCAGCTGGAGACCATCGGCGACGACGTGGGTTGGGACAGCAGTCGCGCCGACAGCCAGGCGCTGCTCGCCGGTGAGGACGCCGTCACCGTGTCCACGTGGCACCGCGCCAAGGGGCTCGAGTGGCCGGCCACCATCCTCTTCGGCCTCGAGGGGCTCAGAGAGCCGCAGGCGCACGGCGCGCACGTGATGAGCGACCGCGAGGCGTTCCGCGTGTCGGACCCGCTCGGTGGGCGATGGATCCGCTTCTGGCCCAATCCGTACACCAACGCCCAGCAGAACGGCCCGGTGCGAAACGCGTTCGAGGCCTCGCGCGCTCACGCGTCTCTCGTCATGCGGGCCGAACGCGAGGCGCTGCGCGTCCTCTACGTGGGATGGACGCGCGCGCGCGACCGGCTCATCCTGGCCGCCGAGCGCGGCAAGCTCCTCGGCGGGCTGCTCGGCGTGCTGGCGAACATCGACCCTGCCCTCATCGGTGAACCGGACGCCGCGGTCGCCGGCGAGGAGCGAGTCTCGTGGGCGGGCATGAAGCTCGTGGTCGGCGTCGGCCCCAGGGAGCCCGGCGAGCCAGTCGCGGCGGCGCCGGTCCCGGGAGCAATCACAATGGGGCGCTCGCCACGAGTGCGCCCGCGCGCGCGCCAGTCGCCGTCGGCCCTGGCCGCGGTCACATGCTCGCTCGGCGAGATCGTCGCCCTCGGTGAAGGCATCCCTCTTCGCGGCCGGCCCTGCATGCAGGCCGTCGGCGAGGCCGTCCATGGGTTCCTCGCGGCCGACCGGGCGCGGCGCTCTGGCGAGGAGCGGCGCCGCATGGCCACCGGCCTCCTCGAGCGATTCGGCGTCGCCGGCAGCCTCGATGCGGCCGATCTGGTCGCGTGCGCCTCACGGTTGTGGGGCTGGCTGGAGACCCGCTTTCCGCGCGCGCGCCTGCATCGCGAGTGGCCGGTCGCCGAGCGACAGGCGGCCGGCACGGTGGTGGCCGGGACCGCCGACCTCATCGTGCGCTCGCGCGCCGGCATCACGCTCATCGATCACAAGACATTTACGGGCGACGAGGATGTGACGCTCGACCGGGCCCTCTCCTGCTCGGGGCAGCTGGCCGGATATGCCAGCGCGATCCGCGCGGCGACCGGGCACGAGGTCGCGTCCACCTGGATCCACTTGCCAGTGTTGGGGCGTCTGGTCGAGGTGCGCCCCGCGGGGGGCGCCGCGGCAGTTTGAGCCGCAATCTCGGCAGTATAGTTGTTCGTCAATTGAGGATTGCGAGGTGGCCCGTGGATCGGCGCAGTCAGTTTTGGTGTCTGTCGTCCTCCATGACCAGGAGGTCCGAGCTGTGCTCAACTTGACAACTCTCAATGCACTGATGCTACCGTGGCCTTTTCGTTGAGCAGGAAGGGCTACAGTTTTATGGACACTGAAACAATCATCAGGGCAATCGGTAATCTTCCAGCCGGGACTCGTCAGGAGTTGCTGGCTCGCATTTCCGGAATGGTGGTCGAGGCGCTCGCGGGCACGTCCAGGGCGGCGGGCCGACCCGGACGCAAGGCGAACGGAGCGGGGCGCGCTGCGCGGGCCAGCGGGCAGGGGAGCGAGGAACAGGTGCTCGCCTACGTGAAGAGCAACCCGGGTTTGAGGACGGAGGAGATTGGCCGCGGCGTCGAGGCGGATCCAAAGTCCGCGTTGAAGAAACTCCGCGCCGCCGGAATGCTCAAAGTGAAGGGCGCAAAGCGCGCAATGCGCTACTGGGCGAGCGCCAAGTCGGAGAAGTAGATACTCCAGTGTGAGCGACCGGCCGCGAATCGGGCGCGGCCGGTCAGCCGTCGACAACGCCGTTCCATTCGTCCGGCGAGGTCGATCGCGCTCGGTCGAGGGCCTCGACCTCGCCCCGTTGTCGATTCGATATCAGCAGCCGTCGCGGAGACGCTCGAGGCGGCGATGAACGGCGGCGGCGGTCGACGCGGTCGACGGGGCCGGGCCGCGCAAGGTCGCCGCATCGGTCATCGAATGCGGAAATTGCATTCACGTTGCAGTAGACGTTGCTGCTGAAGCGAATGGCCGCGCCGAGCGCCTGCTGGATCTTCTGATAAGCGGCGGCGCCCCGTGCTCGAGGGCACGGGCGATCAGTGCGACGTGCAGTGGGACGTCCCGCGAGCCGGATGTTCCGATCGCACACATGTGGTTGCCGTCGCGCGCCGCCGCATGGCCCGTCGGCTATCC
>DATFRY010000201.1:0-7609 GCA_035262925.1 Kofleriaceae bacterium | reverse complement strand
CCGGACGGTCGGCGCGCAGCCGCACCAGATGCGGCGCCACGCGCACCATGTCGGCGAAGCGCAGGAACGGCGTCGCGGCCAGCTCGGTGTAGCCGGTCTCGAACACGCGGCGGCTGTAGTCGACGAAGCGCCGGTAGCCGTCGCCGTCGGGCGCGTGACGGCGGGAGATCTCGGCAACCATGGCATCCTCGTCGCCGGCGTAGTCGAAGGTGTCGCCGTCGGGCCAGACCAGGCGATAGAACGGGTCGACCGGCAGGAGCTCGGCGTAGTCGGCCAGCCGGCGCCCGGCCGCCGACGCCAGCTCCTCCAGACAGTCGGGCGCGGTGATGACGGTTGGCCCGGCATCGAAGGTGAAGCCCTGATCGCGGTAGACGTAGGCCCGCCCGCCCGCGAGGTCGCGCGCCTCGAACAGCACGGTCGACAGGCCGGCCGCCTGCAGGCGGATGGCCGCCGCCAGCCCGCCGAAGCCGCTGCCGACCACCGCGGCGCGCGCGCCCTCAGCCATAGCTCCGCTCCACGCGGGCGAGGTCGGCGGCGATCTCGTCGCGCGCGCGCGACGGCGGGAACCGGTCCGACAGGCGCGCCCACGCCCGGCGCAGCGCCGCCCGCGCCCGCTCGCGCCCCATGCCCTCGACGGAGCCGGCCAGGCGCGCGCGCAGCGGCTCCGGCTCGCCGCCGGCGACCACGCGCCGCGACAGGGCGCGCAGCGCGTCGTAGTCGGCCGGCGCCTCGCGCTCCGACGCCCACGCCCAGGCCCAGGTCGGACGCCCCTGGCGCAGGTCCTCCATGCCCTTGCCCCGGCGCTCGCTCGAGACCAGCCCGCCGAGATCGTCGAGCATCTGGAGCGCGCGCCCGAGCTCGCGGCCGAGGTCGGCCAGCGCGTCGACCACCGGCGGCTCGGCGCCGGCCGCGAGCCCGCCCAGCACCGCGGCCAGCTCGGTCAAGCTGGCGGTGCGGAGCAGCGTGCTCATCGCCACCACGCCGGCCACCTCGCTCTGCTCGAGATCGCCGATGGGCAGGAGGTCGAGCGCCTGTCCCTGGTGGCAGCTGACCAGCGTGGCGGCCACGCGGTCGCACGCGGCGCGCGCCCGCGCCTCGGGCAGATCGATCTGGCCGAGCAGGTGGATGGGGAGCAGCACCATCCAGTTGCCGGTGTTGAGCGCGACCGCGGTCCCGTGGGTGTGGTGCAGCGCCGGCGCGCCGCGCCGCTCGTCGGAGCCGTCCTGGATGTCGTCGATGATGAGCGAGCCGGCGTGGAGCAGCTCGACCAGGCCCGGCAGCTCGGCCGGTGGGCCCTCCGGTCCGCCGCCGGCCAGCGCCCAGCCCGACTCGACCAGCCGCCCGCGCAGCCCCTTGCCCGGGCGGCGCAGGAACTCGCACGCCGGCCCGAGCAGCGCGCGCTCCCACAGGCGGCGGGGCAGGACCGGCTCGCCGTCCATCGCTCCCAGGTCCGGATCGGCGCTGTCGCCGTCGCCGGGCCGCTCGCGGAAGCGGTGCGCGATGAGCTCGAGGACGTTCACGGCGCGCCCCCGCCCGACGAGTGGGCCAGGCGCGCGCGCAACGACAGCCCGCGCGGCGGCCGGCCGACCAGGATGCGCGCCCGGTCGAGCGCGCCCAGGTCGAGGGCGTAGAAGCGCCGGATGGTCGGCTCGGGCAGCTGGTAGAAGCGGGCGAACACCTGCCAGCGCTCGGCGGGCGCGAACCAGCGGAACAGGAGCCGGTTGAGCTGGCAGAAGAAGCTGGCCTGGCGCCGCACGCGCTCGGCCAGCCGGGCCAGCGCGCCGCCGAACAGCGCCTCGGCCGGCAGCGCGCCGACCAGCGAGGCCAGCCGGACCGCGACCGGCAGCGAGTAGCCGGTGGCCGGGTGAAACCAGCCGCCCTGGTAGCCGGCCACCAGCGGGCTCGCGCCCGGGCGGGGCGCGCCGCTCGCCTGCCACGGCATGGGCAGGACTCCGGTCTCCTCGCGCACCGCGGCCAGCGGCTCCAGGCCGCTGGCGCGCGCGTACTCCATGACCCGCTCGCGCAGCGCATCGCGGTCGAGCGCGGGCGAGTCGGAGAAGTAGGTGTCCTCGACCAGCGCGCGGGTCGGCGCCAGCGGCAGGACGTAGACGAAGCGGTAGCCGTCGAGCTGCGGCACGGTGGCGTCCATCAGGATCGGCTCGCGCAGCCCGTGCGGGCGGGCGAGGTCGAGCTCGAGGCCGAGGAACTTCTGGAAGCCGGCGCCGCGCGGCGCGCTTCCGGCGTCGGGCCCGCGCGCGTCGATGACCACGCGCGCCGCGATCTCCTCGCCGCCGTCCAGAGCCACCCGGTGCGCCTCGACCGCGCGCGCGCCCTGACCGAGGAAGAGGGCGGCGCCCGGCAAGGCCTCGACGCGCGCTCGCACCACCTGGTCGAGGCGGTCGGACGGGATCACCGAGTAGGCTCCGCCCAGCCGGCGCGTGAGGGTCGGGAACCTCACCTCGTGGCCGGGCCAGCTGGCGGCGACCAGCGGCGCGACCAGGCCGCGGTCGGCCGGCGCGACGTCGTCCTCGTGGAAGCACCAGGTGTGGTTGCCGCCCAGCCGGCCGGCGCGCTCGATGAGCGCGATCCGCGGGGGTCGCTCGCGTGCGGCGAGGGCCAGCGCGATGAGCGCATTCTGCAGTCCCCCGCCCACGAGGGCGTAGTCGAACTCGCGTGCGCGCATGGCAGACGCACGGATACCATGGACCGCGCGACATCCGGATGCCCGCGCGCGCACTCGGAGGGCGAAGCCACTGCCAGAATGTGCCGGATGAGAACGATTTCGTGAGGTGTGCGCTCCGCAGGCGCCCATCGGGGGCTGCAGATTCTTGCCGACGAGCGCGCCCGAGGTGGGGGCCAAGAAGCTGAAAAGCCACGGCCGGCGACCTGCCTCCGCAGCGAGCGCCGCTGGCACACCCCCTGCCTACAAGCTGCACGCCGACGCGGCGGAGGCTTCGATGACGTGCCCCACTCTCGCAAGGACGCCGGCGCTGGCCCTGGCGCTGACCCTGCTGGCCGCGTCGCTCCTCCCTGCATGCGGCCCGTCCAGCACGTGGGGCGACGGCGACGGAGATGACGATGGCGGCGGCCCCGACGCCGGCCCGCGGGTCGAGCTGGCGCCCCTTCGCATGCGCCGGCTTCTCGACCGGCAGTACGTCAACTCGGTGCGCGCGCTCCTCGGCGACGAGGTGGCGGGCGCCGCCGAGCCGCCCGAGAACCTGGTCTCGCGCGGCTTCGAGTCGATCGGCGCGGCCGAGGTGGCGGCGCCCGCGGTCGCGATCAAGCGCTACGAGGACTCGGCCCGCGCCATCGCCGAGCGGGCCATCGTCGACCTGGGCGTGCTCTCGCCCTACCTCGACTGCGAGCCGAGCGGGCCGGGCGACGCCGCATGCATGGAGACGTTCGTCGAGCGCTTCGGCCGGCGCGCGCTCCGCCGCCCGCTCGATCAGGACGAGGTGGCCCGCTACGCGGCGCTGGGCGCGGCCACCGCGGCCGACTTCGACAGCTTCTACACCGGCGCCTCGTACGTCATCTCGGCGCTCTTGCAGTCGCCCAGCTTCCTCTACCAGATCGAGACCGGCGAGCCGGATCCCGACGACCCGTCGCGCGTGCGCCTGACCGGCTACGAGATGGCGTCGCGCCTGTCCTTCTTCCTGCTCGACACGGCGCCGTCCGAGGAGCTCCTCGACCTGGCCGAGAAGGGCGCGCTGGCCGACGCCGGCGGGGTGCGGGCCGCGGCCGAGGCGATGCTCGACGGCGGGCAGGGGCGGGGCGCGCTGGAGGCGTTCTACGAGGAGCGCTTCCGGCTGCGCGAGCTGACCGGGCTGTCCAAGGACCCGGGCAAGTACCCGGCGTTCGACTCCCACCTGGCGGCGTCGATGCGCCAGGAGGCGCTCGAGCTGCTCGACCACATCGTGTGGGACGAGGACTCCGACTACCACGAGCTCTTGACCGCCCGCTACGCCTACGTCGACGCCGACCTGGCCGCGCTCTACGGGGTCGCGCCGCCCGACGACCCGGAGGCGTTCGAGCGCCGCGATCTGCCGGCCGACGGCGGCCGGATCGGGATCCTCGGCCAGGCCGGATTTCTGGCCGCGCACGCCCACCCGGGGCAGACCTCGCCCACCCGGCGCGGCCGCTTCGTCATCGAGCGGCTCCTGTGCCGCGAGGTGCCGCCGCCGCCGCCCGATGTCGTTCCCAAGCTGCCGGCCGACCCGGGCCAGCCGGAGACCATGCGCCAGAAGCTCGGCCGTCACATGAAGGACGAGGCCTGCGCCGGCTGCCACGCGCTCATGGATCCCATCGGCCTGGGCCTCGAGCACTTCGACGCGATCGGCGGGTGGCGGGACGAGGACCGCGGCATGGCGCTCGACGTGACCGGCGAGGTCGAGGACGTGGGCACGTTCGACGGGCTGGCCGGCCTGGCCGAATTGCTGGTCGGGGTCGACGAGGTCAACCGCTGCTGGGTCGAGAACCTCTACCGCCACGCCACCGCCCACGTGGAGGGCCCCTACGAGCTGCCGCTGGTCGACGACCTGACGGGGTCGTTCGCCGCGTCGGGCTACCGCGTGCGCCAGCTGCTGCTCGACCTGGTGGCCAGCCCGGGCTTCCGCTACGCGGCCCCGCAGGAGGAGGAGGAGGAGTGACATGCCCTTCGTGCTGAATCGACGCGCGCTCCTGCGCGGGCTGGCCGGGGGCGCGCTCTGCTCGGTGGCGCTGCCGCCGCTCGAGGCGATGCTGAACACGCACGGCGACGCGCTGTCGGGCGGCGCGCCGCTGCCGGTCCGCTTCGCCACCTTCTTCTTCGGCAACGGCGTCCTGTGGGACCAGTGGATCCCGGCCACCCAGGGGCCCGGGTGGCAGCCCACACCGCAGCTGCAGCCGCTGTTCGACGCCGAGGTGGCCGACTACTGCAGCGTGCTGACCGGGTTCGAGAACAAGCTCGAGTTCAAGATCACGCACCACGAGGGCGCCGCCGGCATGCTGTCGGGCTACCCGTTCGAGTACCTGGGCGGGCTCGAGTCCAGGTTCGGCGGGCCCTCGATCGACCAGGTGATCGCCGGCGCGCTCGACACCGGCCACGTGCCGCCCTCGATCCAGCTCGGCGTGTCGAAGCGGGTGTCCACCGACGAGGACACCACGATGCGCTACATCTCGCACAAGTCGACCACCGAGCCGCTGCCGCCGACCTACAGCCCGGCCCGGGTGTGGAACGACCTGTTCGGCTCGTTCGTGCCGCCGGAGGACCCGCGCGGCCCGGCCCGCATCCGCGTGCTGGACGCGGTGCGCGAGGACGCGCGCGCGCTGGAGCGCAAGCTGGGCGCGGCCGACCGACAGCGCCTGGCCGCCCACCTCGAGGGCGTGGACGAGCTCCAGACGCTGATCGAGCGGGAGCCGCCGCTGTGCGCGACGCCGGAGCAGGAGACCGAGGACAACGCCGACGTCGACGGTCTGGAGCCGATGGAGCAGGCGTCGCAGGCGATGAGCCGCCTCCTGGTCTACGCCTGGTCCTGCGACCTGACGCGCGTGGCCAGCTACATGCTGACCGGCGGCGTCGGCCACACGGTGTACGGCCACCTGGGTCAGACCGACGAGCAGCACGTCATGAGCCACGACCCGGACACCTTCCGGGACCAGCTCGGCCAGACCATCGTGTGGAACGTGCAGCAGTTCGCGAACCTGTGCCGGATGCTGCGCGACACCGAGGAGGGCGCCGGCAACCTCCTGGCCAGCTCGATGCTGCTCCTGTGCAGCGACTGCGGCGAGGGCTGGAGCCACAGCACGTTCGATCAGCCGATCGTCGTGGCGGGCTCGGGCGGCGGGCAGCTCGTCCATCCGGGCATCCACTTCCGCTCGGCGACCAGGCAGAACACGAGCGACATCCTCCTCATGCTGGCCCAGGCCATGGTCCCGTCGATCAGCGAGATCGGCGGCGCCGAGGGACGATCGACGACGCCGTTCACGGACATCCTCGTCACTCGAGCGGCTGCGCGCCCTGGCCGCCGCCGAGGGCCTGGCTGACGTCGAGCTCGAGGTCCTGCATGACCAGGCGGATCATGCTGTCCATGCTCTGCGACGACATGTGCAGGCGCGCGGCCAGATCGGACCTGACGGCGGCCAGCACCTTGTTGGCCGCCGCGGTGAGGCGGCGGAACACCGTGGTGGTGCCGACGCGCTCCAGCGCGGCGATGCTGGCCAGGGTGAGGCCGTCCTTGTAGTAGAACTGGAGGCGCAGGCGATCGCCCGCGTCGAGCAGGGCGAGCGCGCGCGCGAGCGCCCGGTCGATCTCGGGCGCGTAGTGCTGGCGCAGGAACGCGACCTCCGGGTCGAGCAGCTGGTCGAACGGCTCGAGCGCGCGCGCCTGTCGCTCCTTCTGGCTGGCGCTCCGGCGCAGGTTGAGCGCGGTGCGCAGCGCGGCGGTCCGCACCCACGCGCCCAGCGGGCCCGCGCCGCTGTAGGTGCGGACCTTCGCCGCCGGGCCGACCAGCAGGCGCTCGCGCAGGACCTGCTGCACCTCGGCGATGAAGTCGTACGAGGAGTCGATGCGCGCGACCATCTCGCCGACGCGGCCGATGAAGCGGCGCTCGAATTCGGCCAGGGCGAGCGGATCCGATTCGCTGCACGCGCAGGCCAGG
Source organism: Kofleriaceae bacterium (assembly GCA_035262925.1). GTDB lineage: Bacteria > Myxococcota_A > Polyangia > Haliangiales > Haliangiaceae > DATFRY01. The sequence continues at coordinate 974 of DATFRY010000201.1, read as the reverse complement.
TAGAGGTCTCCTGCGCTGGTCGCGCTCGCGCCGGACATGCGGGCGGCGAAGCTGGCGAACGGGACGTCGATGCCGGGCCATGCCGCGCGCGCTTCCTCGAAGGCCCGGTGCATCTCGTCGGTGTCGGTCTCGCTGTCGGTGTCGATCTCGGTGTCGATCGGGCTCGCGCTGGTGCCGGTGCACGCGTCGTTCATGTGCGAGAGAGCGTAGCGAAGAATCGCGCGCGCGGTGCTCTCGACTCGAGCGCCCCGCGCGGGTGCCGTCTCAATGGCCGCGCGTTCAGTGGGACCGCCGGCGGAGCGAGAGGCGCGCCGGGCGCCGCTCGGCGTCTGCTATCCTGGCTCGCGGGTCGTGCCGTGCCTCGAGGAGAACACGCTGTTCGAGTTCCTCGGCCACCGACTCGACAGCGCGGCGCGCCTCGCCGTCGTCGAGCACGCCGACGGGTGCGACGCGTGCCGGCGACTGATCGCCGCCGCGGTCGAGCTGCACAGCGGCGGAGCCCCCGCGCCCGCTGCGGCGTCGCCCGGTGCGGCGGCGTCGGTCGCCGCGCCGGCGCCGGTCGCGGACGATCGGCTCCTGGCCGGCAGGTACCGCCTGGTGGGCCTCATCGGGCGCGGCGGCATGGGCGCGGTCCACGAGGCGATCGACACCTGGACCGGCGCGCGCGTCGCGGTCAAGGAGCTGCACGAGTCCATCGCCGACGACGCGGTCGCGCTGCGTCGGTTCTCGGTCGAGGCCCAGAGCGTGCGGCGCATCGCGCACCCCAACGTGGTTCGGGTGCTCGACGGCGGCGCCGACCCCGTGACCGGCGCGCCCTTCCTGGTGCAGGAGCTCCTGACCGGCTCGACCTTGCGCCGGCGCCTGCTCGATGTGGGGCGCCTCGAGGCCGCGGACGCCATCCGGCTGCTCGCGCCGGCCCTCGCCGGCCTGGCCGAGGCGCACCGCGCCGGCGTCGTGCACCGCGACCTCAAGCC
>DATFRY010000200.1:0-4361 GCA_035262925.1 Kofleriaceae bacterium | reverse complement strand
CCGCCGCCGCCGCTTCCCTCGACGACGCCGCCGCCGCTTCCCTCGACGCCGCCGCCGCCGCTTCCCTCGACGCCGCCGCCGCCGCTTCCCTCGACGCCGCATCGGCCGCCGCCGACGCCGTGTCCGGCAACGCGGCGTCCGGCACCGTCGACTCCTGGCCGACGGACAGCATCGACGCCTGGTCCGGCTCAGGCGGTGTCGCCTCACGGTCGAGCTGCGGCGACGCCGCGGCCGCGGCTTCCGCGACCACCGCATCCGGCACCGTCGCCTCCGGACCGAGGGGCAGAGCGGCCTCGTCCTCCGCGGCGTGCCGGCGATACGCCCCCGCGGCCATCTCGTCCGTCTCGCGCCGGCGCCGCTGGATGGCGTCCCCGGTCATCTCGATGGTCCGCCGCCCCGTCGGATGCGCGGCGGTCGATCCATCCGGCACCGCCTCGACGAGCGCGGCCTCGCCCGGCGCCGCGGCCGTCCCCGCATCCATCGCCACCGCCGCCGCCGCGTTCGCCACCGCCCGAGGACTCGCCACCGGCCCCGACGCGCTCGGCGGCGGCACGGCGCCCAGGACGACCGCCGGCGAGCCGCCGACCGGCGGGATGATCGACAGACGCGACGCCTCCGCCAGCCGCGTGAAGCGCTCGTCGCTCGTCCGCCCGAACACCCGATCGAACGCCAGCTCGTAGCGAAACTCCGGCGCCACGAACGGCAGCACCGGCGCGCCCAGCTCCCTGGCCAGGTCCTCGAGCGCGCCCAGGTCGACCGGATCGCGCGCCAGGACGCGCATCGCGTCGCCGTCGAACGAGAGCGGCACCACGGCGAAGCGCTCGGCCAGCCCGCGCGGACACCGCTCGGCCGCCCGCACCTCGAGCCCGTCGAGCTCGCGCGCCGTCGCGGGCGGCAGGCCGGTCGCCAGCGACAGGTACTGCGAGAGCCGCTGCTCGGGCAGCTCGTTCATCTCGAGCAGGATCGTGTCGAGCGCCCCCTCGAACAGGACCTGGCGCTGGAACGCCTTCTCCATGCGCCGCACGTCGACGACCCCGTCACGGACCAGGAGCGAGCTCAGGCGCGAGGTGCTGCCGCTCATGCCCGTGCCTCGGCCGCGACGACGTAGGTGCCGGCCAGCCAGTCGTGCAGCGCACGCTTCTCGCTGTCGAAGCCGATCCAGAAGAAGCCGAGCCCCAGCGTCGCGATGCTCGCCAGGTACCCCGCGGTGCGCGCCGCCGTGCGCAACATCGATGGTGGATCTCCGAAGAGGTCGATGACCCGGACGCGAAGGACGCGCATCCCGAGCGTGCGCCCCGTCGTCGCCTGGAACAGGAACAGATAGATGAGCGCGATCGCGAACGCCAGCCCGAGGCCGCCGACCAGCGCCGGCTCGCCGGCGAGGAACATGTCCAGCCAGAAATCCAGCCCACGGTGGTTCGCCGGCGGCAGGTGGATGCCGGTGACGACCGCGGCCAGCCAGGTGAGCAGCAGCATGACGGGCGCCAGCACGGTGATGTCGATGAGCCCGGCGGCCAGCCGCCGCCAGAACCCGGCCACGTAGAACGTGGGCGCCGCCGAGCGAGAGCCGCGCCGGCTCGGCTCGCGCGGCGCCGGCCGCGGCGGCGGGACCTGCCGCCCGTACGGGTTGGACTCGTGCCCGGCCGGGCTCGCCTGGTTGCCCTCGCGCTCGCCTGCCCGCGGCTCCGCGTCCGGGTGCCGGCGAACCGTCTGCCCGCCCTCCCGATCCCCGCCCAAGAACGCCGGTTGCCGCACGGACATGGTCTGGGTTTTGTACAGCGCGCGCGCCGCGGAGATCAAATCTCGCCGATGGCGTACGCGAGGATCGCGGCTCCCGCCACCGCCGCGGTGTCGGCCCGCAGGATTCGCGGGCCCAGGCCCACGGCGGTGAATCCGGCAGCCGTCGCCTCCTCGACCTCGTCGGCGGACAGACCGCCCTCCGGACCCACCAGCATGGCCACCTCGGCGGGTGGCCGCTCGGGGAGCGCCGACCGCAGGGGAACCGCCTTCGCTCCCTCCCAGAAGACCAGCTTGTGCGGAACCTGCGCAGTCCGGGCCAGCGCCTGGGCCAGGTGGCAGATCGGATCGACCACCGGCACCTGCATGGCCCGACATTGCTGGACCGCCGCGCGCACCTGGCCGCGGAAGCGCTCGCGGCGCTTCTCGGCGCGCTCACCGTCGAGCCGCACCACCGATCGCTCGGCCTGGAGCGGCACGATGCGCCCGACGCCCAGCTCGACCAGCTTGGTCAGGCAGCTGTCCATCCGCTCGCCCTTGATGAGCGAGAGGATGACGGTGATGCGCGGCGCCGTCCGCGCCGGCGCGACCGCCACCCGCGCGCCGACCTCGAGCGTCGCCGAGCGCGACCCGATCGTCTTGACCTCGGCCTCGGCCTCGCACCCCTCGCCGTCGAACAGCACCAGGCGATCGCCGGGGCGCATCCGGCGCACGTGAAACAGGTAGTGGTAGTCGTCGCCGCGGACGGCGCGCTCGCCCGGCGAGAGCTCGGCTGGGGCTACAAGGAGTCGGAGCATTGCAAGAGAACCGCGCTCCACGCCGGATCGTCCTCGTCCCTGCGCACCTCGAGCGGCTCCATGGCGAACCCGCGATAGAGCTCTGCCGTCGGGCCGGCCTGCTCGGACAGGAGGCCGCTCAGGATCAGCCACCCGCCCGGCGCGATTCGCCGGCAGAGCGGCGCCGCCAGCTCGGCCAGCACATCGGCCTGGATGTTGGCCATCGCCAGGTCGAAGCGCGCGCCCGCCTCGAGGGCGCCGAGGTCCGCGTCGGAGGCCTCGACGCGCGCCGCGGCGCCGTTCGCGGCGGCGTTCTCGCGCGCGACCGCGACGGCCACCGGGTCGCTGTCCAGCGCCACGACCCGCGCCTCCGGCCACAGCGCGGCGGCGCCGATGGCGAGGATCCCCGACCCGGTGCCCAGGTCGAGCACCCGCGCCGGCCGCGCGCCGCGATCGGCCAGCTCCTGCGCGATGCGCAGGACGAGCCGCGTCGACGCGTGGGCGCCGGTACCGAACGCCTGGCCCGGATCGAGGTGCACGACGCGATCGTCGAGCGCCGCGTCGTGGCGGTCCCAGCTCGGCACCACCACGATCTGGCGCGTGAGCCGCACCGTCCGGAAGTACCGCTTCCAGGCGTCGCGCCACTCGGCCTCGGGGGCGGCCGCGCGCGACGTGACCCCGGCGGCGTCGATGGGCTGCCCGGCGGCGACGAGCTCGGCCGCCGCCCGGCGGGCTGCCTCCTCGGCGGCCGGTCCGCGCTCGCGCGGGACCCAGAAGACGACCTCGCGCGCGCGAATCTCCACGCCGCCCGCGGCGTCGGGAATCGCCACGGCCAGCCGCGCCGCGACCTCGTCGGCGGCGCCCTCGTCCCATGCGTCACCCGGCGCCGCGCCGGTCGCGGGGCCGTTGACGGGAATCGAGATCTCGAGCCAGTCTGTCAGAACACGCCCGGATTCAGCGCTGCAGGCGTCTGACGACCACTAGCGCGACGCGCGGCGCTTCAGCTCGCGGCGCAGACGCTTGCGAGCCTCGCGCATCTTCCGCTTGCGCCGGACGCTCGGCTTCTCGTAGAAGCGGCGCCGCTTGAGCTCCTGCAGGATGCCTTCCTTGGACATCTTCTGCTTGAGGATTTTCATCGCCTTCTCGAGGCTGTCCCGGACTTCGACCTCGACCGGCTTTCCAAACAGGGGTTCCATAGAGGCATCAATGCCTACACGAACGGGGTGTGGGAAGCAAGTGCATGGACCCGAAGTGACTTCAATATACGTGTAAATCTACCTCTTGACTAGAATCGTTGGCGCGGGTACTGTCCGGGTTTCAATTTCCGCCGGCGGGGCACTCAGCAGTCAGTCTTCGACTGCTGCTTCCTACAGGAGGGTGAGAGTGGCAAACGTCACGGGGGTCAAGGTCTTCTCGGCAACCAAGGCCAAGGAGAGAGAGGGACTCGGCGAGCAGATCACCGAATGGCTGCGCGGGAATCCCAACATGGAGATCGTGGACAAGATCGTCACCCAGTCCTCCGACTCCGAGTTCCACTGCCTCACCATCACGTTCTTCTATCGGGCGCGCGATCGCTCTTCTTCTGCCGCGGCTTGAAATCGTTTACCGCGCGCCCCTGCGCGGGTCGGGTGTCGCCCGACTCGTTGCTCGCACGGCGCGTTCGTCGGCAGCCAGCGAACGACCCGTCGGTCGGGCCTTCGGCCGGCCCTCGGCTGCCCGGCCCACGAAGTTGACGGGCTCCGGATCCGCGATACCGTTGCGCGGATGAGCGCACGAGCCCTCCGGCCGGCGGCGATGGCCGTCGTCTGCGTGGCGATCGGTGCTGGCGCAGGGAATTCGCGCGCCCAG
>DATFRY010000199.1:0-4079 GCA_035262925.1 Kofleriaceae bacterium | reverse complement strand
TGGAACCTCAATGCCATCCTCGTGGCCGGCGCGTGCGGCGTCTACCTGAGCGGCGGGCTGGGGCCCTGGGAGCTGGTCTATCCGGCCGTCGGGGGCGCGCTCGGCTACCTCGGCCTTCGCTCGTATCGGGCCGTGGGGGTCGGGTGGCTCCTGCACGCCGCCTGGGACCTGGTGCACCACCTGTTCGGCGACCCGATCTGGCCGTTCATGCCAACCTCGTCGTTCGGCTGCCTGGTCTTCGACAGCCTGATCGCGATCTGGTTCCTGGCCGGGGCCCCCTCGGGCTTCGCGCTGGTGGCCCGGCCGACTCCGTCCTGGCCGGGCGAGCTCGTCGGCAGCCAGGCGACGCACCGTCGGGCGCCACCTTCGGTGAATTCCTCCGCTGGCGCTCGCGCGCGGCGCGGCCGACAATGACGCGATGCTGAGCTTCGTGGTCGATCGGGGCGACCTCCGCCGGTGCGCGTTCCTCGACTTGCATGCGCCGGTGCTGGAGATGGGGCAGGTCCGGCTGCGCGTCGAGCGCTTCGCGTTCACCGCCAACAACGTCACCTACGCGACGCTCGGCGAGGCGATGTCGTACTGGCAGTTCTTCCCCGTGTCCGACGGCTGGGGCCGCATCCCGGTGTGGGGCTACGGCGAGGTGGCAGCGTCGCGGCACGCCGACATCGCGGCCGGCCAGCGCTTCTACGGCTACCTGCCGATGTCGACCCACGTCGTCGTCACGCCGGGCGCGGTGAGCCCGCAGGGCTTCGCCGACGCGACGCCGTGCCGGGCGCCGCTGCCGGCGATCTACAACCGGTACGTGCGCTGCGCGCCGGACGCCGATCGGCGGAGCGAGGACCGGCACGCCCTCCTGCGCCCGCTCCTGGCCACCTCGTTCCTGCTCGCCGACTACCTGGCCGACCAGGGTTTCTTCGGCGCGCGCGCGGTCGTCGTCTCGAGCGCGTCGAGCAAGACCGCGCTCGGCACGGCGATGCTCCTCTCCGCGGGCGGGGCGTGTCAGGTGATCGGCCTGACGTCGCCCGGACGGGTCGGCTTCCTCGAGACGCTCGGCTGCTACCACCGCGTCATCCCCTACGACCGCGTCGACCAGCTACCGGGCGACAGGCCGGCGATCTTCGTCGACTTCGCGTCCCGGCCCGAGCTCCGCCGCGCCGTCCACGAGCAGCTCGGCGATCGCCTGGTCTACTCGTCCTTCGTCGGCGCCACCCACGCGCCGTCGGCGGGGCGAGCCGGCGCGGACGCGGGCCTGCCGGGCCCGGCGCCGGTGCTGTTCTTCGCGCCCACCCAGATCGACAGGCGAGCCCAGGAGTGGGGGCTCGCCGCGCTGATGGAACGGCTCGGCGCGGAGGTGCGCCGGCTCAGCGACTCGATGTCGAGCTGGTTGCGCGTGGTCGAGAGCAGCGGCCGCGAGGCGGTCGAGCGGGTCTACCGCGAGGTGCTGGAGGGGCGCAGCCGCAGCGACGAGGGCCACATCCTCGCGCTGTGATCATGGCCGGACCACGGGCCAGCGACGGGCGAGCGATGACGGCGACGACGGCGACGACGATCGGTGACAGGGCGTTCCCGGCGAGGTAGGACCTGGGCATGGCCGCACGGCTGGTGAAGAGGCAGGCGAGCGTCTCGCTGCGAGAGGAGTCGACCCGCATCGCGGTCGTGGCCGACACCCACTCGCGCCCGCACCCGGCCACCGCCGATCACCTGGCGGCGCTGGCCCCGGAGGCGATCCTCCACGCCGGCGACATCGGCGAGCTGTCGGTGCTCGACGACCTCGCCCGGGTCGCGCCGGTCCTCGCGGTGCGCGGCAACATCGACACCCGGGCCCCGTCGCTGCCCGACGCGCTGACCATCGACCTCGTCACCGGCCGCGGCGCGCTGCGCATCCTCATGATCCACATCGCGGTGCACGGCCCGAGGCTCCGCGCCGAGGTCGCCCGGCTGGCCCGCGCCGAGAAGGCCTCGCTGGTCGTGTGCGGCCACTCGCACGTTCCGTTCATCGGCCAGCACGCGGGCCTCACCGTCTTCAACCCGGGCTCGATCGGCCCGCGTCGCTTCAGCCTGCCCATCGTGTTCGGCACCATCGACATCGCGCCGACGGGCGTGCGCCTCACTCACATCGACTGCGAGACCGGCACTCCCTGGACACCGCCGGCCTGGACCGCGTGACTCCCGGACCGGCATCACGCCGGACCGGGTGACGGCCTGAACGTCTACGGCGCGCCGTTCGCGACCAGCGGCAGGACCACGCGCGAGGCGTGGGCCAGGTCGTGGAACACGGTCTGGCGGGCGCGGCGCATCGCGGTGTCCTGGCCGAGCCGCGCCCCGGTGTTGGGGTTGCGATCGAAGCGCGGAAACGCGCTCGAGGTCACGTGCACGCGGATGCGATGGCCGCGCGGCAGCCGGATGCCGGTGGCCCAGCAGTCGATGTCGTACTGGTAGACCCGGCCGGGCTGGATGAGCGTCGGCCTCTCGAACGACTCGCGGAAGCGGGCGCGGACGATCCCGTCGGTGAGCCGGATGGCCGAGCCGTCGGGGAAGACGTCGACAAGCATGGCCACGAAGTCGGTGTCGGGCGCGCTCGAGGCGGCGAACAGCGTCACTCTCACCGGTCCGTCGATCTCGACCGGCGCGGTCAAAGGCGGCGTGGTGTAGACCAGCACGTCGCGCCGCTCCTCGACCGCGCGGTAGTCCTCCGCCGCGCCGAGCTGGTGGAAGTCGCCCGGGATGAGGAACGGCGCCGGCCGCGCCGGATCGTAGACGTAGCGGTCGGGCGCCTCCCCCGCGCCCGGGCGCGCCGTCGACAGGCTGCCGTCGCCCGAGGAGGTCGCGGCCCTCCCGCCGGAATGGAAGTAGAAGCTCGTCGGCGCGGCCTCGGGCAGCGGCCACGCGCTCGCCTCGCGCCAGCGGTTGGCGCCCATGACGAACACGCGCACCGGCGGCTCGCGATCGACCCCGTTGTGGATGCCGCGCAGGTGGCGGTCGAACCAGCGCAGCTCGAGCGCGCCGAGGTCGATCCGCGAGCCCGGGCCGAACTCGTAGGGCCCGATCGACGTCTTCCCGGTGTTCACGTCGTGCGGCCACGGTCCGACCACCAGCTTCTGGTCGCGGCGGCCGAGCCGGCCCAGCGCGGCGAAGGCGCGCAGCGCGCCCGGCTGGTCGTCGTCGTACCAGCCCGTCACGTGCAGGACCGGGACGGCGACCCGGCCGAGCCGCGCCTCGTAGCTGGCCGCCTGCCAGTAGTCGTCGGCGGTGGAGTGCTGGACCCATTCGCGCCAGATCGGCAGGCGGCCTCCGGTGCCGAGGTCGATGTCGGCCAGCGGCAGCCGCGCGTACATGGTGCGGCGCGGAAGGTCGTCGACGTTGCCGTTGGTCCGGCCGGCGGTCAGGCGCAGCCACTCGACGATCGGCAGGACCAGGGCGCCGTTCTGGTACGGCACGTTGCGGAACGGGTCCGGCATCGGCGTCGCCACCGCCATCGCGCGCAGGTGCGGCGGCCGCTCCACCGCGGTGAGCCAGGCCGCCGCGCCGCCGTACGAGGCCCCGAGCATGCCGACCCGGCCGTTCGACCACGGCTGCGCGGCGGCCCACTCGATCACGTCGCGGCCGTCGGCTCCATCCCGGGCGAAGGGCCGGAACTCGCCCCCCGAGTCGTGGCGCCCGCGGCAGTCGTAGACCACGTAGGCGTAGCCGCGGGAGGCCAGGAGCCGGCCGCGCTGGTAGCGCCCCGCCTCCTCGCGCCCGTACGGCGTGGCCTCGACGATGACCGGAAAGTGCCCCGATCCATCGGGCCGGAACAGGTTCGCCGCCAGCGACACGCCGTCGCGCATCGGGATGCGCACGCCGATCTCGCGCCGCTCGGCGCGCCCCTGCGCCCCTGACGGGACCGCGAGGAGAGCGAGCGAGGCCAGCGAGACGCGCGAGGCCAGCGAGGTGAGCGAGGTGTGTCGGCGCTGCATGGCGCCCACAGTGCGCCCGCCGGCTCCGCGCCGGAGCCACGTTCCGGCGAGCGGCTCCAGCTCCCGGCGGGCGGCGGCGCCGATGGTCGCGACCGCGCGAAATCGAGAGGCCGTCGCGTGCGA
>DATFRY010000198.1:0-5301 GCA_035262925.1 Kofleriaceae bacterium | reverse complement strand
TCTCCTCCTTGATCTTCGCCTCGGTCTCGCGCGTGCCGTCCCAGTGGCACCAGGCGAAGGTGCTCTTCTCGCCGGAGAAGCAGTCCACCAGCTCGCTCCACGAGTCGAGCGTGACCGAGGCCTGATCGCGGCGCTCGCGGGCCAGGCGCAGGAGCTCGTCCTGGTAGCGCAGCAGGCGGTCGCGGAAGCCGGCCACCAGCTCGGCCTCGGGGACGAACTCCTTGCCGCGCCCGGCCTCGCTGTCGACGCGCATCTTGGCGACGACCTGGGCCTTGGCCACGTCGCGCGGGCCGAGCTCGATCCTGACCGGCACGCCGCGCCGCTCCCAGTGGTAGTACTTGGCGCCCGGCCGCAGGTCGCGGTCGTCGATCACCACCTCGACGAAGTCGCGGTAGCGCGAGCGCTCGGGCGCCAGGTCGATGTCGCCGAGGCGCGCCTTGACCCGCTCCGCCGCCTCCATCACCGCCGCCCTCTCGCCGTCGTTGCGGTAGATGGGGACGACGACCGCGTGGATGGGCGCGACCCGCGGCGGCAGGACCAGCCCCTCGTCGTCGGAGTGGCTCATGATGAGGCCGCCGATGAGGCGCGTCGACACGCCCCACGAGGTCTGCCACACGTACTCCGGCTCGCCGCGCTCGTTCTGGAACTTGACGTCGAACGCCTTGCCGAAGTTCTGGCCCAGGTCGTGGCTGGTGCCGGCCTGCAGCGCCTTGCCGTCCTGCATGTAGCCCTCGATGCAGTAGCTCTGCAGGGCGCCGGCGAACTTCTCGCTCTCGGTCTTGACCCCGCGCACGACCGGCATGGCGAGCATCTGGTCGGAGAAGTCGCCGTAGACGTGCAGCATGCGCACGGTCTCGGCCAGGCTCTCCTCGTGGTTGGCGTGCGCGGTGTGCCCCTCCTGCCACAGGAACTCGGTCGTGCGCAGGAACAGCCTGGTGCGCTTCTCCCAGCGCATGACGTTGGCCCACTGGTTGATGAGCAGCGGCAGATCGCGGTGGCTGCCGATCCAGCGCGAGAAGAAGTGACCGATGATGGTCTCGCTGGTCGGCCGCACCACGTACGGCTCCTCCAGCGCCTCGCCCCCGGCGTGGGTGACGACGGCCAGCTCGGGCGAGAACCCCTCGACGTGCTCCGCCTCGCGCGCGATGAAGCTCTGCGGGATGAGCAGCGGAAAGTAGGCGTTCTGGTGGCCGGTGTCCTTGAAGCGGGCGTCCAGCTCGCGCTGGATCTTCTCCCAGATGGCGTAGCCGTACGGCTTGATCACCATGCAGCCCTTGACCACCTTGGCCGGCTCGGCCAGATCGGCCTCGCGCACCACGTCCTGGTACCAGTCCGGGTAGCTCTCGGCGCGCGGCGTGATGCGCCCGCCCGCCTCCTTCTCCTTGTCCGGCATGTCCTTGTCCCGCTTCTTTTCCTTCTGGGCCCCGCTCATGGGCCGCTAGCATGCGGGCCGCCCCCGCCGAGCGCAAGCCAGCGGGGACCGCGCGGGCCTCGGCGCGGTCAGCGCAGCCGGAAGCGCTGAACCTTGCCGGTCGCGGTCTTGGGCAGCTCGTCCACCAGCTCGACCCAGCGCGGGCGCTTGTAGTGGGCCATGTGCGCCGCGCAGTGCTCGATCAGGCGATCCGGCAGCGCGGCGGCGGCCGCGCCCGGCTTCATCACGACGAACGCCTTGGGCTTGACCAGCCCGTCGAGGTCGCAGTGGCCCACCACCGCGCACTCGGCCACGTCCGGGTGGCGGAGCAGGCAGCTCTCCACCTCGACCGGCGAGACCCAGATGCCGCCGACCTTGAGCATGTCGTCGCTGCGGCCGGCGTGCCAGTAGTAGCCGTCGTCGTCGACCGAGTACTTGTCGCCGGTGTCGAGCCACTCGCCCTGGAAGGTGCGCTGCGAGCGGTCGTAGCGGTGGAGGTAGAGGAGCGCCGCGGTCTCGCCGCGCACCAGGAGATTTCCCACCTGACCGGGCATGACGTCGCGACCTGCCTCGTCGACGATGCGCACCTGATAGCCGTCGACCGGGCGCCCGCTCGATCCGGGCCGCACGTCGCCCGGCCGGTTGGCGATGAAGATGTGGTAGTTCTCGGTCGAGCCGATGCCGTCGATGATCTCGAGGCCGGTCGCGTCCTTCCAGCGCTGCCAGATGGGTGCGGGCAGCGCCTCGGCGGCCGAGACGCACAGGCGCAGGGACGACAGGTCCCACTCGCGGGTCAGCGCGCCCTCGGCCAGCATCGACGCGTAGCCGGTCGGCGCGTTGTAGAACACGGTCGGCTTGAAGCGATCGATCACGCCCAGCACGTTGCGCGCCTGACGCGGCGACCCGGCGTACACGACCACGCTGGCCCCGACCCACCACGGGAAGATGAGGTTGCCTCCGGTGCCGAAGGTGAAGAACAGCTTCGCCACGGCGAAGGTGCGATCGTCGGGGCGCAGGCCCAGGGTGCGCACGCCGACCAGCTCCGCGGTCAGGGCCAGGTCCTTGTGCGCGTGCAGGATGCCCTTGGGCTCGCCGGTGGTGCCGCTCGAGTAGTTGAGGCAGCAGAAGTCGTCGCGGTGGGTCCGCACCGCCTCGAGGGTGTGCCCGGCCGGCGCGGCGGCGACCATGCGCGCATAGTCGGTGTGCGAGTGGCCGGAGCCGCCGATGACGACGATGTGCTCTAGCCACTCGAGCCGCGGGCGCAGCGGCTCGATGGCCAGGAGGAGCGAGGTGTCGACCACCAGCACGCGCGCGCCGCAGTCGTTGAGCATGAACTCGAACTCGGAGGGCGTGAGGAGCGTGTTGAAGCTGGCCACCACCGCGCCCAGCTTGATGACGGCGAAGTAGGTGGCCACCCACTCGGGCGAGTCGGGGGCGAGCAGCGCCACGGTGTCGCCACGCCGCACGCCCAGGCCGCTCAGCCCGAGCGCGACCCGGTCGACCTCGGCCGACATCTCGCGGAAGGTGAGCGTGCGCGCGTCGCTCAGCAGCGCGACGCCGTCGGCTCGATCGCGCAGATTGCGCTCGAGGACATCGACGGCGTTGTATCGAACGGGGAGGTCAGCGGCCTTCACGGGGTGATTCTCGCATCTTGCCGCTTCCGCATGGCACGCGAAGTTTGCGCGCCGCGCTCCGTGACCTGCCCCGCAGTGCCGGGAATCGCCGACGGAGTGAGCCGATGAAGTGAGCTGGTAGTTTTCCGCCGCGCGGCACCTGGCGGCGCGCTTTCCCAACGGTCGCCATCGCCCGGCGGCGTGCGATCGCCGCGGCGCCATCGCGCCCGATCGGTGCGTCCCCGGTGCGGGGCAGTGCAGGCAACAGGCCGCGGGCGGCCCGCGCGCGCCCGTGCCCGCCGACCAGCGGAGAGCGCGTCGTACTGGTCGGGGCGCCGCTCGTTCACTCCGGCGTCGGTCCGCACCTTCTCATTGCCGCGCTTGCCGGCCAGCTTCTGGCCGCCCTCGCTGCCCAGCAGCTCGACCTCGTGATCGGCGTCCTTGAGCCGCCTCACCGGGATGGCGAGCTCGGAGTCCTCGAACTCGGGTCCGACCAGGCACGCAATCCTGGCCATCGTCTCTCTCCTCGTTGCTCGGGTTCTTCGATGTCCTCCAGGTGCAGGCCCGATGCCGAACGGCTCGCCGCTGACCTGCCTCGATCGCCCGGCGGCGGCGCGATGATCCGGTCGCGCGGTGATGGCGCGATGAAGGTGTGATGGAGGCGTGAGGGAGCCGAGGTGGTAGAGAGTCCACGCGCCGGATTGTCAGGCCCACCACCAGCGACGAACCCGCCATACCACCGCGCAACGGGTGCGCGGTCCGGCCGATACTCCCTGACGGGGGCCTTGAATGGCGAAGCAGGGAGCCATGGAGTGGCACGGGGTGAACCGGCGAGAGAGCCTGCCCGGTGACGAGCTGCGTGTGCGCGACGAGGTGGCGGACCTCGCCCGCCGGGGGGCCTGGTCGGCGCTGGTCGACGCGCTTTCATGCTCTCCCTGGCTGGCGAACACCTGGCAGCCGGGCGACCCGTCGCTCGTCAGCCCGCTGCACAGCGCGGCCCGGGCCGGTGCGCCGGCGGAGGTGGTCGAGCGGCTGATCGAGCTCGGCGCGTGGCGAACGCTGCGCTGCGCGGCAGGAGATCGCGCGGTCGACGTGGCGCGCAGATGCGATCACCAGCGCCTGGCCGGCTTGCTCGAGCCGGCCATCGCGCGCCCGGTCCCGCCCGATCTCGTGCGCGAGCTGGAGCGGCACTTCCACGGAGTCATCGAGGAGCGGGCGCGCGCGCTGGTCGACGAGCACGCGCTGCGGCTGCCGGCGCTCGAGCCGCTGACCGAGCACGAGAGCGTGGGCGTGTGGTTCCCGATTCCCGGCATGTCCGGTGGATTCGCCTACAAGCTGGCCGACCACGGGACCGCGCCGCGGCTCATCACGACGAGCTGGTCCCTGGCCATCAGCGGCTCCGGCCAGTGGCACGAGATCACGCCCGACGGGAGCCGCCTGGTCGCGAAGGGTTTCCTCTGAAGCGGCCGCCGCTCCGCTCGGCGCTGCGGCGCGCCGGCGAGCGGCCGGTTATCCTGGCCCCGCGATCGGAGATGGACGGGATCGGGTAGATGGACGGGATCGGGTGGATGGACGGGATCGGGTGGATGGACGGGATTGGGCGGATGGGTGGATGGGTGGATGGATGAAGAGATAGGCAGATAGAGCGCGAGAGAGAGGTGCCCATGAAGCGCGTGTTCGGTCACACCGAGCGAACCAGGCTGGCCGCTGCCGTCGTCGCCGGAGGGGCGGTGCTCGCCGCCTCGTGCGCGATCGTGACCAGCGCGGCCGCGTCGCACCCGGCCGAGCGGGCCGATCACCTCGTGGTGAACGTCGCGGTCGACGCGCCCGCGTCGGCGACCAGCGCAGAGCCCGATCACCCGGCCGCGCTCGCCACCGACGGCAACGCGGCGACCAGCTGGTGCCCGACGGCGGGCGACTCCGCGATCGTCGTGGACCTCGGCCGCACCCAGGTCGTGTCAGGCTTCGGCCTGAGCCTGGCCGACTCCGGCGCCGGTGCCGGCGCGGCCGCTGTCGAGATCGCGGCCGCCGGCAACCACGGCGGATTCCGCGCCGTCGCAGCGGCGACGGTGCCCGTCGGCACGCCCACCTGGATCCCCGCCGAGCGCCGCGATGGCGTGGTCGCGCGCAAGGTCCGCCTCCGCGTCACCGGCGAGGCGCCGGTCTGCGTCGGCGAGCTGCGCGTGCTCGGCAGCGCGCCGGGAGGATGCGGCGGCCGCGCCATCGGACACGACCTGTCCTTCGCCGTCCAGGAAGCCGCCGTGGGCAACACCTATC
>DATFRY010000197.1:0-5837 GCA_035262925.1 Kofleriaceae bacterium | reverse complement strand
GGCGAGCGGGGCGGCGTCCGGGTGCTCGAGCGGGGCCGCGCCGACCACGCCGGAGGCGCTGGCGCCGACGAGGGACGCGGGGCGGGCAGGGCAGCGCGCGGGCGCGGGGGGCACGGCGGGCGGCGAACGGTCCGCGCCCAGACAGCCTCCGCCTCCGCCCGGCTCGGTCGAGGTGGCAGTGGAGTGGCTGAGCCCGCCGCCCGAGCTGGTGGCTCCGGCCGGGCGAAACCGGTGCGGAGCGGTGAGGCGGCCGCCGCTGGTCGTCAACAGCCTCGGCGGCGTCGAGGGCGCGCTGGTCCGCCTCGAGGGCGTGCCGGCGGCTGCGGCCGCGAGCGCGGACGGGGGCGGGGGCCGGGACAGGCGCGGGGACCGGGACAGGCGCGCGGATCGGGACAGGAGCGCGGATCGGGACGATGGCGGGGACCGGGACAAGCGCGCCGATCGGGACGATGACGGGGACCGCGACAATGACGGCGACCGGGACGGGGACGGGGGCAGCGGAGAAGATGGAGACAGGGGCGCCGGCAGCGAGCGCGACATCGCGGGCGGCGATCGCGACAGGGACCGCGACCGGGGCAAGAGCAAGGGCAAGAAGAAGCCCGAGGCGGCGGAGATCGCCGTGCGCCGGTGCCAGGTGGAGCCGCGGGCGCTGCGCGCCGCCGGTCCCGGCTCCGAGCTGGCGCTGACCAGCTTCGACGAGGAGCGGCAGGACATCGCGCTCGACGCGGTCCCCGAGGGCAAGGGCGAGGCGGCGCGTATCGCCCGCGTGCCGCTGGTCCTGGTCGGCCAGCGGGTCGAGCTCGAGCTGGCCAGGGCCGGCCTGGTCCGGGTGACGAGCGCGGCCGATCCCGAGTCGCCCGCGTGGATCGTGGTGCCGGAGCAGCCGTACGTCGCGGTGTCCGACGAGCGCGGCCGCGTCCACTTCGACGGCGTGCCGGCCGGCCGCTACCAGGTGAGCGTCTGGCATCCGCCGGTGGCGGCGAGCCGGCCGCCGCTCACCGCGCGCGCGGCGATCGAGGTCGGGCGCGGCAGCGGGGTCAGCACGACCGTCTCGCTGGCGCCGGGCCAGGCGGCGGCGCATCGCTGACGTGTCGTCCCGGCTGGTCCAGCTCGAGGATGCGCTGTGGCGCGCGGCCGAGGCGAGCGTGCCGCCGGCCGCGCTGGCGCCGGCCGAGCTCGCCCGCGCCGTGACGCTGCGCTCGCGCCGCTACACCAGCGAGCGCGAGCTGCTCGACGAGCCGCTGGCCGGTCACGCCGGCGCGGCCGACCTCGCCGCCCGCGCGCTCTTCTTCGGCGTGGCCGATGCGGCCAAGGTGAGCGTGCCGCTGGCCGAGCTGGACCGGTCCGCGCCGGTGCCGGCGCGGGCGCCGCTGCGCCTCCTCGACCTCGGCGCCGGGGCCGGCGCCATGACCCTCGGCACCGCGGCCCACCTGGCCGCCGGCGGGCGCGCCGTCGATCTCTCGGTCGTCGCGATCGATCGTGACCGCGCTGCGCTGTCCCTGTTCGCCGGCGCGGCCGGCCATCTGTCGCTCGCCGTGGGCGGGCGCATCGAGCTCGAGCACCGCGCCGAGCTCCTGCGCGACGCCCGGCTCGAGCCGGGCGGCTTCGACCTGGTGGTGGCAGGCGGCGTGATGAACGAGCTCGACGAGGCGACCCGGTTCGCGCTGGTCGAGCGCGCGCTGGCCGCCCTGGCCGACGGCGGCGCGCTGGTCATCGTCGAACCGGCGCTGCGCGAGACCAGCCGCGACCTCCACCGGGTGCGCGATCGCGTGCTCGCGGCCGGTCTCGGCCACGTGTTCGCGCCGTGCACGCGCACCGCCGCGCCCTGTCCCGCGCTGGCCCGCGAGCGCGACTGGTGCCACGAGGACCGCCCGCTGGCGCTGCCTCCGCGCGCGTCGCGGCTGGCCCAGGTGACCGGCCTGCGCGACAGCGGCATGAAGTTCTCGTACCTGGTGCTGCGCCGCGCGGCCGACCCGCTGGTCGCCTCGCCGGCCGACCGCGCGGCCCTGCGCATCGTGTCCGCGCCCAAGCGGCTCAAGGGCCGACGTGAGTGCATCGGCTGCGGCGACTCCGGCTGGGTCGACCTGCGCCTCCTGTCCCGCCGCCGCAGCGACGCGAACCGCGCCTTCGAGCGACTGCGCCGCGGCGACGTGCTGGTGATCGACCGGGCCGGCCTCGAGGACGAGCGCCGCGACCTCCGCGAGGACGAGGCCGCCGAGCGCGTGGCGATCGACCCGGCCGGGTGAATCGCACGGGCCCGCGGCCTCCGCGTCGCCGACGGGTCGGGCTCGGCGGATGAGCGCGCGGCGCGCGCGGACGCCGTCGTCGCCGCGCCCGGTCAGCGCGAGCGCCGCCGCCGCCGTCGTCGCCGGCTCACTCGGAGCGCGAGCGGGGCGCGCGGGCGCCGTCGTCGCCGGGCTCTGCCGGGAGCTCGTCGGTGTCGGCCGTCTCGATCGGGCTCGGAGCGCCCGCGGGGCCCGCGTCCTTGCGATCGCGGTTGCCGCGGCCCTTGGGGTCGGGCTTGCCGCGGGCGCGTCGGCCCTTCTTGCCGCTCGCCTCGGCGTCGTCGTCGCTGTCGTCCGCGTCGCCGGACGCATCGCCGGCCGCCGCGGGCTCGTCGTCGCCGTCGGCGTCCTCGCTCGCAGACTTGTCGACCGGCGCCTTGTCCTTCGCCGCCGCCTTGCCGGCGGTCCTTGCGGCCGGGTCGGAGTCGCGGGCGTCACTCTTGCTTGCCGATTTGTCGGCCGGCTTGTCTGCCGACTTTTCTGGCTTGTCGGCCGACTTGTCGCCGGCGGGCGCGCCGTTGCCGGCGATCGGACCGCGGCCCGGCTCGGTCCCTCGTTCGGACACGGGCGCCGTGTCGTCGCGCGAGATCTCGTCCGGCACGGCCTCGCCGTCGGCCACGGCCGGCATGTTGCCGGTGTCCTCGTAGCCGACCCGGCGGGGAGCCTCGAGATCGTCGTCGCCGTCCTCGGGCACCGCGACGTCCTTGGTCTCGAGCACCTCGAGCACGATGCCGGTGATGTTGTCGTGGCCGCCGCGGTTCTTGGCCACGGTCACCATCTTGAAGATCGCCTCGTCAGGATCGTTGTCGCTGACGTAGTCGGATACTTCCTGCTCGAGCGGGAAGTAGTCGTGCAGGCCGTCGGAGCAGAGCAGCAGCCGATCGCCCGGCCTGAGCCGCACGTGCGCCATCTCGACGCCGACGTCGGGCGCGACGCCGATCGCGTTGACCAGGATGGTCCGCAGGGGCGAGATCTGCGCCTCCTCGATCGACAGCTTGCCCTCGATGACCAGCACCTCGGCCACGGTGTGGTCGGTCGTGATCTGGGCCGCGCGGTGATCGCGCACGAGATAGGTGCGACTGTCTCCGACATGGGCCACGAAGGCCTCGCTGCCGGCGATGAGCACGACGTCGAGCGTGGTGCCCATGCCCTGCTTGTCGGTCTCGGCGGCGCCGCGCTGAAAGACCGACTGATGTGCCTGACGCACTGCGTTTTCCAGCGCGCTGACGAGCGACCGACGGCCCTGATCGGTGGGGCCGCGCGCAAAGTTGCCGATCTCGTCGCGCGCGCCCTCGAGTGCCTCGGTCACCGCCTCGACCGCCATCTTGCTCGCGACCTCGCCGGCGGCGTGGCCGCCCATGCCATCGGCGACGATGAAGAAGTCGCCGTCGGGGTCGGCGTAGGCGGAGTCCTCGTTGTGATCGCGAATCACACCCACGTCAGTGAGCATGGCGCTGCGTTGACGAATTCTCGGATGTCGCGCCTCGCTCGCCATGGGTGCGGAGTTCTCCGCCACGACCGATCGCTGTTTTCCCACGGCAGTACCCCCATTGTCCAGGGTGCCCAGGTCCGTAGAGGCGCGATTTCCCGGCAATACGGCCGATCAGGTGCCGGTCACACCCTCGAGACGGAGTTGACTCGGGGGGTGAGCAGACGACAGGACCAGCTCGCGACCCAAGTCACGAGACTCGATGGCCACATCCGGAGGCGGCCGCCCGGCTCCCGCCAGCGCGGCGCCCGCCCGTGCAAGCCGCCTCCCGGCCAGGCGCACCGCCTCGAGCTCGCGATCGACGGCGATGAAGCGCCGGCCCAGCCGCTGGGCGACGACCGCGGTGGTCCCCGAGCCCGCGAACCAGTCCGCCACCATCGCCCCGGGGGCCGACGCGGCCGACAGGATCCGCTCGAGCAGCCGCTCCGGCTTCTGCGTGGGCCAGCCGGTCCGCTCGCGGTCGCCGCGGTTGAGCGTCTCGATGTCGGTCCACCAGTCCTCCGGCACCTTGCCGCGATCCACCGGGTAGCGGTAGACGCGGCCGGTGCGGCGATCGGTCTTCTCCTGCACCAGCTCGCCGCCGGCGCCGCGCACGACGCGCATGTGCGAGGCGGGCTTGCGGGCGACGCGCACCGCGTCGGGGAAGAAGGCGTGGTCGGCGGTGCGCGCGTACCAGAGGATGGTGTCGTGCTTGCGGCCGAACGAGCGCCGGCTCTTGCCGCCGACCGAGTAGCACCAGGCGATCTCGTTGACCAGGCGGGCGCGCCCGAACAGGCGGTCGAGCGCCACCTTCACATAATGAGAGGCGCGGTAGTCGAGGTGGACGAAGACAGAGCCGTGCGGGCAGAGGAGGCGGCGGCTCTCCGCCAGGCGCGGCGCCAGCCACGCCACGAGCTCCTCCGGATCGCCGCCGGGGTCCCCGTAGCCTGCGCCGCCGCTCCCGCGCCGGCGCCCGCCGGTGCCGAACGGCGGGTCCATATAGATGAGGTCGAGCGAGCCATCGGGCAGGCCGCCCATGACCGCGAGGTTGTCGGCGTGGACCAGGCGATCCGGTGAATCGGAGCCGGAACCGCCGAAGCGAAGCATGGCTGCAACGTTGAGCACGGCAGCTTCTCAACCTACCATCCGGGCCTGATGAGCTTCGGCAGGTGGTACCCGCTCGACCAGGCGGCGGCGCACGCGCCGGCCGGGCCGGGCGTGTACCAGGTCCGCCTCGCCAGCGGGCTGGTCGCGTATCCGACCGGGCGCAGCGCGATGATCCAGTACGGCGCCGCGGCCGACGTGAGGGCGGCGGTGGAGGAGCTGGCCCGGGCGCACGAGGGACGCGAGTGGCTGTGCCGGTTTGCCGATCAGGCCGACGCGGGCGCGGCGGCAGGGCCCGATGCTATGTTGGCGGAGCTCCTGTCTGCGTTCCGGCGCCGCTTCGGCGCGCCACCCGGATTCCCGGAATGAAGCTGATCGAGACCGATAGCCCGCACGGCGACGAGGAGGTGGCGGAGGTCCCCAGGCCGCCGCGCCCCGAGCGCCGGCGCGTCTATGTGTCGCTGGCCCTGACCCTCGGCGTCCTCGCCGCCACGGTGGGCGCGGTCTACCTCGCCTTCCCCAAGCGGGACAACGAGGTGCTGCACGCGGCCCTGGATGCGCACCGCGAGGGTGGGCCCTACGAGCTCGAGGCGCCGAGCGTGTCCGAGCTGGGCGCCTGGACCGTGGGCGTGGTCGGCCACAAGGTGCCGTGGCCCGAGGCACCGGGCCTCGAGATCGTGGGCACCCGGCGGCTCCACGTGCTGAAGCGCCCGGCGGCGCTGGCGCGCTACCGGGCCGACGGGGACGAGATCTCGGTCATGGTCCTGCGCGCGCGCGACGCGCCGCCTCGCACCTATCACCGCTCCGACGGCGGCTACCTGGCGGTGTCGTGGCGGCGCGGCCCGTGGACCTTCGTCGTGGTGGGCCCGGCCTCCGACGCCGACCGCTGGAAGCGCCGCTTCGGCGCGCCGTAGCCCGGAGCGAGGCCGCGTGCTCGGCGCGCGGCTCAGTTCGCGCCGTCGTCGCCGTCGTCGCCGTCG
>DATFRY010000196.1:0-6252 GCA_035262925.1 Kofleriaceae bacterium | reverse complement strand
CGCTCCGGCGCAGCCGGCGGTCCGCGAGGACGCGGTGGAGTGGCTGGCGGCCGCCAACCGGGCGAGGGGGATCGAGATCTCCGCGGGAACGAGCGGGCCGGGCGGGGACGGGTGGCCGGTCGACTACGATGCGTGTGTCGGGGCGATCGGGGGCTACGACTGATCGGCGTGATTCGAGGAGCGTCGGGGAGCTCGGGGGGCGCCGCGAGGCTCGTCGCTGGGGGGCCCCGCTGAGGACAAGTGGCGCGCGGCGGTCGCGGTGTGGGGCGCCACTTGCCCTCAGCGATCCCCGCGACTGTGAGGGCCTGGTCTCGTGTTTACACACACAACAGAGAAACAGAACAGCGGTGCCCGCGGTTCCGTCGGGGCGGGTCGCGGTGCGGTCGGGACGGGTCGCGGCGCGGTTCCGGGCGCGTGGCTTCGAGCTCGTCATGGGGCCGCGGGCTTGACGGTCGGACGACTCGTGGGGCGCGGCAGACGGACCGGCCCTCGGTCACGATGGTCGTCGGCGAGCCGCCCGGCCGATGGATGCCGGGCGGGGTCGCGGCGAGTGCGGAGTCCCGCCCCGCGCGCGGGAGTCACTGGCGGCAGAGCTCGCCGGACACGTCGACCAGGAAGGCGTCGCCCACGCGGCGGCCGATGAAGAAGAGGTCGCCGGCGACGATGTCGGCGTAGCGGCCGGTGCCGGTGGGGGAGTCGCCCCAGGAGGTGAGGACGGAGCCGGCGGGGTTGCCGGTGCGGCTGGAGGACATGCCGGTCTCGCGCATGGAGATGGTGCCGCGGTCGGTGGTGATGGTCAGGATGCCGCTGAAGACGCTGGCGTTGGCCGGGGCGGTGGCCGGAGGGGTGCCGCTCGAGTCGGCGGCGAATGCGACGGTGCCGTCGAGGCCGAAGTTTCCCTCGATGGTCGTGGTGGTGAGGTTGATCTCGGCGCGGATGCGCTTGCACTCGTCGGCTCGCGCGGTCCGGGCGTGGGCAAGGGCGGCGAGGGACAGGGACAGGCACACGGTCAAGAGGATGCGACTGTTCGATCGGCTCATGGATACCTCCGTGTCGGAGCTGGGGCGCCGCGAATCGCTCGCGGCCGGACGACCATGGCCTGCTGGACGTGTGAGCCGAATACCCACTTCGCGGACGATCGATCGGGCCACTTGTCCGGCCGCATCGCCGAGGCCGGGAAACTGGATGACACCGGCGATCCGCCGCCGTTACGCTTGCCGCGCCGTGCCGCACGCCCGCGGCGCTGCGCCGGAGGTGTTGCATGAATGCTCGGTGGCTCGTCGCCCTGTGTCTGCCCGTCGCCGCCTGCTCGAGCCGCGGCTCCGGATCCGCCGCGCCCGATCCCGACACGAGCTCCGGTGAGGCCGGGCGCGGAGAGGGCGCGGGAGACTCTCCCGTGTGCGATGACTCGCCGGCGGTGGACTTCTTCTCGTCCTTCGAGGCGGCCGATCCGCAGCCGACGTGGCTCGACACCGTCGAGACCGATCCGGACGGGCACAAGAAGGCCTCGGGGGTCTCGGGGGTCCCGGGCGACCGGATCCTGGGCAGCGTGATGGATCAGGTCGTCGGCGTGACCGCGAGCGGCGAGAACCCGCCCGGCGAGATCGCGACCAGCATCGCCGACGGCGAGCTCACCACGAAATGGCTGGTCTTCGCCGCGACCGGCTGGGTGCAGGTCGAGCTGGGCGGACCGGTCGCCGTGCGGCGCTACGCCGTCTCGTCGGCCAACGACGCCCCCGAGCGCGACCCGGTCGACTGGACGCTCGAGGGCTCGCAGGACGGCGCGGCCTGGACGGTGATCGACACGCGCACCGACCAGAGCTTCGCCTCTCGCTTCCAGACCATCCAGTACGACTTCGCCAGCGACACCGCGTATCGCTTCTACCGGCTCGACGTCACCCGCAACGCCGGCGGCGGCATCCTCCAGATCGCCGAGCTCCAGCTGTCCGACGGAGACGACACGCCGCCCGAGGCGATCGACATGCGCAGCCTGGTCGGCGCCGGCCCCGGCGCGTCGTGGAACGCGAAGCTCGGCGCCGGCTTCACCGGCGTGCGCGGGTTCCGCTACGGCGGCAGCGTGATCGCGAAGGGGCGCGGCTACTCGTACAACAAGATCTTCGACGTCGACGTCATGGTCACGCCCGAGAGCGAGCTCTCCTACCTCCTCTTCCCCGACGAGGAGGCCAACGATCCGAACTACCCGAGCACCTACGCGGCGGTCGACCTCGCGTTCGACGACGGCACCTACCTGAGCGAGCTGGGCGCGGCGGACCAGAACGCGGCGCCGCTCGATCCCCAGGGCCAGGGCGCCTCGCGCACGCTCTACCCCGGCGAGTGGAACCTGCGCGTCTCGCGCATCGGCGACGTGGCGGCCGGCAAGCGCATCGTGCGCATCCTCATCGGCTACGACTACCCGAACGGGCCGGCCTCCTCGTTCGGCGGCTGGATCGACGATGTCCAGGTCACCGGGGCGCCCGTCCACCCGGCGCCGGCGCGGCCGTCGGATCACGTGCTCACCACGCGCGGCACCAACTCGAGCGGCGGCTACTCGCGCGGCAACAACTTCCCGGCCACCGCCGTGCCGCACGGCTTCAACTTCTGGACCCCGGTGACCGACGCCGGCTCGATGAGCTGGCTCTACCAGTATCACCGCATGAACGACGCCGACAACCTGCCCGAGCTGCAGGCGCTCAGCCTGAGCCACGAGCCGAGCCCGTGGATGGGCGACCGGCAGACCTTCCAGGTGATGCCGTCGGCGGCGGCCGGCGCGCCGGACGCGGATCGCGGGGCCCGCGCGCTCGCCTTCCGCCACGACGGCGAGATCGCCCGCCCCTACTACTACAGCGTCGCGTTCGAGAGCGGCATGCGCGCCGAGATCGCACCGACCGATCACGCGGCCATCTTCCGCTTCACCTTCGCCGGCGACGACGCCAGCGTCATCTTCGACAACGTCGACGACCGCGGCGGCCTCACGCTCGACCCGGGCGCCCGCTCCCTCTCCGCCTACTCCGACGTGAGGAGCGGCCTGTCGGCCGGCGCCACGCGCATGTTCATCTACGCCGAGTTCGATCGGCCGGTGACCGCGAGCGGCATGCTGCCGGGCGGCGGCGGGCCCCACGTGACCGGCTACTTCCGCTTCGACGCCGGCAAGGGGCGCACGGTGACGATGCGGATCGCCACCTCGCTCATCAGCGTCGAGCAGGCGCGGCGCAACCTCGCCCTCGAGATCGCCCCCGGCGAGGCGCTCGAGTCGGTGAAGGAGCGCGCCCAGGCCCTGTGGGACGCGAAGCTCGGCATCGTCGAGGTGGAGGGCGCCACGGCAGATCAGCTGACCACGCTCTACTCCAACCTCTACCGGCTCTTCCTCTATCCCAACTCGGGCGCCGAGAACACCGGCACGGCGGAGGCGCCGGTCTACCGCCACGCGAGCCCGGTCGCGCCGGCCGACGGCCCCAGCACGCCGACGCGCACGGGCGCGCACATCGCCGACGGCGCCCTGTTCGTCAACAACGGCTTCTGGGACACCTACCGCGCCACCTGGCCGGCCTACGCGCTCCTCACGCCGACCGACGCGGGCGCGATGATCGGCGGCTTCGTGCAGCAGTTCGCCGAGGGAGGCTGGGTGGCGCGCTGGTCGTCGCCCGGCTACGCCAACCTCATGACCGGCACCAGCGCCGACGTCGCGTTCGCCGACGCGCTCGTGAAGGGCGTGACCGGCTTCGACGCGGACGCGGCGTACGACGCGGCGCTCAGGGACGCGACGGTGCGCCCGCCCGACGAGAGCGTGGGCCGCAAGGGCGCCGACACCTCGTTCTTCCTGGGCTACACCACGACCGACACGGAGGCCGGGTTCTCGTGGGCGATGGCCGGCTACCTCAACGACTTCGGCATCGCCGGCATGGCGCAGGCGCTCGCGCGCCGCCACGGCTCTGTGCGGCGGCAGGAGCTCGAGGAGGAGGCCGAGTACTTCCGCGATCGCTCGCTCGGCTACGCCCTCCTCTACGACCCGGCGATCCAGTTCTTCCAGGGCAGGAACCCCGACGGGAGCTTCCGGCTCGCGCCGGCAGACTACGATCCGGCGGTCTGGGGATTCGACTACACCGAGACCGACGGCTGGAACATGGCGTTCGACGCGCCGCACGACGGCCAGGGGCTGGCCACCCTGTACGGCGGCCGCCCGGCGCTGGCCTCGAAGCTCGACCAGTTCTTCGCCACGCCGGAGACCGGCATGCTGGGCGGCTCCTACGGCGGCGTCATCCACGAGATGCGCGAGGCGCGCGACGTGCGGATGGGCCAGCTGGGGCTCAGCAACCAGCCCTCGTTCCACATCATGTACATGTACGACCACGCCGGTCAGCCGTGGCGGACGCAGGCCCTGGTGCGCGACGCGCTCGCGCGGCTGTGGCTGGGCAGCTCGATCGGCCAGGGCTACATCGGCGACGAGGACAACGGCGCCATGTCGGCCTTCCAGGTCTTCAGCGCGCTCGGCTTCTATCCCCTCCAGGTCGGCGCGCCGAGCTACGTGATCGGGTCGCCGCTCTTCACGCGCGCGACCATCCACCTCGAGAACGGGCGCGACATCGTCATCGAGGCGCCCGCCAACAGCCCGGCCAACGTCTACGTGCAGGGGTTGAGGGTGAACGGCGCGCCCTACAGCAAGACCTACCTGCCGCACGAGCTCCTGGCCGCCGGCGCGACCCTCGAGTTCGACATGGGACCGGCGCCGTCGTCGTGGGGCAGCGGCGCGGACGACCTGCCGCCGTCGATCACGGAGGATGGGCAGACGCCGCGGCCGCTGCGCGACGCGGCCGCCGCGGCCAGCATCGCCGCCAGCGCGAGCGACGGCACCGACGTGAGCGGTCTGTTCGACGACACCTCGGCCACGCAGGTGAGCTTCGCGGCGGCCAACCCGTCGCTGCTGGTCGACTTCGCGGACAGCTCGCCGGACGTCGCGTTCTACACCCTGACCTCCGGGGACGACGGCGACGGCGCCGGCGGAGCGGCCGCCGACCCGACCGGGTGGACCCTGAGCGGCTCGCACGACGGCGCGCACTGGACCGTGCTCGACCAGCGCCAGGGCCAGCGCTTCCGCTGGCGCGCGCAGACGCGGCCGTTCAAGGTGTGCAGCCCGGGGGCCTACGCCCACTACAAGATCGATCTCACCGGCCCGCCGGGGCTCACCCTCGCGGAGGTCGAGCTCCTCGCCCGCCCCTGAGCGGGCGCGCCCACCACTGATCGAGGAGCCGTCTCGGTGGATCGATACTAGATCGAGAGCGGCGTGGTGCCGTCGAGCTTGATGCGCTCGAGGCGCGGCTTCTCGCCCGGCCGCCACAGGCGCGCCCGGTGGACCTCGGGCCGGTCCATCGCCGGCTCCATCGCGAACGAGCGGTTGTCGGTGATGAGGAGGTCGAGGTGGGCGCCCCAGCGCAGCGCGCGATAGGCGCGGAGGCTGCCGATGGCGGCCAGGTTGCCGGGCTCCTGGCCGAGCCCGTGGTCGTCGAAGCGCTCGACCGCGACGTCCGCCACCGACGGCGCCGCGAAGGCGGCGAGCCCGTGCCCGCCCGGGTTCACCACACGAGCCGGCTGGTACTCGAACCAGGCCTGGTTGGCGGCGACCTTGCGGGTCTGCGCGGGCCGCGGGCCGTCGAACTTCTGGATCGACTGGTAGCCGCGCCACGAGAACTCGTGGTTGTCCCACATGCACACGAACGGCCATCGCGCGCGCGCATCTTGCAGGTCCGGGTCGTGGAGGTACTGGCGGTAGAGCGTGCGGTAGTCGCCGACGGTGACCGGGATGTGAAAGTCGGTGACCTTCTCGCCGCGCTCGAAGCGCACCACGTCGCGCAGCCGGCGGTCGTACATGCCCTTCGGGCGGTCCTCGGGGTACCAGGTCAACTCGTAGATGAAGTCGCCGAGGTGGAGGACGAAGCCGAGCCGCTCGGCCTCGGGGCGGCGCTCGTCCTCGAAGATCATGCGGCGATAGGCGTTCTGGGCCCCCTGGCACACGTTCTGGCAGCTGACGAAGGCGAAGCTGACCGGCCTCGGATCGCCGTCGGCCGGCGCGGTGATGGTGCGGCCCAGCCGGCTCGCGCCGCCCTGGTCGTCGATGAAGCGATACCAGTAGACGCGCGCCGGTTCGAGCCCGCCGACCAGCACGCGGCAGGTCCAGTCGGCGGCGGCCGAGAGGTCGGCCTTCGCGGAGGCGACGACGCGCGCGAAGGCCTGGTCCTCGGCCACCTCGACGACCAGGTG
>DATFRY010000195.1:0-2723 GCA_035262925.1 Kofleriaceae bacterium | reverse complement strand
CCTCGGCCAGGAAGGCGGCACGCAGCCCGGCCGCTGCGGGTGGCGGCACCACGGACATCTCGTAGGCGGCGGCCAGGGTGTCCCACACCTCCGCCGCGGTTCCGTCCAGCCGGACGGTCAGCGCCGTCTCCTCCAGCCGCTCGAAGCCGGCCGCGCTGGACACCGGCGCCAGTCCGGTGGCGTCGCGGGCGCGCGGATCGCCGAGTCTGGGCGCGCGCTCGGCCAGGCCAGCGCACACCGGGGCGAGGAGATCGAGGAAGAGCTCGAACGCATCTCCCGGGGCCGGACCGCCGCCCACGACGGTGGCGAGGTTGCCGCCGGGTCGGAGCACCCGGGCCAGCTCCGCCATCACGCGCTCGAGCTCGTCCATCAGCATGAGGGCCAGGTGCGAGAGCACGCAGTCGAGCTCGCCGTCTCTGGCCGAGAGCGATCGCGCCGGCTCGCACGCCAGCGCGACACGGGCCAGCGCCGGGCGGCGACGCGCGGCCGCGAGCTCGTGCGGCGACAGGTCGACGCCGCGGAGCGCCGCGGGCTCGTGGCCGCGCGCGACCAGCAGCTCGAGCAGGAAGCCGTCGCCGCAGCCGAGGTCGAGCACCCGGTCGCCCGGGCGGGCCAGGTCCGCCAGCACCTCGTAGGACGATCGCCCGTCGCCGGTCCGCCCGCGGGCGAACGCTCTGGCGGTGGCGCCCGGATGGCGCGCGTGAAAGGCGAGCAGGAAGCGGCGCGCGGCCTCGCCGGCGCGGCCCGGCGTCACGATCGCCTCGCCCGCCGCCGGCTGCCCGAGGAGGAGGAGGAGCGTGGCCGGCGCGGCGGACGTGGGTCGCCCCGGGAACGCCGCGGGCGCGGACGTCTCAGCCGGACGCCGAGGCCATCGAGCAGGAGCTCGAGGCCGCCCTCGAAGACTGCGTCCCCGTCGCCGCCGAGCGAGCCGACCGCGCGTGCGAGCAGCGCGCTGGCGGCGGTCTCACCGCCGGCGGACGGAGCGGGGTCCAGAGACCGGCGGGTCGCCGGCGATCGGCGCGGGTCCTCCTGCTCCTCGAAGGTCGCGCCCATCGTGTAGTCGAAGACGGCGATCACCCCGATGAGCGCGTCGCGCTCGGGAAACCCGGCTGCGACCAGGAGCTCGAGGGTCTCGCCCATCGAGGCGATCATCGGCGATCGCGACAGGTCGGCGGCCGCGACCACGCGCGCGCCGTCGCGGCGCCCGCGCATGACCCGGCGAAACGAGCGAGCGGCCGCCTGCAGGACTGTTCGCCACCCGCTGGGGTTCGACGCGCGCGCGCTGCTCGCCATCTCGACCAGCATGCGCTCTGCCATGCGGTCGACGATCCGCTGCTTGCTCTCGAAGTGCCAGTAGAGGGCCGGGTTCTGCACGCGGAGGCGCTCGGCGATGCGGCGGATGGTGAGCCGCTCGAAGCCCTCCGCGTCGAGGATGACGAACGCGGCGTCCACGATGCGCTCCTCGTCGAGCGGGACTGGACGCCTGCGGGCGGCACGCGGGGCCATGCTCGACGAGCCTAGCACGATCTCCTTAGCACTGCTAACGTCATCATTGAGCACTGCTAAGGACGCAGCGGCCGAACAGGTGGAGAAGCGAACGATGACCCGAGCCATGACGCGAGCCCGGAGCGCCAGCGAGCGCGAGGCGACGCCGGCGACGCCGACCACCATCGAGACGGCGAGGTCGGCGGACGGCACGACCATCGGCTGGGAGCGCATCGGCGCCGGACCGGC
The DNA here is from genome assembly GCA_035262925.1 of Kofleriaceae bacterium. Lineage (GTDB taxonomy): Bacteria > Myxococcota_A > Polyangia > Haliangiales > Haliangiaceae > DATFRY01. Next base: position 989 of record DATFRY010000195.1, on the reverse strand, counting down.
GCTGGTGGTGCTGCACGGCGGGATACGCGCCGGCAGGCACTACCGCGCGCTGGCGGCCGCGATGGCGCACCGCTACTCGCTGCTGCTGGTGGACCGGCGGGGGCGCGGCCACAGCGGACCCGGCAGAGACGACGACGGGATGGAGATCGAGGTGGCCGATCTCGCCGCCGTGATGGCCGCGACCGGCGCCGAGCGCGTGTTCGGCCACAGCGCCGGCGCGTTCATCGCGCTCGAGGCAGCGCACCGCCTGCCCATCCGCGAGCTGTCGCTGTACGAGCCCCCGGTCGCGGCGCCACCGCTCGGCTGGTTCCCGGCGTTCGAGGCAGCTCTGGCGCGGGGCAACACCGCGCGCGCCCTGGCGCTCGCGATCGACGGCCTCGGCATGGGGCCGCGCGGCCTTCCGGCGTGGGCCATGGCCCTCTCGATGCGCGTGCTCCAGCACACGGCTCAGGGCAAAGAGGCGACCGAGCTGGTGCACACGCTCCCGCGCGACGTCGCCACCCTGCGATCGGTGAGCGGCAGCCTGGACCGCCACGCCGCCCTGCCCAGCCGGACGCTCCTCCTCGACGGATCCGCCAGCCCGGCCTACCTGCGGCACAACGTCGACTCGCTCGCCGCGATCATTCCCGGCGCAAGACGAGTGACGCTTCCACGCCTGTCGCACAACGCGCCCGACATGGAGGCACCGGACCGCGTGGCCGCCGAGCTGCTGGCCTTTCATTCGTGACCCGAAGGCGCCCGCATCGGGCGCGTCAGCCGCGTCGGCCGCGTCGGCCGCGTCGGCATCGCCGGCCGCGTCGGCCGCGTCGCCGGGCCGGCCGCGTCGGCCGCGTCGCCGGGTCGGCCGCGTCGCCGGGTCGGGCGCGTCGGCATCGTCGGCCGCGTCGGCATCGTCGGCCGCGTCGGCCGCGTCGGGCGCGTCGGCATCGTCGGCCGCGTCGGCCGCGTCGGGCGCGTCGGCATCGTCGGCCGCGTCGGCATCGCCGGCC
>DATFRY010000194.1:0-46459 GCA_035262925.1 Kofleriaceae bacterium | reverse complement strand
TCGCCTGCCCCTCCGGGTCCTCGTACTGCCCGGTCAGCACCGTGACCAGGTGCGCGCCGTAGACCCAGTTGAGGTGGGTCATGCGCGGCGTGTGGCCGATGCGGTTGCGGCTGGTGCAGTAGCGGTAGCGCGGCGCGCCGTCGGCGGTGCGCCGCCTGCCCGCCTCGCGCAGCTGCGCGATCTTGATGTGGCGGCCGACGCCGAGCTCCTGGTACTCGGGCGCCAGGGTGAGCGACAGCGAGTAGAGCGAGTTGTGCTTGCCCAGCATCGGGTCGCGATCGGGACCCTCCTCGATCACCGCCGCCTGCTCGAGCGGATAGCCGATCGCGAAGCCGGCGAAGCGCCACTCGTCGCCGGCACGCACCTCGGCGACCGTGATGATCGCCTCCGGGTCGCGCATGGCGCGCCGGATGTCCTCGGGCGGCGTGCGGCGGGCCGGCTCGTACACGCGGTGCTCGATGTCGAGCATGGTGGGCAGGAGCCGCTCCGCCTCGGCCGCACCGACGGTGCGGATGCGGTGCTCCGGGGTCGCGCGCGGCCGCCTGGGCGGCGGCACCGGGTCCTCCCACGCCGGCGGCTGCGCGCCCGGGTGGGCGTCGAGCCAGGCCAGCGAGCGCCGGATCGCGATGAACAGCTGGTCCATCTCGCGCGCCAGGTAGCTCTCGTTCAGCCGGTAGCGCACGGTGCGCTCGCCGCAGCCGAACGAGATGGCGCCGCGCCAGAAGCGCTGGCCCAGGTACGCGGCGAGGTGGGCGGGGCTGGGCAGATCGAACGCGAAGGCGAAGCCCTTGGCCCGCGGATCGCAGACCAGGTGCGGGAAGCCCTGTGCGAGCTGGCGCAGCCGGGTCATGACCAGCTTCTCGATGCGGTCGGCCGAGTGCTCGGTCGACACCATGTCGGCGTGCATGCGCCCGCGGATGAGCGACGCGGCGTGCACCGTCGTGTGCTCCGGGTCCTCCCAGCGGCTCATGCACACGCCCACCTGCGCGCGCTTGGCGAAGGTGACGGCGTCCGGATAGTCGGGCCGGCCGCGGAAGTTGACCAGGTTGAAGTCCTCGTGCCACGCGAAGCTGCCGCCCAGGGCGAAGCCGGTCTGCACCTCGTCGAACACCAGCGGCATGCCGTGGTGCCGCGTGAGCAGGCGCAGCGCGCGGAAGAAGCGGGTGGTGGCGTAGCGGTCGCCGCCCTCGGCCTGCATCGGCTCGATGATGCATGCGAAGTAGCGCCGGCTGGCCAGCGCCTCGTGCACGGCGGCCAGCGACGCGACCTCGGCGGCGAGGAGCTCGTCGTCCTCGGGATCGCCGAAGCGGTTCTCCAGCGCGGCGATGTCGCCGGTGCCGGCCGCCGCGTAGTAGCCCGACGGCGCCTCCGGCTGCTCGGCCATCGGCGTCCGCCACAGCGGGAACGGCGCGAACGTCACGTCGTAGCCGGCGATCTGGAACGGCGTGCGCTTGGACGGGTTCCAGCTGGCGTGCAGGGTGAGGAGGGTGCGGCCGTGGAAGCCGCCCTCGAACGCGAGCACCTTGTCGGCGGCCGGATCGGGCGCGTTCAGGCGGCACAGGGCCAGCGCCTTCTCGTTGGCCTCGGCGCCGCTGTTGGTGAAGGTGACGTGCGGGACGCCCGACACCAGCTGGCGCAGCGTCGTGGCCAGCTCCTCGGCGGCGGCGTCGGCCGGGTCGAGCGCGGTGTCGCGCGCGCGCACCAGGGTGTCGCCGAACGCGCCCTCGAAGTAGCCGCGCACCACGTGCGACTCGGCGAAGCCGCCGCACTGGGTGGCGGTCTGGCTCATGCCGTCGAGCACCGCCATCGGCTCCGCGTCGATCGACACGAACCAGGGCCCCGACGAGCGCAGGTGATCGAACACCGGCGGCTTCTTCTCGTCGACCACGCGGTCGCCGGCGTAGAGCCGGCGCAGCCAGGTCGACGACTCGGGCAGCGCGCCGCCCGGCGGCAGGCGCAGGTCGCGCGGGCGCGGCAGGTCGAGCAGGCTGCGCGACGCCTCCGCCTCCTCCTCGCGCGCGTGCTGGGCGGCCAGGCGATCGAGGTCCGGAGCGGGCATGGCCTGGGCCAGCTGCGGGTGCATCAGGCCCCAGCCGAGCACGTTCTCCTGCACCGCGACCGGGTAGACCACGTTGCGCGGCGCGTGCGAGCCGGCCGGGCGGTAGTTGCCGCTGCGCCCCACCCCGCCGAACGGCAGGTGCGGGCTGGCCAGGTTGGTCGAGCGGTTGCGGTTGACGATGCCGGAGTGGGTCTCGCGGTAGAAGCGCTCGAAGCGCTCGTCGTCGCCGGTGAACACGCTGGTGGCCAGGCCGAAGCGGCTGGCGCGCAGGACCGCGATGGCCTCGTCGTCGTCGGCCACGGCCTGGACGCACAGGTCGGGGCCGAACAGCTCCTCGTCGGTGTAGCCCGCGATCTCGTGGCGCCCGTCGGGCAGGACGTGGAGCGAGGGGGCGAGGAAGTAGCGCTCGCCGCCGCCGGCCGGCCACGCGCCGGCCAGCCCATCGACCACCGGCTCGGCCCCGCCGGCGCGCGCCGCCTGCAGGGCGGCCACGACCCGGGAGCGGCCCGACGCGGTGGCCAGCGGGCCGGCGAAGCTGGTGGCGTCGTCGGGATCGCCGAAGCGGAGCGAGGTGACCAGGCGGCGCAGCAGATCGACGAGCGCGCCGGCGCGGTCCCTCGACACCAGGACCCTGTCGGTGGCGGTGCAGCGCTGCCCGGTCGTGAGATAGCCGCCCAGCACCAGCTCGTGCGCGGCCTGGTGCAGGTCGGCGTCGTCGAGCACGACCGCCGCGTTCTTGCCGCCCATCTCGAGCGCCAGCAGCACCTCGGGGCGGTCGAGGCAGGTCTGGGTCAGCTGGCGCCCGACCCGGTACGAGCCGGTGAAGCAGAGACCGCGCACCGACGGGTGAGCGGCCAGCGCGGCGCCCGACGCGGCCGCGCCCTGCACCATGTTGAAGACGCCGGGCGGCAGGCCGGCCGCGTGCGCGGCCTCGGCGTAGCGCTGGGCGGCGAGCGGGGTGACGTCGCTCGGCTTGAGCACGACCGCGTTGCCGGTGAACAGCGCCGGCACCACGTGGGCGTGACACAGGTGGAGCGGGAAGTTGAAGGGGCCGATGACCCCGACCACGCCGAACGGGTGGTGGCGCAGCCGCTCGCTGGGCCGGCCCGGCACCGTGCGATCCGCCAGGTCGCGCTCGACCAGCCGGTGCACCAGGTCGAAGCGGACCAGGAGCAGCTGGACCTCGGCGGCCGCCTCGCTGCGCAGCTTGCCGGTCTCGAGCACGATCGCCTCGGCCAGCTCGGCGGCGCGCTCGCTCAGCGCGGCGCGAAAACGGGCCAGGTGCGCGGCGCGCTCGGCCAGGGGCAGGCGCGCCCAGCCCGACGCGGCCGCGGCCGCGGCGTCACAGGCCTGCCCGATCCGTTCCGGCGACCATGCGGTCTCGATCACGCGGGCGCCGGCGCGGGCCGGGTTGGCGGAGACCAGGGGCTCGCCGGTGGGGGCGTGAAAGCGGCCGGCGATGTAGTCGCCGAGCGGGCGCACAGCGGTCGGGGGCGGCTGTCGTTCAGAAACCACGGGCCGAGTGTACCCGGCCGCGGCCCGGGCCCAAGTCGGCAAGCAAGCGAAGCCAGGATCGCGCGCGGAGATGCGCTGAAGATGCGCTGACCGGCCGCGGGAGGGTGAGGTGGCGGCTTGGGTGGGTGTATATTCCGCGATCTAAGTGGCTAGTCTGGTATTCCAGGCCGGACCCAACGCCGGTCGACGCTACAAGCTCGGCGAGGGCGACTACATCATCGGCCGCCGCTCCGACTGCCAGATCTTCGTGCCGGACATGCGCGTGTCGCGCCAGCACGCGCGCATCCGGCGCGAGAACCAGCAGTGGTCGATCGAGGACCTGGGATCCAACAACGGGACCTACGTCAACGGCCAGCGGGTCCAGTCCGGCGTCCTGCACGACCAGGACGAGATCATCATCGCCAACAACAAGATCCGTGTCGAGCTGCCCGACGCGCAGCCCAAGGGGCGCAGCGAGTTCGACGCCCACGTGACGGTGGTCGATCTGCAGTCGCCCAGCCTGGTCCTGTCGTCGGAGGACGCGTCGGACAGCCAGCGCTTCTGGCACAGCTCGGCGGTGCTCGCCGGCGTGCAGGACTCGCTGCGCGAGCAGCGGCTGCTCGAGCGCAAGCTGAGCGCGATCTCCTCGATCCTGGAGATCGCCGCGCAGGCGCACGACCCGAACCAGCTGCTCGACGCGCTGTGCGTCGCGCTGCTCGAGCTGTTCCCGTCGGCCGACTCGGTGGGCGTGCTGGTCGAGGACGAGCGCACCAAGGAGTTGAAGGCGATCACCCACCGCTCGCGCCGGAGCAACGGGCCGGGCGCGAGCGACATCCGCGTGCCCGGCACCATCATCCAGCACGTGGTGCAGGACCGGCGCGGCATCCTGCTCAACGACGGCTCGGGGGCAGGCGTCATCCCGGTGCCGGTGAAGAGGAGCTCGGTCGGGGCCGGCGGCGGCGCGAGCGCGAGCTCGAGCGGGGCGGCGAGCTCGGCGGCGGGTTCGGGCCCGGTGCCTGCCGCCGGTCCGGCCGCCATGGGCGACGGCCCCACCGCCATCGTGAAGACGGCGTCGGTCATCGACCCGCCGTCCGGCTCGCGCATGGGCGCGCCCATCCAGGCCCACCAGAACCACTACGGCGTCATCTACGTGGAGAGCGGATCGCGCGTGTTCCGCCAGGAGGACGTCGATCTCCTGACCAGCGTGGCCGCGCAGGCCGGGCTCGCCATCCACGCGACCCGAATGCAGCACCAGGTGCTGCTCAAGCAGCGGCTGGAGCGCGATCTGCGGGTGGCGCGGCAGATCCAGCGCTCGCTCCTGCCGGCCAAGCCTCCCGACGTGGTCGGCCTCGAGTTCGCGGTGCACTACGAGCCGGCCTACGAGATCGGCGGCGACTTCTACGACTTCATCTGGCACGACAAGAGCCACCTGGCGATCGTGATCGGCGACGTGGCCGGCAAGGCCATCAGCGCGGCGCTCTACATGGCGCGCCTGACCAGCGAGCTGCGCTCGCGGGCGGGCATCGCGCGCACGCCGGCCCGGCTGCTGCGCCGGGTCAACCAGGAGATGCTGCAGCTGGGCGACGAGGGCATGTTCGCCACGCTCACCTACGCCATCTACGACCTCAACAGCCGCACGCTGGTCTTCACCAACGCCGGCCACGTGGTGCCGCTCTTGCGCCGCGAGGGTCGGGTCTATCCGCTGCACGCGGAGCGGGCCCACGTGGCGCCCATCGGCGTGATGCCGCAGATGGAGGTGGGCGAGGCGCGCGTGCAGCTCCACTCGGGCGACCTGCTCGTGCTCACCACCGACGGCATCCACGAGGCGCGCGACGCGCAGGGCAACGAGTACGGCATCAAGCGGCTGTCGCGCCGCATCCGATCGGCGCGCGGCGGGCCCGACGACGTGGTGAAGGCGATCCTGCAGGACGTCGACAGCCACGTGGCCAGCGGCAGCCAGGGCGACGACATCACCATCGTGACCATGGGCGTGGGCGCCAAGCGCGCGCGCCGGCGCACCGACACCATCCCGGGGGTCGCGCCGGGCGAGCCGCTGCCCCCCGAGGATGGCGACGGCGATGGCGACGGCGAGCCCGAGGGCAACGGCGAGCCTGGCATAACCGATTGAAACTGAGTGGGTTTCGGTCGGGCGCGCCGGCTTGTGGCGACCGGACCCCTGTGGCATAGTCCGACGCCCCAAAGGAAGGAACGCGAGACATGGCGAAGAAAGGCGGCCGCGAGCTCATCCGTCTGGTGTCGACCGCCGGCACCGGCTACTTCTACACGACCTCGAAGAACAAGAAGCGCACGCCGGACAAGCTCGTGTTCAAGAAGTACGACCCGGTCGTGCGCAAGCACGTCGAGTTCAAAGAGTCGAAGATCTGAGCCGTTCCGATCCGGCCGATCCACTCATCCACGCACTCCGTCGATCGATTCCGAGGAAGCCATGTCGCGCGTCTGTGAAGTCACCGGAAAGAAGGCCCTGGTCGGGAACCGGGTCAGCCACTCGAACCACAAGACCAAGCGCCGTCTCGAGGTCAACCTGCGCAACAAGCGCTTCTGGTTCGAGGAGGAGGGGCGCTGGATCCGCCTGCGCCTGTCGGCCCGCGCCATGCGCCTCATCGACAAGCGCGGCCTGGGCGAGGTCGTGCGCCAGATGCGGGCGCGCGGCGAGAAGGTCTAGCGAGCTGCTTCGCGCGCCGGGGCGCCCGGCGCGCCGGTCGCGTCACAGCGCGAACATGAGGCGATCCGGGTCCTCGATGCGCTGCTTGACCGCGACCAGGAACGACACCGCCTCGCGGCCATCGACCACGCGGTGGTCGTAGGTCAGCGCGACGTACATGATCGGCCGGATCTGCACCTGGCCGCCGATCGCGACCGGCCGCTCGACGATGTTGTGCATGCCGAGGATGCCGGTCTGCGGGTAGTTCAGCATCGGGGTCGACATCATCGAGCCGTAGATGCCGCCGTTGGTGATGCTGAAGGTGCCGCCGACCAGGTCGTCGAGCCCGAGCTTGCCGTTCCGGGCCCGCGTGGCCAGCTCGCCGATGCCCAGCTCGATCTCGGCGAAGCTCAGGCGGTCGGCCTCGCGCAGGACCGGGACGATGAGGCCGCGCTCGGTCGACACGGCGACGCCGAGGTCGTAGTGCTTCTTGTAGACGATCGCGTCGCCCCGCACCTCGGCGTTGAGGCCGGGGAAGAGCTCGAGCGCGGCGATCGAGGCCTTCACGAAGAAGGACATGAAGCCGAGCTTGACCCCGTGGCGGTCGGCGAACTCCTGCTTGAAGCGATCGCGCAGGGCCATGACCCGGGTCATGTCCACCTCGTTGAACGTGGTGAGCGTGGCGGCCGACTGCTGCGCCTCGAGCAGGCGCTCGGCGATGCGCTTGCGGATCGGCGTCATCGGCACCACGTCCTCGCGCTCGGCCGCGCCCGCCGGTGACGGGGCGCGCGCGTGTGCCGGCGCCGGCGTGGCCGCGGCGGTCGGCGTGCTGGCCGCCGCCCTGGGATCGGCCGCGATGGGCGGAGGCGTGGTCTCCTCGCGCTGCGCCCGTCGCATCGACGGACTGAGCCGGCGCGAGGCCGCGTGGCTCCGCTCGCCGTTGTCGCTGCCCGCGCCCGGCGACGGCGCCGGCGGCGCGGGAGGCCTGGCCGCGGCGGGCGGGGCTGCCTGCCTGGCGGGCGGCGCAGCCTGCCTGGCGGGCGCGCCCTGCCTGGCGGGCGGGGCGGCCTGCTTGTCCGGCGCGGCCTGCCTGGCAGCGGGCGGCTCGGCCGCGGCACCCTTTCCGTCTCCCGCGGCCGGCTGCGCGCCCTCGGAGATGGTGCCGACCACGTCGCCGACGCGCACGGTGGCGCCCTCGGCGAAGCGCTGCTCGGCCAGCGCGCCGGCCGCCGGCGACGGCAGGTCGACGGTGATCTTGTCGGTCTCGAGCGCGACCACCGGCTCGTCGGGCGCCACCGGATCGCCCACCTTCTTGTGCCAGCGGCTGATCACCGCCTCGGTGATGGATTCGCCAAGTGCGGGTACGACGAGGTCCGGCATCTCTATCCTTCCGTTCCTTCCGATGCTTCCGGCGCCGCCGCTGACATCACTCAGGCCGGGCGGGCGAAGGCCGCGTCGAGCAGCTGGCGCTGCTCGATGAGGTGCGCCTTGTGCGATCCAGTAGCAGGGCTGGCGCTCTCCACCCGGCTCACCGCCGACACCGCCGAGTGGCCGAAGATGTCGGCCAGGCGCGGCATCAGGAAGCGCAGCGCCCCCATGTTGGCCGGCTCGTCCTGCACCCAGACGAAGGTCCTGGCGCGCCCGTACGGCTCCAGCGCCGCGCGCAGGTGGTCGGGCCACCAGGGGTAGAACTGCTCGATGCGGACGATCGCGATGCGCTCGTCCTTGCGCGCCTTGCGCTCCTCGATGAGGTCGTAGTAGAGGCGCCCCGAGCACAGCAGCACGCGGTCGACCTGGTCGGGCGCGGGGACCGAGTCGCCGATGAAGCGGAGGAAGCGCCCGTCGGTCAGCTCGTCGATGTGCGAGCCGGCGGCCGGCAGGCGCAGCAGGCTCTTGGGCGTCAGCACCACGGCCGGCTTGCGCAGCGGGCGCAGCACCTGCCTGCGCAGGAGGTGGAACATCTGGGCCGGCGTGGTCGGCTGGACCACGGTGATGTTGTCCTCGGCGCCGCCCTGCAGGAAGCGCTCGATGCGCGCGCTCGAGTGCTCCGGCCCCTGCCCCTCGAAGCCGTGCGGCAGGAACAGGACCAGCCCCGACAGCCGGTGCCACTTGTCCTCGGCGGACATCATGAACTGATCGATGATGACCTGGGCGCCGTTGGCGAAGTCGCCGAACTGCGCCTCCCAGATGACCAGCCCGTCCGGGTAGTCGAGCGAGTAGCCGAACTCGAAGCCCATGACCGCCGCCTCGCTCAGCGGGCTGTCGTAGATCCGGCACTCGCCCTGGTTCTGGTGCAGGTTGCCGAGCGTCATGTACTCGGTGCCGGTGTCGACGTCCACGATCATCGCGTGGCGGTGGCTGAAGGTTCCGCGGCAGGTGTCCTGCCCGCTCAGCCGCACCATGGTGCCGTCCCACAGGAGCGTGCCGTAGGCCAGCATCTCGCCCATGCCCCAGTCGAGATCGCGCTCGCCGCGGCCCATCCTGAGCCGCTCGTCGAGCAGCTTCTTCACCTTGGGGTGGACCTGGATGCCCTCCGGCACGGTGTTCATGCGCTCGGACACCTCGCGCAGCCGCTCGCGCGACACGCCCGTGTGGACGTCCGGCACGTTGGCGGCCAGCCCGCCGACGTAGCCGGCCCAGATGCCGCCGCCGGACGAGATGACCGGGCGCTTGGCGACCCCGCGGGCCGCCTCGAGCTCGCGATCGAAGCCGGTGCGGAAGCGGGTGCGCACCTCCTCGACGTCGGCCGCGGTGATCAGGCCCTCCTCGATCAGCTTGGCGGCGTAGATGGCGTTGATCGGCTCCTTCTGCTGGATGCGGCGGTACATGAGCGGCTGGGTGAAGCCCGGCTCGTCCATCTCGTTGTGGCCGAACTTCCGGTAGCAGAACATGTCGATCACGACATCGCTCTGGAACTGGGTCCGGTACTCCATGGCCATCTCGACCACGCGGTAGACCGCGTCCAGGTCCTCGCCGTTCACGTGCCAGATCGGGCACTGGATCATCATCGCCATGTCGGTGCAGTACGGCGTCGAGCGCGCCTCCTGCGGGCTGGCGGTGAAGCCGATCTGGTTGTTGACGATGAGGTGCACGGTGCCGCCGGTGCGGTAGCCGTGCAGGTTGGACAGCTGCAGCGTCTCGGCCACCAGCCCCTGCCCGGCGAAGGCGGCGTCGCCGTGGATGAGGACGCCGAGGATGCGGCGGCGGACCCAGTCCTTGTGGCGGCGCTGCTTGGCGCGCACGCGCCCGACCACCACCGGATCGACCGCCTCGAGGTGGCTGGGGTTGAAGGCGAGCGACACGTGCATGGCGTTGCCGTCGCGATCCTCGCGGTCGCACGAGTAGCCCAGGTGGTACTTGACGTCGCCGCCGCCGAGGGTGGCCTCGGGCTCGATGTCCTGGAACTCGCCGAAAAGGTCGCGCGGGCGCCGCTTCATGGTCTGGACCTGCACCGTGAGGCGGCCGCGGTGGGCCATGCCGACCACCGCCTCGATGGCGCCCAGCCGCCCGGCGTGGTTCAGGACCTCCTCGAGCATGGGGATGAGCGACTCGGAGCCCTCGAGCGAGAAGCGCTTGGTGCCGGGGAACTTGGTGTGGCAGAAGCGCTCGAAGGTCTCGGCCGCGATGAGCTGCTCGAGGATGTCGCGCCGGACGCGGGCGGGCGGCGGCTTCGAGGCGGCCAGCCGCTCCATGCGGCGGTTGAGCCACTCGCGCTTGCGCGGGGTCTGGATGTGAGCCGACTCGAGGCCGATCGAGCCGCAGTAGGTGCGGTTCAGCCGGTCGAGGACGTCGCGCAGGGTGGCGCGCGAGGTGCCGAACAGGCCGCCGGTCGCGAACTCGCGGTCGAGGTCGGCGTCGGAGAAGCCGTGGTGAGCGAGCTCCAGCTCCACGGTGTCGCGCGGCTCGCTCAGCCCGAGCGGATCGAGCTGCGCGGCCTGGTGTCCGACGCTGCGATAGGCGTGCACCAGCGGCCAGATGCCGAACGGATGATCGATCTGCTGGCCCGCTGCGGGCGCGGCGACCGGCGCCTGCACCGCGGCCGACCGCGCCAGTCCTGCGATCGGCTCGGTGGCGCGACCGTTCAGGAAGAACTCGCGCCAGGCGGGATCGACCGAAGCCGGATCGCTTTGAAACCGAGAATAGAGCTCGTCGAGAAGCGAAAGATTCTGTCCCAGGGTCGCCGGGTCCACCAGCACGGGGCGAATCCTAGCCCGAATCCTCCACCCCGTCACGGCACCGCGGGGGTGACGTCGCGCGCCTCGGCGACGTTTACAATGGACCCTTCTCGGAGGGGAGGGATCGATGGGGAGGCGCAGCGTGGTGCTCGCGGCAGGCGTCGGGCTGGCCGCGGCCTGGCTGCCGGGTCGACCGGCGGCGGCACAGGGGGACAGGCGGGGCGATCGCGAAGACCGCGATCAGGACGACCGCGATCGTGGCAAGGGCGGTCATGGCCGCGATCACGGCGAGGGCGATCATGGCGAGGGCGATCACGGCGACCGCGATCATGGCGAGGGCGATCATGGCGACCGCGATCATGGCGATGGCGATCGCGGCCGCGACCACCGCGATGATCACGGCCCGGGGGCGGCGCAGGTCAGATCCGTCACGCCCCGGAGCGGGGCCGCCGGCACGCAGGTGACCATCCAGGGTCGCTTCCCCGCCGGGACGACGGTGCTGTTCGGCGGCGTCGCGGTGCCGCTCGTGCGGACCGACCGCCGATCGCTCACCTTCGCGGTGCCGCGAGGGCCGGGCGGGCCGCGCGCCATCGTCGTGCGCGCGGGGGGCGCGGACGTGCCCGCCGGCGAGTTTCGCGTCGACGGCCCGCCGCGCGCGGAGCCGCCGCCCCCGCCCATGCCGTCCGGGCGGCGGGAGGCGCGCTGGGATCGCAGCGGCTGGGTCATGCTGGGCGAGCAGACGGTGCGCGGCAAGCGCGACCGCGACGAGATCGACGTGGGCCGCCGCGAGGGCAGGTTCACCAGGCTGATGGTGGTCGTGGAGGACAGCGACCTCGAGATGCACTCGATGGACGTGGTGTTCGTCGGCGGCCAGCGCTTCAGCCCGCCCTTGCGCCACTTCTTCCGCGAGGACGATCGCACCCGTGCGATCGACCTCCCGGGCGACAGTCGCTCGATCGCGCGCATCGAGTTCCACTACGGCAATCTGCCGGGCGGCGGCGCGGCTCGCGTGGAGGTCTGGGGGCGCGCGGCCGGCGGCCCGGACCGCGACGACGAACGGCCCCCGCCGCCCCCTCCGCCCATGGACCGGGGGCACTTCGGTCACGGCCCGCCGCTGGTGACGGATTTCTGGCCGCGCCAGGGCCCGGCCGGCACCGAGGTGACGATCCAGGGCCGGCGCTTCACGCCGGACATGCTGATCGACTTCGGCGGCCAGGCCATCCGGCCCTCGCGCAGCGACGACTCGCTCCTGACCTTCGTGGTTCCGCGCGCGCGCGGCGCGGCGCTCATCATGCTGCGCCGGCCCGGGCGGCGCGACGTGCCGGTGGGCAGCTTCGCGGTGTCGACCCGCGACCCGAACCGCGAGCGCGAGCGCTGGCGCGAGGAGCGGCGCAGGGCCGCGGAGCGCTGGTGGATGGAGCGCCAGCGCAGGCTCGCCCGCAGCGAGGCCGCCCGCGAGGCGGCGCTGCGCGCCGAGGAGGATCGGCTGGCGCGCGAGCGCGAGCGGCGGCGCATCGCGCGGCGGGCCGCGCTGCGCGCCCGCTGGGACCGGCAGCTGCTCCTGCGCGAGGACGTGCGCGCCGAGCTGGCCCTGCACGCCGAGAGGTCGGCGCGGCTCGACCGCATGCTGCGGCTGGCGGAGTCGGGCGAATACGGGCGACTGGTGGTGCGCATCCGGCTGCTGGTCGACTACGAGGACTCGCGCCACCAGCAGCGCATGGACGATCTCAAGGCGGCGTACGCGCGCCGGTGAAGGGGGAGCAGCCATGAACGTCAAGACGATCGTGCTCGCGGCCGCGGCGCTCGCCGCGATGGCCTGCAGCAAGGACAAGGACCCGGGCGGCGCGGCCAAGGCGCCCGAGGCCGACAAGGCGGCCACCCCGCCGGCCGCCGCGTCGACCGAACCGGCCGCGAAGGCCGAGCCGAGCGCACCGGCGCAGCCCGAGGCAGCGGCGAAGACCGAGCCCGCCGAGGCCGCCGAGCCGGCCACCGCCGACGTGGTGCCCGAGGCAGCCGCCGTCTCGGAGGAGGTGCCGACGGAGGAGGACTTCGAGGAGAAGGTGGCGACCGACGTCGACAAGTCCAACCTCGAGACCCAGGTCAAGAAGATGGAGGGCGAGCTCGGGGTGAAGGAGGGAGCCGAGCCGCCCGACAAGACCATGGCCAAGACCACGGCCAGGCCGGCCGCCAAGCCCAGGCCGAAGACCAAGGCCAAGTAGCCCGGGCCGGCGGCCGCGCGATGCCGGCACGCCGCCGTTCAGGGGGGCGAGGGCGAGACCCGCCGTCGGACGCGCTCCACGTCCTCGGCGGGCCAGGCCGGGTCGTCCTCGAGGACGAGCTGGCCGGCGCGCTCCAGGCGATCGAGGACGACGGTGTCGAGCGCGGGGTGGCCGCTCACCTCGACGCGCCCGCCCACGCGGCGCAGGGCGCCCAGGTCGAGGCGCACCAGCTCGCGGCCGTCGCGCACGACCAGATCGCCGCCCACCTCGACCAGGTGATGGAGCGAGATCGCCGTGACCTGGCGGTTGCCGTCGATCACCAGGTCGCCGTCGACCGCGACCAGCGCGGGCAGGTACACGCCGGCCAGCTCGAGGTTGTTGGAGATGTCGAGCCGACCGTGGACGCGCTCGAGGCCGGCCAGCCCGGTGAGCGAGTGGAGCGCGAAGCTGGGCCCCACGGCGAGATCGCCCGACACGACCGAGCAGCCGGCCAGCGCGGCGGCCTCGGCGTCGACCTGCACCGTCACGTCGCCGGCCGGGCAGGCGCGCGGTGCCTCCCGCGGCGTCGGCGCCGCGCCGCAGGCCGTGATGCCTGCCAGCAGGCAGCCGACGGCCGCCAGCCGATACCCACCCTCGGCTCGCCGACGTTGACGTCGACGTCGACGTGGTCCTTGACCTCGACGGCGCCGTGGAGGTGAGCGCCACCATGGACGTTGACCCGACGTGGTGTCCGCGCGTCGAGTCGACTCGTCAACGTGGTGCGACAAGGGTGGCGCTCACGTCCATGGCGCCGTCAAGGTCAAGGACCACGTCAAGGACCGCGTCAAGGACCACGTCTGCGTTGACGTCGTCGTCGTCGTCCACGCAGACGCAACTCGGTCATGACCTCCATGGCGCCGTCCTCCTAGCACGTCACGGGCGGCTCGGTCTCCTGGCCGCGGCAGGCCGCCACGTAGGCGCGCACGGCGGCGTCGAGCCCGATGTAGAGCGCGTCCGCGATCAGCGCGTGGCCGATCGACGCCTCGAGGATCTCCGGCACTTCGCGGGCCAGGACCGGCGTGTTGCGCAGGTTGAGGTCGTGGCCGGCGTTGACCCCGAGGCCGGCCCGGGTGGCGGCGCGCGCGCAGGCGCGCACGCGATCGAGCTCGGCCTGCTGGCGCGCCGTGCCGTAGGCGCTGGCGTACGGCTCGGTGTAGATCTCGATGCGCCGGGCGCCGGTCGCCGCGGCCGCCTCCATGTCGGCGTCGACGTCGACGAAGATGGCCGTGCGGATGCCGGCGCGGTCGAGCGGGGCGAGCAGCGCGCTCACCTCGGCGCCCTGGCGCGGCAGGTCCCAGCCGTGATCGCTGGTGACCTCGCCGGGCTTGACCGGCACCAGCGTGAACTGGGTGGGCAGGAGCTCGAGCGTGAGCGCCATCATCTCGTCGCGCCCGTCCCCCTCCAGGTTGAACTCGACGCCCCGCTCGCGCGCCAGCGCGCGCAGCTCGCGCACGTCCGCCTCGCGAGTGTGGCGGTTGTCCTCGCGCCAGTGCAGGGTCAGCCCGGCCGCTCCGGCGCGGATACAGGTCTCGGCCGCCACCAGCGGCGCGGGGTTCGTGGCCCCGCGCGAGTTGCGCAGGAGCGCCACCTTGTTGAGGTTGACCGAGAGGTTGATCGCCATGGCGAGGTCACTCTACTGCGGCGAGCCCCGCTTGTCTCATCACAGGTCTCCGCCCACGCCCCGGCGCAGATACTTGACCGTGTCGGCCAGCGTGAGCTGCGGGTCGCGCGCCTCGAACCCGAGCTCGCTCTCCGCCTTGCTCGAGTCCACGTACCAGAAGTGCTCGCTCATCTCGACCGAGACGCGGTCGACCGGCGGCTCGCGGCCGGCGGCGCGGTACGCGCGCTCGACGATGGTGGCGCCGGCGCGGGCCAGCCGGCCGGGGATCCGCAGGCGCGGGCCGCCCTGCTTGGCCACTCGCTCGAGCCGGCCGAAGAACTCGCGGAAGCTCCAGTTGGGCCCGCCGACCAGGTAGCGCTCCCCCGCCCTGCCCCGCTCCAGCGCGGCCACCGTCGCCTCGGCCGCGTCGCGCACGTCCACGAAGTTGATGCCGCCGGGCGGGACGATCGGGATGCGGCCGCGCAGGAAGCGCTCCACGTCCTGGATCGACGAGCGCCGCCTGTCGCCGGGACCGAGGAGGAGGCTGGGCGACACCACGACCACCTCGACGCCGAGCGCCTCGCCCAGCTCGAGCGCGACCTTCTCCTGGAAGATCTTGGAGCAGTAGTAGGGCCAGCCGGCCACCACGCCGGTGGCGTACTCGGCCCCCTCGTCGTGCAGCCGCTCGTCGCGCGACACCGCCACCGTGCCGGAGCTCGACGCCACCACGACCCGCCGCGTTCCGGCGCGCGCGCACTCGCGCAGCACGGTGCGGGTGCCGTCCACGTGCACGCGCATCATGCGCTGGCCGTCGTCGGGATCGCGCGACACCAGCCCGGCCAGGTGGAAGACTCCGTCGCAGCCGGCCAGCGCCGCGGCCACCTCGTCGGCGCAGGTGACGTCGCCGCGCAGCTCCTCCACGCCCAGCTCGGCCAGCACCGGCGACGGCGAGCGGGCCAGCCCGCGCACCTGCCAGCCGCGGCCGATCGCCGCGCGCGCGACGTGCTCGCCGAGGAACCCGGTCGCCCCGGTGACGAGGACCCTGGCCGGGCTCACAGCCGCACCGGCGAGGCGGCGTGGGGCGCCGAGCCAGACGATTGCGACGGCGCCTCCTCGCGCGCCGGCTCGGCCGCGGCGGGGGCGCGCCCGCTCTCGCCCAGCGTCCACTCGTACTCGCGCGGACACAGCCCCCGCACCACCACCTCGACGTGGCTGGCGATGCGCCGGTACGACTCCGCCTTGCCCTGCCCGTCGGCCATGGCCCGCACCTTGTCCGCGGTCAGGAACGGGCCCACGCAGGCCTGCACGCGCGCGTTGCGGTGCGGCGCGAACGCCCCCTTGGGCATCGCGTCGTGGGTGCCGGCCAGGTACATGGGCAGGATGCCGCACCGGTTGGCCAGCGCCAGGTAGCCGATGCTGGGCTTGAAGTCGGTCATCACGCCGGTGTCGCTGCGCGTCCCCTCGGGGAAGATGAGCAGGATGTAACCGTCGCGGATCACCTCGCCGGCCAGGCGCAGCGACTCGCGCAGCGAGCCGTGGCGCTCCATCGGCACCAGGTTGGTGAAGTTCTCGAAGTACATCCGGCGGACCGGATCCTCGAAGAAGTAGTCCTTGGCCGCCAGCGCGACCAGCGCCGGCCCGCTCTCGCCCAGCGCGTGCTTGACCAGGCCCATGTCGAGGTGGCTGGAGTGGTTGGCGACCACGATGTAGCCGCCGAACGGCGGCACGAACGCGCGCCCGCTGACCCGGCTGTCGAGCAGGCGCTCGTACAGCGCGCGCTGGCCCAGCCGCAGCGCGCGCCGGCCCAGGCGGACCAGCGGCCGCGGCACGTGGATGTCGTCCTCGCCGGTCGGCTCGCCCGCGTGCGTGTGGCCGTGCGCGTGGCCGTGCCCGCCGCGCTCGGCCGCGCGCCCCGACCGCTCGGCCGCGCGCTCGCGCGCCCGCGCGTCGGCCAGGTGCCGGTTGGCCCAGGCCTCGAGATCCGCCACCGTCTCCACCGCGGTGAGCTCGCCCGGATCGGGCAGGTTCACACCCGCCGCCTCGAGCGCGACGCCGAGCTCGGTGAACATGAGCGAGTCGAAGCCCAGGTCGGCCAGCCGCGCGTCGGGCACCACCTGCGAGGCCGGTTTCTGCGCCACCTGCGCGATGACCTCGCGCACCCACGCGGCCTCGCGCGCGGCCGCGCCATCTCCTGCGCGCCGGGCGCTGCCGGAGCCGGCGTGCGCGGCCCGCTCCAGCCGCTCCACCTCCACCACCACCTCGCGCCGCTTGACCTTGCGGGTGGCGGTCTTGGGCAGGTCGTGGTCGACCAGGTGGAAGACGCGCACGCGCTTGGCGAACGGCAGCTTGTGCGAGACCTGGCGCATGTGCTCGCGCACCCGCTCGCGCACCTCGTCGCGGGTGCCGCCGCCCGCCTCGTAGTCGGGCACCACCAGCGCGGCGACCGTCTCGCCGCCGTCGCGTCCGTGCGACGGCAGCCCGACCACCGACACCTCCTTGATGTGGGGTGACTCGCGGTAGAGCTCCTCGAGCTCGTCCGGGTACACGTTCTCGCCCGACGGCCCCAGGATCATCTCCTTCTTGCGGCCGACGATGACCAGCTGCCCGCCCTCGTCGATGCGGCCCAGGTCTCCGGTGTGGAGCCAGCCGTCGCGCAGGACCTGGGCGGTCGCCTCCTGGTTGCGGTAGTAGCCGAGCATGACGTTGGGCCCCTTGGCCAGCACCTCGCCCACCCCGCGGTCGTCCGGCTCCGCGATCTTGACGTCGATGCCGGGCAGCGGGCGACCGACGCTGCCTGGCACCGTCTTCTCGCCCGGCCGCTGGGTCGTGATGACCGGCGACGCCTCGGTCATGCCGTAGCCCTCGAACAGCTTGAAGCCGAGGCCGAGGAAGTCCTTCATCACGTCGGGCGACAGGGCGGAGCCGCCGCTGATGAGCAGGCGCAGCCGCCCGCCCAGCTCGCGGTGCACCGGGAAGAAGAGGACCTTGCCCAGGTCGATGCCGTAGGGCATCCGCTCGCGCAGCGCGCGGTTGAGGTCCACCACGGCGTCGAACGCGCGCTCGACCAGCGGGCCGCGCTCGCTCACCCGCTTGGTGATCTTGCGGTGCAGGAGCTGCCACAGCGCCGGCACCCCGACCATGCCGGTGATGCCGCCCTCCTTGAGCGCGCGCGCCAGGTTGTCGGAGTTGATCTCCTCCAGGTAGGTGACCTGCGCGCCGTGCACCAGCGGCATCAGCAGCCCGGTCGAGAACTCGAAGGTGTGGTGGAGCGGCAGGACCGAGAGCAGCCCGTCGTGGCGGTAGAGGTGGAAGAGCGACGACAGCTTCGCGACCATCGACGTGAAGTTCTTGTGCGACAGCATCACGCCCTTGGGCGAGCCGGTCGTGCCCGAGGTGTAGATGATGGACGCCACCTGGTCGCCCTTGCGCGCCGGCGCGATGGCGGCGGGCGACACCGACGGCTCGACCAGGAGGTCGTCGAAGTCGACCACCGTGAGGCCCGGCGCCGAGCGCGCCAGCGCCGGCGGCCCGAGCCGCTCGATCACGGCGGCGGACGCGATGAGCGTGACCGCGCCGCTGGCGCCGGCCAGGCGCGCCACCTCGTCGAGCGAGAGCTGGTGATCGAGCGGGACCGCGGTGGCCCCCGCCTTGAGGATGCCGAAGTAGCTGATGCCCCACTCGGGGCGGTTCTCCGACATGAGCAGGACGCGGTCCTCGGCCGCCACGCCGCGCTCGCGCAGCCCGGCCGCCGCCTGCGCCGCCATGTCCTGCACCCGCTCGTAGGTGTAGACCACCGCGTCGCCGTCGTCCTCGTCGGCGGGCAGGAGCCGCATCGCCACCCGGTGGCGGTGGAGCTTGGTGGTGGAGTCGAACAGCTCGAGCAGATCCTTGTAGGTGTAGATGGCGCGCGGCCGCTTGCCGAACTCGTCGTCGAGCACCGGGAACACCCACTCGACCAGGCCGGGGAAGTGGGTCTCGAGCCAGTAGCGGCGCCAGTCGATCGCGTCCAGGTCCCAGGGCAGCGCCTCGCGGTCGTGCGCCGCGAGCCGGCGGTGCAGCGCGGAGACGTTGTCGGAGCGGAAGATGATGTCGCAGTCGAACGTGAACGGCTTGAACAGGTCCATCAGCTCGTTCACCCGGCCGGTGAACTCGGAGACCTGGCTGAGCTCGTCCTTGACCCGCTCGGCGATCGCGTTGACGCGGGGCGCGCCCCAGCGCGGCACGCGCTCGTCGATCTCGCGCAGCAGCCGGTCGGCCAGCCGCTTGATGCGCGGCGCCGACTTGCGCTGGAAGGTGTCGTGGTCGACCGCGAATCCCTCCAGGCGGGCGCGGATGCGGTTCTCGAGCGGACGCTGTCCGTCGTCGGCCAGCCGCCGCCGGTGCTGGCGGATGGCCAGCGCGGTCAGCTCGGTGAGCCGCTTGCTCGACACCGGGTTCACGCCGCTCGAGGCCAGCTGATAGACCGGCTGGTGCTCGCCGCGCACGACCGCCGCGGCCGCCATGATCATGCCGGCCGCCACGTAGTCGACCGGGATGATGTCGAGCGGCGTGTGGTCGGCGACGATCTGCCGGTGCCCCTTCAGCATCAGGTAGACCAGGGGCGCGGTCGTGTTGAAGCCCTCGTTCCAGCCGGGGAACGGGTAGCGCACCGCCGACTCGACGATGGCCGGGCGCACCACCGCCACCCGCACGTCGGGCGCGTTCAGGACCAGCTGCTCGCCCAGCGACTTGGTGTACGTGTACGTGTTGGTCCAGCCCCAGTGCTCGGCGCGCTCGAGGCCGAGCCGGGTGAGCCGCTCGTGCACCCACAGCTTGCGCTCGCGCGCGACCGCCAGCCGCAGCGAGCCCTCGTCGTCCGGGTCGCGCCCCTGACCGCGCAGCAGGCGGGCGGCGCGCTCGCGGAACTCGGAGATGTGCACGCGGTCGTTGGCGCGGTTCTTCACGTCCTCGATGACGCGCTGGCAGTCGGACAGCTCGGCGGCGGCGTCGAAGTCGCCCCAGCGCACGCCGCGCCGGCGGGCTCCGTCCTCCTTCTTCGGGAAGTAGCCGACCACCGGCTCGTCCTCCCACACCTCGCCGTCGCGCCGCCCGGCCACGTAGCAGGTCGACACGTGGACCAGCCCCGCCCCCGCCCGCCGCGCGACCTCGAGCGCGTGCATCGCGCCCAGCGTGTTGATGCGGATGGCGCTCTCGAGCGACGGCGTGAAGGTGACCAGGCCGGCCGAGTTGACGATGACGTCGAGCCCGCCGTCGGCGGCGAAGCGATCGAAGACCGCGTCGGTGAAGTTGCACAGCGGGCGGCCGACGTCGCCGTCGACCGGCACCACCTTCTCGCGCAGGAACGAGCGGGTGCCGTCCCGCCACATCTCGCGCACCGGATCGAACGCCGGCGACGGCACCACCTTGTCGAAGAAGCGGTCCTCCGGCGTGGCTCCCGCCCCCGGGCGCACCAGGACGTAGACCCGGCCCAGGTTGGGGTAGCGGCGCAGGAGCATCGACAGCGCCACCTTGCCGACGAACCCGGTCGATCCGATGAGGAGGACGTTCTTGTGGTCGAACGTGCCGGCCACGTCGATCCGGCCGGCGGCGTCGGCGGCCGCGGCGTCGGCCGCGGCGGGCCCGCCGCGAGGGTCGGCCCCGTTGCCCTTCCCGTTCGATGATCCGGGCGGCGTCACGTCAGTGCACGTCGGTGATGAGGATCGGCGGGTGGTGCATCATGGTGATCTGCGCTCCGCGCCCGGTGGACGACTGCCCCATGGCGATCGCCTCGGCCAGGGTGTCGGCGGTCTCCCAGCCGAGCAGCCCCGGCACGGTGGTGTTGTCGGTCCCGACCGCGATGACCCGTCCGACCTTCTCGCGCCCGCGCTGGCCCCAGTACCACATGTAGAACGGGTGGGCGCCGTGGTAGGCGTTGCCGCGCCGGTACATCTCGACGTAGCTCGGGTTGTAGGCGAACTCGTCCTGGTACTTCTTCTCCAGGGTGTAGGCGTCGCGCGTCTCGGGCAGGAGCCGGTTGAAGAACTCGATGTACGACGGGTGATGCACCGGATCGAAGTGGTCGGAGCACGGGTGGGTCAGGATCAGGACCCCGCCGTCGCGCAGGAGCGGCCGCTTCCGGTACATGTGATAGAAGTAGCCCAGCGCCATCACCTGGACCAGGAGCGGGTTGAGCGCCTTCGAGTTGACGTTGTAGGGCGAGATGTACGGGATGCCGGTGATGAGGATGTCGGCCTGGCCCTCGACCTCGACCGCGTACTGCTCGTAGCACTTGGCCAGGGTCTTGGCGTGGGCCGGCTCGGTCGCGCCGGCGTAGCAGCCGATGAGCTCGTAGGCCGCCGGCGTGCGCATGAACACCTCGCGGCGCAGCGGGCGCGGGGTGCGGTCGAGCGTCCACTTGATGGCGTGGAACTTGAGCCGGTCGCTCTCGGTGAAGTCGTCCTCGTTCTTCATGAGGAAGTCGAGCGGCCCGCTGAACATCCGGCTGTTGAGCACGGTCTCGATGTGGAAGACCTTGAGGTGCTCGTCGACCACCCGGCCGATGCGCTCGACCGACGACGACAGCGCCGAGTTCGACGGGTCCATGAACGAGTTGGAGTCGACGATCGCCTTGGGCGTGTGGTGCGCCTTGAGGCTCTCGTAGCCGCACAGGCCCACGCCCATCGACTTGTGGCCGCCGTCCATGGGGACCAGGTTGATGTTGACGTAGATGCAGAGGTCCGAATCGGCCGCGCGCTTGTTGGACTCGACCAGCTCGCCGTGGCGGGTCTTGCCCAGCACCACCATGCCGTCCGGATCGCAGGCGTCGTGGTTGTAGAGGCGCTCGGGCCAGAACTCGTTCCACACCCGGTCGCCCACCATGCGTCGGATCTCGCCGTCGGTCATGCGGCGGTGGAGCGAGGTGGCCACGATGATGTGGACGTCGTCGACGCCGTGGTCGGCCAGCATCTCGCAGACGATCTCGAGCACGGTCTGGCGGATGTCGGGCCGCACCATGGGCGGAAGCGGCAGCGAGATGTCGTCCACCGCGATGGTCACGCGCATGCCGGGCTCGAGCAGCGCGTGCAGGGGCGGCATGTCCTCCGGGTGGTTGAGCGCGTAGCGGATGGCCGCGATCCGGTTGGCCACGCCGGTCATGGGGCGGCGCGGGTAGATGACGCGCGTCCCGACCGGCAGGTCCTCGAGCAGGAAGTTCTCGCCCGAGAACAGGATGCGGGGCGCCGAGTCGGTGTCGATGGTGACGACCTGCTCGCGGTCTCGGGCTCGCGTGCGGGGGCGGATGGCGCGCATGGTATCTCCTGGTCTCTGGCGGCCTCGGGTGCTAGTCGAGGTCGAGCACCGGCCAGTCGTACGAGCGGGCGACCGCGCGCAGGCGGCGGTCCGGGTTGCATGCGGTGGGACGCCCGACCACCGCGAGCATGGTCAGGTCGGAGTAGCTGTCGGAGTAGGCCCACGACTCGGCCAGGTCGATGCCGTGGCGGCGCGCGTAGTCGCGCATGAGGGTCGGCTTGGTCGCGCCGCCCACGAACGGCTTGGCCAGCTTGCCGGTGGCGTAGCCGTCCTTGAACTCGAGCCGGTTGGCGATGAAGTCGTCGACGCCGAGGTAGCGGGCGAGCGGCCGCATGGTGAAGTCGAGGGCGCCGGACAGCAGCACCTGGCGGCAGCCGGCGCGGCGCGACTCGTCGATGAGGTCGCGCGCGCGCGGATAGATGTTGGGCTCGATGACCTCCTCGAACAGCTCCTCGGACAGGATGACCAGCCGGTCCTCCGAGAATCCGCTGTAGAGGCGGTAGAAGAGCTCGTTGAACCACTTGCGCGAGATCTTGTCGGCCGCCCAGAACAGCGGCACCGACGCCGCGGTCTGGGCCGTGGTCTTGACCGCCGACATGAGCGACGGCTTGCGCATGGCGTAGAACGCGAACGCGTGGACGATGTTGATGCGGATGAGGGTTCCGTCCACGTCGTAGAATGCGGCGGAATTCTTTCGCTTGCGGGAGTCCATGGCTCGGGAGCGCGTGGCCACAATCGCGGCCACAATGGCGTAGGGACGCGGCGGCTGTCAACCGGGGGACTCGAGGCCGGATCCCGGGCCGTCGGCGCCCCGCGTACCCTCCTTCGCACGGGAGCGGCCGGGCGCGGCGCACGTGCGATGCGCTTTGATTCGGCTGGCTTGGCCGCGCGAGCGAAGCCTCTTGGTCCGGCCTACCCGGTCGCGGTCGACCGGCGGATGAGCCACAGCGAATCCGCGGTCACCGCCCGGCGCAGGAGGTCGAGCAGCGCGCGCGGCTCCGACGGCCTGGGCAGCAGCCTGATGGAGCCGAGGGTCTGCTCGGTCGCGAACGCATCGCTGGTAAGCAGCACCACGACGCCGGGATGGCTGCGTTTGATCTCGCGCATCGCCTCGGACGCCGGCTCGTCGCCGACGTGGTAGGCGGCGATGACGATGTCGGGCGCGAACTCCGCGCACAGGTCGAGCGCCTCGGTCGCCGACCCGGCGACCTGGACCGCGATCCCGCGGCCGACCAGCGTGCGGGCGAAGGTGCGGCGCAGCTCCGGCGACGGCTCGATGATCAACACTCTGGGGGGCATGTACGTGGACCTTCGGCCGCTTCCCACCACACTTTAGGGGCGAGCTGAAAAGGACGAACGTTCAGGTCGCGAGTGTCGCACAAGTGTGCGACGCGCGCCGTCCAGGGCGGCGCGCTCAGAGTCGAGGCACGGCCCACAGCCAGAAGGCGAGGCTGAGGACGAACAGCGCGACGAGGATGAGGATCGTGGTCTTGCGCGACGGCTCGTCGAACGAGAAGGGGGAGCCCTGCTCGCTCAGCGGGTCGACTCGCTGCGGCAGCTGGTGCAGGCCGGACGCTCCCCCCGGCGTGGTGCTGTTGAGCTGGCTGCTGAGCTGTCCGGTCAGCGGCCCGACCACCGGCCCTGCCATCGAGTGGATGCCGGCGATCGATCCGGTCAAGCCGCCCGTGAACTCGGAGAAGGTCTGGCGGCCCATGTTGGAGAACGACGCGCTCATGGGAGATGGCGTCGCCGAGATGCTGGGCTGGCCGGTCGGCGTGGTGGCCGCGATGCGCCCGTCGTTGACCCCGGCCCCGGCGGGCTGGATCCAGTCGAACGGGCTGGCCGCGGCGGCCGGCCGGTCGGCCACCACCTGGCGCACCAGCGACGCGAGCGCCCCGATCTCCGCGTCCCAGCTGTTCTTGCGGGCCACGTCGTTCAGGTCCTCGGCCATCGCGCGCGCCGTCGGGTAGCGCTCGTCGCGGTTGCGCGCGAGCGCGCGCATGACGATGGGCTCGAGGTCGGGCGGGTAGTCGAGCGCCACCGTGCTGGGCAGCGCGATCGGGTCGACCAGGATCGCCTGCAGGGTCTTGAGGTCGCTCTCGCGGCGGAACAGGCGGCGGCCGACCGTCATCTCGTAGAGCATCGCGCCCAGCGAGAAGATGTCGGAGCGGTTGTCGAGCGGCTCGCAGCGCACCTGCTCGGGCGACATGTAGCCGTACTTGCCCTTGAGCGTGGCGACCTTGGTCAGGCCCTCCGACTGGAGCGCCTTGGCGATCCCGAAGTCGGCCAGCTTCACCTGACCGTCGACGCCGACCAGGATGTTCGACGGCGAGACGTCGCGGTGGATGATGCGGCGCGTGCGGCCGTCCGAGGCCGGCTCCTCCCACGCGTAGTGGAGCGCCTCGCACACCGACACGATCATGCGGACGATGTGCCCGTAGGAGATCCTCACGTTCTTCTGCCGCGTCTCGCGGAACAGCCCGAACACGGTCTCGCCGTGCACGTACTCCATCGCGATGACGTAGGAGGTGGGCCCATCCTGGAACAGGTCGTAGATGTGGACGATGTTGGGATGCGAGAGGTCGGCGGCGATCCGGGCCTCGTTGAGGAACATGCTCAGGAACTGCGGCTCGTCCGCCAGGTGCGGGTGGATCCGCTTGAGCACGACCTGGCGGCGGAAGCCGCTCGGTCCGACCTGCGTCGCCAGAAAGACCTCGGCCATGCCGCCGATGGCAATGCGACGAGAAACCTCGTATCCGCGAATCAGGAGGGACGGCTTGACACCCGTTCCCTCGGGATTGCCATCAGTCAATGACGTACTCCCAGTCCAGGGTTCGACGCTCAGGGTCGCGAGTATAACGCCCCTCGCGTTGATCGTCAGCGGCCGCTTGAGCGAACAACAACCTCTCGCGCAACAGTACGTCGGACAACATTAGGTCGGACACTCGCTCACGTTCGGCCTAAACGTGACGAACGCGATCGCGAGGTGCGTCGATCGGACCGGCGGCAGTTCGCCGTGAGCCATGGTCGACGCGCCGAACGGAAATGTTATGGTGCGCCGCATGAAGTCGGCTGCTGTAACCGGTGGCACCGGGAGGGGGAGCGGGCGCCGGGGTCTCCTGCTGTTCGCGCTCCTGCTCGTCGTCGCCCAGGTGCTGTTGTTCGCGTTTCTCCGCATGCGCAAGGCCGACGAGGCGGCGCGCGCGTCACCGTCGGTGGCGTCCACGGTGGGCGAGGCGGCCGAGCGGCCCGGGGCGTCGCTCCCGTCGCCCGCGGCGCCTGCCCCGCAGGCCCGCCCGCTGGAGACGGATCCACAGGGAGCGCGGCCGGCGCCGACCGCGGAGCCAATAAACCAGCCTCTCGATGGGCCAGAAAATCGGCCCGCCGATCAGAGCGCTTCCCGTAACGCTGGTAATGCCGACGACGGTGACGACAAGAAGGATGACGGCGCCAAGGCCAGGGCGGATCGCGAGCGCCGCGAGCGGGCCGATCGCGAGCGCGATCAGCGCGAGCGGCGCGACCGCGATCGAGCCGATCGCGAGCGGGCACGGCTGGAGGCCGAGCGCGACAAGGCGCGCATCGAGATGGACAAGGAGCGCGCGCGCATCGAGCTGGAGCGGGCCGAGAAGGTCCGGCTCGACGCCGAGCGCGAGCGGGCGCGCCTGGAGGCGGAGCGCGCCACCCTGGCCAGGACCCAGCCGGCCAGCGCCGAGATCCCCGAGCAGCACGACGTGGCGGCGCCGCCGGCCCGGCCGTCCGGCAGCCCCGATGTCGTGGTGGTCCTGATCAGCTCGCGATCCGGCGCGGCCAACCTGAGCCGCGAAGAGGTCCGCAACATCTACTTCGGGCGGACCACCTTCTGGCCCAACAACACGCCGGTGCGCGTCTACAGCCGACCCGCCGGCAGCCCGGCGGGACGCAAGTTCTTCCGGTCGCTGCTCGGCACCTCGGCCGGCGCCTTCCGCGAGCACTGGAACGAGCTGCAGCTGAGCGGCGGAGGCATCGCGCCCGCCACCGTGACGTCGCCCGAGTCGATCGTGGCGCGCGTCGCCGGCTCCTCGGGGGCCATCGGTTACGTCCTCGAGTCCGAGCTGCCCGCCGATGTGTCCGGGGTGCGGCTCGTGCGGTTCAAGTAGTCAGTCGCCCCAGAGACGTCGTCAAAGCTGTCACAGGGAGGAGCCATGCGGAGCTCAATCGGCTCTCTTGCGTTCGCAATGTGTCTTTTCACCGCCGGGATCGCCGGCGCCCAGCAGCCTCAGCCCGCGGCGCCGTCCGGCGCCGAGCCGCCGCTGGGCGGAGACAACGAGGCTGACCAGCGCCCGGCCGCCACCGAGGCACCGGCGCCCAGCCCGGCGCCGAAGAAGCAGCCGAAACCGCTGCCGTCGGCGAGCAAGGCGGTGCCGGTCGAGGACCTCGAGAGCGAGGACCAGAACGTCGCCGACGCGCTCGGCATCCAGCCCGAGGTGTTCACCGCGCGGTTGTACGGCTTCATCGACGCCCACTTCGAGCAGGTGGCGAAGACGCCGGTCGGGGTCGACGAGAACGGCGAGACCATCATGGAGTCCAACCCGTCGGAGATCGACGTCACCAACTTCAACGTGATGCTGCAGGGCACGGTGTACTCGCGCTACCGCTACTTCGTGAACCTGGCCTCGCCCGGCGCGGGCAGCCCGGCCGAGGACGCCGGCCTGACGGTGCGCAACGCCTGGGTCGAGCTGCCGCTGTTCCGCGAGTACTTCAACTTCCGCATCGGCAAGACCTACCGCCGGTTCGGCCTCTACAACGAGCTGCTCGACGCCATCCCGACCTTCATCGGCATCGAGCCGCCCGAGATGTTCGATGACGACCACCTGCTCCTGACCCGCACCACCAACATCATGCTGCACGGCACCTTCACCACGCTCGACAGCTCGTTCTCGTACGCGCTCTCCACCGGGACCGACGAGCGCAAGGGCCAGCAGGTGCCGATCGGCGCCGACCTGCGCTACGACTTCCGCAACAACCTCCGGATCGGCACGTCCTACTACACGACCAACGGCGACGCCGTGCCGTCCAAGGAGCTTGGCCAGGGCGCGCCGCTCGGCGGGGTCTCGCCGTGGATGGAGAAGGACGAGTTCTCGGTCACCGGAGGCTACGCTCAGGTCACCGCGGCCGGCTTCATCCTGCAGGGCGAGTTCTGGCTGGCGCGCCACAACGGCACGCGCGACGAGATGGAGGTGACGAAGCTCGCGACGATGCCCGACCCGCCGCTCAACGACCGGCAGCGGCAGCGCTTCGGCCTGGACGATCCGGGCAACCCGCAACCGCGCCTCGACGCCAACTACAACGTGAAGACCGCCTACGTGCGCACCGGCTACGCCATCCCGGTCCAGACCTGGTCGATCACGCCGTACGCCCAGTTCGACTACTACGACAACCCCGAGATCATCAACGACGAGGACTACGGCGGCGACAACGAGGCCGGCCTGGCCGACGACGGCGTCTTCTACAAGTCGACCCTCGGGGTGGTGATCCGGCCGGTGAGCTTCATCGCGGTGAAGATCGACGGGTCCACTCACACGCAGCAGTTCAACGGCGACACGGTCACCTACCCCGAGTTCCGCAGCTCGTTCTCCTTCTACTGGGAGCTGGGCGGGATGCGCTGATCAGGCCGCGCGGGCGTGTCCGGCCGCCGCCAGGTCCTGGAGGCGCCGGATGCGCTCGGCGATCGGCGGGTGGGTCGAGAACCAGCTCGCCACCTCGGCGCCGGACAGCGGCGCGACGATGAAGAGGCTGGCGGTGGCCGGGTTGTCGCCGACGGTCTGCATGGGGATGGCCTGGTTGCCGCGGTGGAGCTTGGCCAGCGCGCTGGCCAGGGCCAGAGGATCGCCGGACAGCGCCGCGCCGGTGGCGTCGGCGCCGTACTCGCGCTGGCGCGACACGGCCAGCTGGATGATGGTGGCCGCGATGGGGGCCACGATGGCCAGCCCGATGGCGGCGATCGCGCCACCGGCTCCGCCCCCTTCCCGGTCGTCGCGGCCGACGCCGCCGAACAGGGCGCCCCACCGCAGCAGCGAGGCGAGCATGGCGATGACCGACGCGATCATGGCGGCCACGCTGGCGACCAGGATGTCGCGGTTGCGGATGTGGGAGAGCTCGTGCGCGATGACGCCGCGCAGCTCGCGCGCGCCGAGCAGGCGGCGGATCCCGGTGGTCACCGCGACCACGCCGTGCTCCGGGTTGCGCCCGGTGGCGAAGGCGTTGGGCGCGTCGTCGTCGATCATGTAGATGCGCGGCACCGGGATCTCGGCCGCGCCGGCCAGCTCGGTCACGATGCGCTCGAGCTCCGGGTCCTGCCCGGGCCGGAGCGGCCGCGCCCGGCTCATGGCCAGGACGACGCGATCGCTGAAGAAGTAGGCGGCCAGGTTCATCGCCACGGCGAGGCCGCCGAAGATCCACATGGCGCCGGGCGACACGGCGCGGCCGATGACGATGAGAATCGCGGACAGAACGCCCAGGAGGGCGATGGTCTTGAGCTGGTTCAATGCAGGCGCTCCCTCGATGGACAAACAGATCAACCGTAGGAACGCTTCCCGGCCGCGCAAGCCCGCGCCCGCGCGCGGCCCGGGCCCGGCGCAGGCCCCGCCCGAGCGGACGAGCGGACGCCGGTTCAGTCGATTCAGCTCTCGGCGGCGCGGGCCGGCGCCGCGCGGGCCGCGACCAGGGCCGCGAGCGGCACGTCGGCCGCCATCGCGACGTCGGCGCCGATGAAGCCGAGGCGCGCGAGCAGGCAGCGCGGATCGCCGGGCTCGCCGCCGCCGGCGATGTCGAGCGCGCGCGCGACCTCGATCGGCTTGGCCGAGCCGTCCGGCGCGACGGCGACGCGCGCGCGCACCAGGGCGGGCGCCGCCGGCCAGTCGAGCACCGCGGCCAGCCGGGTCGCCGCATCGCCGGCCACGACCTCCACGTCCTCGACCATGGCGCGCACGTCGATCTGGCGCTCGCCGCGGGCCACCAGCACCCTGTCGGCCGCCCGGAACGCCTCCACCCGCGCCGCCAGCTCGCCCGCCTCGAGCGCCGCCGCCGGGCGCACCAGCAGATCGTAGGCCCGGAGCAGCTTGGCCAGGCTCTGGCTGCCCGGGGGAAGCTCCCAGCAGCCGGTGAACTCGATGCCCTCGGGCGAGACCTCGCCAAGGCGCGCCGCCAGCTCGTCGGCGCCGGCGATGCCCGCCTCGATCGAGACGTCGAGCATCTCGCCCAGGCTGGCCACGCCGAGCGACAGGGCCGGCGCGAACGCGAGGCTGGGCTTGGGGTGGAAGCCGCGCGAGTAGGCCAGCTCGATCCCGGCCCGCCGGAACATGCGCGCCAGGACGCGCGCGGTGTCCAGGTGGCCCAGGAACGCCGAGCGGCCCAGCTTGGTGTAGCGCAGGCGGAAGCGGCGCGACGGCCGCTCGGCGAACGAGACTTGCGGGATCGGCCGCCGCCCGCCCTGCCCGCTCCCCCGCAGCCCCTGGCGCCGGATCGGCTCGCCCAGGACGACCGGCTCGTCGGCGCCGAGCGAGCGCAGGAACCCGAGCCGCTGCTCGCGCATGTGGACCAGGTCGCAGGCCACGCCGCAGTCGTAGCAGACCAGGCGCCGCTTCTCGGCCACCGCCTCGGCCAGGTTGCTGGCGTGCACCAGCTGGCCGACCACCTTGCCGCACGGCGGCGAGAGTCGGCTGGCCACCGCCTTGCGGTACTCGGCCAGCAGGAAGCCGTCCTCCAGGCCGACGTCGATGTGATCCCACGGCAGCCGCGCCGACACCGGGCGCGTGCCGAGGTAGGCGGCCACGTCGACGCCGCAGTCGGCGAGCGCGTCCTGCCAGCGCTCGAGGTCGAACAGCTCGTCCCAGCCGTCGAAGCGGGCGCCGCGCCGCCACACCGTCTCGATGACGTCGCCCAGGCGGCGATCGCCGCGCGAGAGCACGCCCTCGACCGTGCTGACGCCGCAGTCGTGCACCTTGAGGCGCAGGCCGCGCTCGCTGACCGTGCCGCGCAGGAGCCCCTGCTTGCGCTCGATCTCGGCGGTCGCGTCCTGCGCGCACCACTGGAACGGCGTGTGCGGCTTGGGCACGTGCGACGAGACCGACACCGTGACCTCGGCCCGCTTGCCCACGTGCTTGCGCCCGATGCGCAGCATGCGCTCGCCGGTCTCGACGATGCCGACCACGTCGTCGTCCTCTTCGGTCGGCAGGCCGATCATGAAGTAGAGCTTGAGCCGGTTCCAGCCGCGCCCGAACACGCGCTCGGCGCTCTCCGCCACGTGCGCCTCGGTGATGTTCTTGTTGACCACGTCGCGCATGCGCTGGGTGCCGGCCTCGGGCGCGAAGGTGAGCCCGGTGATGCGCATCTGCGCCATCTGGTCGAGGATCTCCTCGCCCAGGCCGTAGGCGCGCAGCGACGAGACCGACAGCGACACCTTGCGCTCGCGCAGCTTGCCGGCCACCTCGCGCACCAGCGGCGTGATGCACGAGTAGTCGGCGGTCGACAGGCTGGTCAGCGAGGTCTCGTCGTAGCCGGCCTGGTCGACGCCGTCGAGCACGCTCTTCACGATCGACCCGGGCGAGCGCTCGCGCACCGGGCGGTAGATCATCCCGGCCTGGCAGAAGCGGCAGCCCTCGGTGCAGCCGCGCGCGATCTCGACCCCGGCGCGGTCGAACACCGCCTCGGCGTACGGCACCGGCGTGTCGCTGGGGAACGGGTGGCGGTCGATGTCGGCCACGAAGCCGCGCCGCACCCGGGCCGGCACGCGCGCGTCGAGGGGCTCGCCGACCACCTCGAGCCCGGTCGCGTCGTCCACCTCGGTGCGGTAGAGCGCCGGCACGTAGATCGGGTAGCGCGCGGCCAGCTCGGCCAGGGCGTCGAGCCGCGGGCGGCCGGCCCGCCGGGCCGCCGACCAGTCGAGCACCAGCCCGGCGAGCTCCTCCTCCGCCTCGCCGATGAAGAAGGCGTCGAAGAAGGGCGCCACCGGCTCCGGGTGGGTCGCGGTCGGGCCGCCGCCGATGACCAGCGGGTCGCCGTCGGCGCGCGCTGCCGCGCGCAGCGGCACGCCCCCGAGGTCGAGCAGGGTCAAGACGTTGGTGAAGGTGAGCTCGTACTGCAGCGACACGCCGATGACGTCGAACTCGCGGAGCGCGGTCTGCGACTCGAGCGAGCAGAGCGGCAGGTCGCGGGCGCGCAGCTCCGCCTCCATGTCGACCCAGGGGCAGAAGCAGCGCTCGCAGGCGATGCGCGGGTCGCGGTTGAGCAGCGAGTAGAGGATCTTGGTCCCCATGTGCGACATGCCGATCTCGTAGAGATCGGGGAACGCCAGCACCACGCGGGCCGCCACGGCGGCCGGATCCTTGATCACCGACTGGTACTCGCCCCCCAGGTAACGGGCCGGGACCGCGACCCGGTCGATGAAGTCGGCGTAGACGTGGCGCATGGTGCTGCCTTCCTATCAGCCCGGGTCGCCGGGCGCAATCTGCACGTCGGCGAGCACCCCGAAGTGGTCCGAGGCGCACGCGCCCCCCTCGTCGCGCTCGCGCAGCACCACCTCGGCGCCGAGCACGGTGCCGCGCCCGTCCTTGCGCCGCGTGGTCACGAACACGTAGTCGATGCGGCGATCGATGTCGAGCGAGCGCAGCGGCCGGGTCTGCTCGTTGTCCGACGACCAGGTGATGCCGGGCTGGCCGGGGCGGGCGCGCAGCCAGGCGTCCTGGAAGTGGGTGCGCCGGCCGCCCAGCGTGGTGAGGCCGCGCAGGAAGCGGATCTCGTCGGCCTCGGGCGGCGCGTTGAAGTCGCCGCACACGATCTGCGGCAG
Source organism: Kofleriaceae bacterium (assembly GCA_035262925.1). Lineage (GTDB taxonomy): Bacteria > Myxococcota_A > Polyangia > Haliangiales > Haliangiaceae > DATFRY01. The sequence continues at coordinate 15,101 of DATFRY010000194.1, read as the reverse complement.
GTCGCCGGCCTCGCGCCCCAGCGAGCGCACCACCTCGTCGATCACCAGCACCTGCTTCTCGCGCGCCAGCCCGTCGTCGAGCCGGTAGTGGAGGTGCGTCGTGTGGCACCACATCGGGCCGGCCGGGGTGGCGAGGCGCGCCGACAGGAGGATGCGCGCCTCGGTCGGCCGGGCCTCGGGCAGCCGGGTCGCGCGGTGCTCGGCGATGGCGTGCCGGCTGAGCAGGGCCAGCCCCTCCTCGCCGCCGGGGCGGCCCGGCCCGAAGGCGCCGTCGGGCCAGCTGACCGCGACCTCGTAGACGCGGGCCATGCCGAGCGCCTCGGCCAGCACGTCGGCCGTGGTGCGCCCGCCGCGCCCGTCGAGCGGACGCACCTCCTGCATGGCGACCACGTCGGGCGCCAGCGCGGCCAGCTGGCGGCTCGCCAGCTCGAGCCGGCGCTCGAGCGGCGGCTCGATGCCCCAGAAGTTGATGGTGCAGATGCGCAGGCTCGCGGCCATGGCGCTCACGCGCGGCGGAGGATGCAGCGCGCGCTCTCGGTCTCGGCCACCTGCACCTCGCACAGCGGCAGGCGCTCCTCGAGCTGGCGCCACAGCCAGGCGGCCAGGAGCTCCGCGGTCGGATTCTCCAGCCCGTCGACCTCGTTCAGGACCTGGTGGTCGAGGCGGCGCACGATCGGCTCCACCACCTCGTCGATGGCGGCGAAGTCCATCACCCAGCCGCGGTCGGCGTCGGGCTCGCCCTCGATGGTGATCTGGACGGCGTAGCTGTGTCCGTGCATGCGCAGGCACGGGTGCCCGGGCGGCACGCGCGGCAGGAAATGGGCGGCCTCGAAGCGATAGTCGCGGCTGAGCCGGCAGATCACGGGGCCAGACTACCCGCGCGGCCCGCCGGGCGCCACCCCCGGCCCGCCGCCGCGAAACCGGGCCGCCCGAGCGGCGCCCGGTCGCGGTACGTTCGCCGGAGGCGGACGGAGGAGCGAATGAGCGAGCGCGCGTCGACCAGCCCGACCGACCCGACCAGAAGCGCGGCGATGAGCGGGCGATGCCTGTGCGGCGCCGTGCAGATCGAGCTCGATCCGCCGACGGACTACTTCGGCATCTGCCACTGCCGGTCCTGCCGCCTGTCGCACGGCGCGCCGTGCGTGGCGTGGACCTCGGTCCCGCTCGCGCAGCTCCGCTTCCTGACCGGCGAGGACCGGGTGCGCTGGTACCGCTCGTCGCCGCTCGTCCGGTGGGGTTTCTGCGGCGAGTGCGGCAGCCACCTCCTCTACCGCGCCGATGGCGAGGGACACCCGGAGTCGCCGCGCGTCGGTCACGTCTACGTGTCGGCGGCGTGCCTGGAGCCGCCGCTCGACCGCGAGCTCGAGGGTCACGTGAGCTTCGAGGAGAAGCTGCCCTGGTTCCCGGTCGCAGACTCGCTGCCCAAGCAGCGCGGCAAGGGGCTCGAAGAGCTGGATGGCTGACCTCCGGGCTCGCCTGCAGGAGGCCGCGCGGAGCTACCAGGGGCTCGACCGCCGCATCTGGGTCCTGGCCGGCGTCCGCGGCGTCAACACCATGGGCCTGTCCCTGGTCATGTCCTTCATGGGCGTGTACCTGGTGACCGCGCGCGGCCTGTCCGGCGCGGCCTACGGCCTCGTCTATCTCGCGGCCAACGTGTTCCAGGCGCTGGCCAACAGCTACACCGGCCACATGAGCGACCGGCTCGGGCGCCGCCGGCTCATGGTCGCGGCGCTGGCCTGGCGTACGACCATCTTCGCGACCGACCGCTCGTCATGTGGACGTGCCTCGCCGCACTGCCGGTGGTGCTCGCCGTCGGCTACGCTCGCTTCGGCGTGCTCCGCCGCCGCCGCACCGGGGCGGACAACCGCACCGCGGTATGGGAGAGTCAGCTCGAGCGGTGATGCGGCTCGCTCGGCTCCTCCCCCCTCTGGCCCTCCTCGTCGCGGCGCAGCCCGGCTGCCTGAGCGGCTCGGGCCCGTGCGCCACCGACGGTGACTGCGGCGGCGGCGACGAGTGCACGCGCACGGGCGAGTGCGTGGCTTCCGGCACCGCGCTGCGCGTCGTCCTGCGCTGGACGGTCGGCGGCGAGGCGCCGAGCCCGACGCGGCCCGAGCCGTGCGCGCCGCTGGCCGAGCTCGAGGTCATGCTCCACGACCCGGGCGGCGAGCCGGAGGACTACCGGCCGGTGCCGTGCGCGCTGGGCCAGGTGGTCTACGACAAGATACCGCCGCGCTTCGAGGCGGTCCGGGTGCTGGCCTACAGCGCGTCCGGCCGCGTGGTCGACACCGCGGAGGCGGCGCTCGAGCCGACCGGCGAGAGCTCCGTGCTGGTCGATCTCGAACCCTGAGCCGCGCCCGCTCGGGCCGGCGCTGACGTCGACTCGCGGGCGAACCGCGGCCATCGAGACGTTCTGGGGCGCGACGTAGAAGGAGCCATTCGGTTCGGCTATGCTGCTCGGCCCATGGGCAAGAGCTCGACCCAATCCCAGGCCCCGACCCCGCCGCCGGACACGCCGCAGCCGGCGGTCCCCTCGTCGTCGAGCGTGCAGAACCGGTTCGAGCCGGAGGACGACGCGCCCGAGCCGGCCTCCAAGGAGGAGCTGCTCCCGCTCTACCGGCAGATCCTGGCCATCCGGCGCATGGAGGAGGCGGCCGCCAAGGCCTACTCGCAGGGCAAGATCGGCGGCTTCCTCCACCTCATCATCGGGCAGGAGGCGGTGTGCGTGGGCGCCATCGGCGCCCTGCGCCCCGAGGACTACGTGGTGGCCACCTACCGCGAGCACGGCCACGCCTACGCCAAGGGGGTGAGCTCGCGCGCCATCCTGGCCGAGCTGCACGGCAAGAAGACCGGCGCCGTGAAGGGGCTGGGCGGCTCGATGCACATCTTCGACAAGCAGACCAACTTCCTCGGCGGCTACGGCATCGTGGGCGGGCACGTGCCGATCGCGGCCGGGGCCGGCTTCGCCTCCAAGTACCGCGGCGACGGGCGCGTCACCCTGTGCTTCTTCGGCGAGGGCTCGAGCACCATCGGCGGGTTCCAGGAGGGGATCGCGCTGGCGGCGCTGTGGAAGCTGCCCGTGGTCTTCATCTGCGAGAACAACCTCTACTCGATGGGCACGCCGCTCTACCGGTCGCTCGCGGTCGAGGACGTCTCGATGCGCGCCCTGGCCCACGGCATGGCGCGCGACCGCTTCGACGGCGACGACGTCATCAAGGTCAAGCGGCGCATCCAGATCGCGGTCGACCGCGCGCGCGAGACGGGGGAGCCGACCCTGGTCGAGGTGCGCACCTACCGCTTCCGCGGCCACTCGATGTCGGATCCCGGCCTCTACCGCACGCGCGAGGAGGTGGACGAGTGGAAGCGGCGCGATCCGCTCGGCATCGCGCGCCGCCGCCTGGCCGAGGAGTGCGGCGCCGGCGAGGACGAGCTGCGCGCGGTCGAGGACGATGTCAAGCAGGAGATCGCCGACGCGGTCCGCTTCGCGGAGGAGAGCCCGGCCGCCGACCAGTACCTGCCCTACGTGACCAGGGAAGCGTGAAAGGAGCCGCCGGCGTGCCAGTCATCAGCTACCGCGAGGCGCTCAACCATGCCATCCGCGAGGAGATGGAGCGGGACGAGCGCGTGTTCCTCATGGGCGAGGAGGTCGGCTACTACCAGGGGGCCTACAAGGTGTCGCAGGGCCTGCTGCAGCGCTTCTCCGAGCGGCGGGTGATCGACGCGCCGATCGCCGAGATGGGCTTCGCCGGGGTCGGCATCGGCGCGGCCATGGTCGGGCTGCGGCCGATCATCGAGTTCATGACCTTCAACTTCTCGCTGGTCGCGATCGATCAGATCGTCAACAACGCGGCCAAGATCTATCAGATGTCGGCCGGCCAGTTCACCATCCCGATGGTGTTCCGCGGGCCGGGCGGGCCGGCGGTGCAGGTCGCGTCGCAGCACTCGCAGGCGCTGGAGTCGTTCTACAGCCACGTTCCGGGGCTGAAGGTGGCCATGCCGTCCACGCCGTACGACGCCAAGGGCCTGCTCAAGTCGGCCGTGCGCGACGAGAACCCGGTCATCTTCATCGAGGGCGAGACGCTCTACAACACGACCGGGGAGGTGCCGGAGGACGAGTACCTCGTCCCGCTCGGCCAGGCCGAGGTCAAGCGGCAGGGCCAGCACGTCACCCTGGTCGCCTGGTCGTCGATGGTGCCGGTCTGCATGGCCGCGGCCGAGAAGCTGGCCGAGGACGGCATCGAAGCCGAGGTGGTGGACCCGCGCACGCTGCGCCCGCTCGACGAGGCCACCATCACCGCCAGCGTGCAGAAGACCGGCCGCTGCGTCATCGTCGAGGTCGGCTGGCCGATGTGCGGCTACGGCGCCGAGATCGCCTACCGCGTGCAGCGCGAGTGCCTGGACAGCCTCGACGCGCCGATCGAGCGGGTCACCTCCGACGACGTGCCCATGCCCTACGCGATCAACCTCGAGCGCGAGGTCATCCCCCAGGTCGGCGAGGTGATCGCGGCGGTCGAGAAGGTGCTCTACCTCGACTAGCGGAGGGCGGGCGGAAGGCCCAACCGACGGTACGTTCCGGGCCAGGCGACGAGGTCGCCGCGCGAATACGGAGTCGGGCTGCTACCTGGCTACTTGTCGGAGCCGGAGACGACGGCGCGGGCCTCGGCGGTGGCGCGGTCGCGCCAGGCCGGCAGCTGCTCGGTCAGGCCCAGGGTCTGGAGGGTCTCGAGGTCGAGCCGGTCGGCCTCGCGCTCGCCGGATGCCTCGGCCACGGCCTGGCAGGCGAGCGCGTTGGCGACGTGCAGCGCCACCGCCGGATCGAGGCGATCGCGCGCGATGACGCGCAGGTCGCGGTGACAGGCGACCGCCTCGACGATCGGCGTCGGCAGGCCCCACACGCCGAGCAGATAGCCGCCGATCTCGGCGTGGCCGGCGCCGAGCTCCTCGCGCTCGACCTGGTCGACCGGCCGGCCCGACTGCGCCGCCTTCTTGACCACGTCGCTCAGGCGGTCCGGCATGCTCATCGCGAGGATGATGGTGCCGATCTCGTGGACCAGGCCCGCGGTGTAGGCGGCCTCCGTCTCCTTGGGGTTCCCGATGATGAACTTGCTCAGCTTGGCGGTCATCATCGCCATGCGCTGCAGCCGCTCGAACGAGAGCCCCGCGTCCGGCATGGTGGTCGAGGCGGCGCCGAACACGTTGAGGGTGAGCGAGAGCCCCTTGATGAGATCGAGCCCGAGGTAGCTGATGGCCTGCCCCACCGAGGTGAGCGGGCGGGCGAGCCCGAAGTAGGCCGAGTTGACCAGCTGCAGGACCTTGGCGCACATCGCCGGATCGCGCTGCACGACCTTGGCGACGTCCTCGATGCCGGCGTCCGGGTTCGCGATCGTCTTGGTGAGGAGCCAGTAGGTCTCGGGGATCGACGGCAGCTTGTCGAGCCGGCCGACGATCTCGCGCACCGCGGTGCCGGCGACCAGGGCCTGGAGCTTGCACACCCGCTCGATCACGCTGCGCAGCTGCTCGGCGTCGCACGGCTTGGACAGGTACTGCTGCGCGACCGGCAGCGCTCGGCTGACCATCTCCTGGTCGGCGTGGCCCGACAGGACCACGCGGGCCACCGCGGGGAAGCGCTCCTTCACGTGGCGCAGGAGCTCGGCGCCGTCCATGCCGGGCATGCGCATGTCGGACACCACGATGTCGAACGGCGCCTTCTCGAGCTCCTCGAGCGCCACCTTGCCGCCCAGCGCGAAGGTCATCTGCCACTGGCGCCGCTGCTTGCGCAGGAGGTTTGCGAGACCGTCCAGCACCGCCTGCTCGTCGTCGACGAACAGGATGCGCTTCGTGGGTGAATTTGCGCTGTCCATCCGACCTCCCTCGAGTGGGTCGACGGATCCATCGGCCGTTTCGCGTTATCCCTTGAGGGGGCGCACCGCGCGGGGCCAGTCGACGCACCGCCATCGGGCCGTGGGCGCCGTCGGGAGTCGCAGAGAAGGCGAGCATCGTCTGACCGGCGGTCCGGTCGGGCCGACCGGCTGGAGGGCGATGGTCGCGAGGAGCCGTCGTCCGCGTTCTCGAAGAGCGGGCGCACGTCGGGCGGCACCGAGCAACCTTCGTCGCTGCAGCGCAAGAACCTGGTCTCGCTGGCGAAGACGTCCTGCGATTCCGCGGGATGGGTGGTGGAAGCGGCGCATCGGACCCGCTAGATTTCCGCGACATGGCGCAGATCATCGGGCTACCCAAGCTGTCCCCCACGATGGAAGAGGGGGTCCTGGTCAAGTGGGTCAAGAAGGAGGGCGAGCGGGTCTCGCCCGGCGATCTCGTGGCCGAGGTCGAGACCGACAAGGCCAACATGGACTTCAACCTCGAGGACGAGGGCGTCCTGCTCAAGCTGCTGGTCAACGAGGGGGACACGGTCAAGCTGGGGGCGCCGGTCGCCATCCTCGGCGAGGAGGGCGAGGACATCGCCGGCCTGGTCGTGCAGGCACAATCGGGCGGCGCCGCGCCGGCCGCCAGGCCCGAAGCGAAGACCGAGGCCAAGGCGGAGGCAAGAACGGAGGCGAAGCCGGAAGCGAAGTCCGAGAAGAAGCCGGCGCCGGCGGCGAAGCCGGCCGCGAAGAAGGAGGCGGCCAGGCAGGGCGCCGATCCGGAGTCCTCCGACAAGGACGGGCCCAAGGACGAGGGCGACGAGGGCGAGCCGCCGGCCCGCACCGCCCGCGCTCCGCAGGCGGCGCCGCGGGCCAGGGAGGCGCGCCCCAAGAACGGCGGCGGCAAGGCGCAGTCGGCCGCGGCGCGTCCCGGGCGCCTGCTGGCGTCGCCGCTGGCCAAGAGCCTGGCCATCGAGCTCGGCGTCGACCTGCGCCAGGTCACCGGGACCGGCCCGGGCGGGCGCATCGTCGAGCGCGACGTGCGCAGCGCGGCCGAGGGCGGCGGCGAGGGCGCGCACGAGGAGGCCGCGGCCGGGGCTGCCGAGGAAGGCGAGTCGCACGCGCTCGAGGTCGAGGGCGACGACGGCGGCGAGGGCGAGGCCCGGTCCGAGTCCGGCCGCACGGCGCTCGCGGTGGTGCGGCCCGGCCCGGTCGCGCGCAACGACCTCACCGACGAGTACGAGGACCGCGCGCTCACGCCGACCCGGCGGACCATCGCGCAGCGCCTGACCCAGGCCAAGCGCGAGATGCCGCACTTCCGGGTGACGGCGACCATCGACGCGGCCCCGCTCATGGACTTCCGCCAGCGGCTCAACCACCTCATCGGCGACCGCGGCAAGATCAGCGTCAACGACCTCCTGCTCAAGGGAGCGGCCCTGGCGCTGCGCCGGGTGCCCGAGTGCAACGCCGCCTTCATGGGCGAGGCGATCCGCTACTACTCGCGCGTGCACATGGGCGTGGCGGTCGCGCTCGAGCAGGGCCTCCTGACGCCGGTGGTGCGCAACGCCGACCTGAAGGGCATCGGCGTCATCAGCGCCGAGGTGCGCGATCTGGTCGACCGGGCCAAGCGGCGCCAGATCAAGGCGCACGAGATCCAGGGGGCGACCTTCACGGTGTCCAACCTGGGCATGTTCGGCATCGACCATTTCGACGCCATCCTCAACCCGCCGGCGGCCTGCATCCTGGCGGTCGGGCGCATCCAGAAGCTGCCGGTGGTGGAGGGGGAGCGCATCTCGATCGGCGAGCGGCTCAGCCTGACCATGTCGTGCGACCACCGCGCGGTCGACGGCGCGCTCGGCGCGCGCTACCTCGACGAGCTGCGCGAGATCCTCGAGCGGCCGGAGGCGCTGGCGCTGTGAGCGACGAGCAGCAGAGCTTCGACGTCGTGGTGATCGGCAGCGGCCCGGGCGGCTACGTGGCCGCCATCCGGGCGGCCCAGCTCGGCCTGTCGACCGCGTGCGTGGAGCGCGAGTCGCTGGGCGGCGTCTGCCTCAACTGGGGCTGCATCCCGACCAAGGCGCTGCTGCGCTCGGCCGAGGTGCTCGACCTGGCCCGGCGCGCGCGCGAGTTCGGCGTGGTGGCCGAGAACGTCACCTACGACTTCGGGGCCATGGTGGAGCGCTCGCGCGGCGTGGCGACCAAGATCTCGCGCGGCGTCGCCTACCTGTTCAAGAAGAACAAGATCACCCACATCTCCGGCAGTGCGCGCCTGGGCGGCGCGGGGCTCGTCCACATCGCGGCGGACGGCGGCGAGCGCACGGTGCGGGCCAGGCACATCATCCTGGCCACCGGCGCGCGCGCCCGCTCGCTGCCCGGCATCGAGCTCGACGGCGAGCGCATCATCGCCTACCGCGAGGCGATGACGCTGCCGCGCCGGCCGGAGTCGATGATCGTGGTCGGGGCGGGCGCCATCGGGGTGGAGTTCGCGTCGTTCTACAACGCGCTCGACACCAAGGTGACCATCGTCGAGTTCCTGCCCCGGCTGGTGCCGAACGAGGACAAGGACATCTCGGCCGAGCTGGCGCGCGCCTTCAAGAAGCGCGGCATCGCGGTGCAGACCGGCGTCAAGCTCTCCCGGGCCGACGTCGCCGGGGGCAAGGTCAAGGCGCTCATCGAGCCGGCCCAGGGGGGAGGCGCGGTCGGCGAGCTGGTCGCCGACGTGCTGCTCATGGCGGTCGGCATCACCGGCAACGTCGAGAACCTCGGCCTCGAGGACGTGGGCGTCGAGACTCGCCGCGGCTTCATCCAGGTCGACGACCAGCTGCGCACCGGAGTGAAGGACGTCTACGCGATCGGCGACGTGGTCGGCCGCCAGGCCCTGGCCCACGTGGCCAGCGCCGAGGCGGTGTACGTGGCCGAGCTCATCGCCGGCAGGCACCCGCACCCGGTGCCGTACGACGCGGTGCCGGCCTGCACCTACTGCCATCCGGAGATCGCGTCGGTCGGCCTCACCGAGGAGAAGGCGGCCGAGGCGGGCCTGGAGGTGAAGGTGGGGCGCTTCCCGTTCGGACCGCTGGGCAAGACCCTCGCCGCGGGCGAATACCCGGGCTTTGCCAAGTTCATCTGGGACGCATCGAGCGGCGCGCTGGTCGGCGCCCACCTGATCGGTCCGGCGGTGACGGATCTGATCGCATCTCCCACCCTGGCCAGGACCACCGAGGTCAACGCCGAGAGCTTCATCCACACCATCCACGCCCATCCGACCTTCGCCGAGGCGCTCAAGGAAGCGGCCGAGGACGCCTACGGCATGGCCATCCATATCTAGTTTTTTCTTCGCGACCCTCCCGTCTTCGCGGTTCAATTCACCCGTATGTCGTCCAGTCGAGTCTCACTGCCGGTGCTGGGGCAAGAGGCGCCGCCCTCGCCGGCGGCGCCGAAGCCGCGCGGGCGCCGGCACCCCGAGTGGATCAAGGTCAAGCTCCCCACCGCGCCCACCTTCTTCGAGGTGCAGCGCCTGGTCCGCGAGCAGGGGCTTCACACCGTGTGCGAGAGCGCCGGCTGCCCCAACATCGGCGAGTGCTGGAGCCGGCGCGCGCTCACCATCATGATCCTGGGCGACATCTGCACCCGCTCGTGCCGCTTCTGCGACGTGACGACCGGGCGCCCCCTGCCTCCCGATCCCGACGAGCCGCGGCGCGTGGCCGAGACTCTCGCCCGGCTCGGCCTCGAGCACACCGTCGTCACCTGCGTGGATCGCGACGACCTGCCCGACGGCGGCGCGGCCCACTGGGCCGAGACCATCCGCCGGATCAAGCGGGCGTGTCCCGACATGAGCCTCGAGGTCCTGACCGGAGACTTCAAGGGCGAGACCGAGCACGTCGACACCGTCTTGGCGGCGGACCCGGACGTCTTCGCTCACAACCTCGAGACCGTGCCACGGCTGTCGCGCCAGGTGCGCGTGCAGGCCAGCTACGCGCGCAGCTACAAGGTCCTCGAGCACGCGCGCCGGAGCGGCGCGGTCACCAAGACCGGGCTCATGCTCGGCCTGGGCGAGCAGATGGGCGAGGTCGAGGCGGTCCTGCGCGAGGTCCGCGACCTCGGGGTCGACATCGTGACGCTCGGCCAGTACCTGTCGCCGTCGGCCGCGCACCTGCCGGTCGACCGCTACGTTCACCCCGACGAGTTCGCCGGCCTGGCGCGGTTCGCGCGCGAGCTCGGCATCCCGCACATCGAGGCCGGGCCGCTGGTCCGCTCCTCCTATCACGCCGACGGACAGGCGGAGATGGTGCGCCGCCTGCGAGCCGCGGCCGCGCGGCGATGAAGCTCCGCCTGCCAGCCCTCGCGGGCCGGCTCTCCCCGGCGCGGCTGCGCGGCCTCCTGCGCCGCGCTCCTTCCACCGCCGACGGCGAGGCGTCGCCGCGCTCGAGCGGCGAGCTCATCGGGATCGGACTTGCCATGTGTGTCGTCCTGTCGCTGGTCACCCTCCTCATCCTCATCGCCGCGCCGGCCACCTCGGGGTGCGGCGCGCGGGCGGTCGGCGACGGCGCCGCCGCCGAGCCGGTCGCCGCGCAGGTCAGCCCCGGCGCCGAGCCGACCGCGCCGGCGCCCGCCGACCCGCCCCCCGCCGCCGTGGCTGCCGCGGCGGCTCCGCCGGCGGCGCCCGCGCCCAGCCCGCTCATCGGCGACTACGAGTGTCGCTTCACCCGCGGCGAGCGCGAGCTGGCGCCGGTGCCGTGCGCCATCCGGGCCGGCTCGGGCGGCGAGCTGCGCATGGAGCAGCCGGGCGGCGCGGTCCGCCTGAGCGGCACGGTGACGGCGGACGACGCCGGTTTCCGCCTGAGCGGCGAGGTCACCTGCGCCGCGGGCCCCTGCCCCGGACCGGGCACGCGCGACCTCCTCTTCTTCAGCGAGGGCCCGAGCGCCTACTCGGCGGTGGTCCTGATTCGCGGCGGCCGCTTCCTCAACATCGACCTCATCCGCAAGAACTAGGCGCCGGCGCCACCGTCCGTGGCTGACGACGCGCGGGCCGCGCGAAGACGGAGTCGCCCGACTACAGCGCGTCGATCAGGAGATAGGCGCCGGCCGCGCCGGCCGCGACCGCGAGCAGGAGCACCGCGATCCACAGCCCGATGCGCGCCGGCAGCGCCGGCGCAGGCCGCGCGCGGCCGCCCTGGCGCACCTGCTGCTGGGCCCCGCGCGTCGCCACCGCCTCCATGCGCTGCGCTGCCTGGGCCACGCGCATCGGGTCCTGGCTGGTGCGCGGGCGCGGGCGCTCCGGCGCGGCGGCGCTGGAGCCCGGCCGGCTGCGATCGAGCCCGCGGCCCTGGCCGAACGGATGCGACTCCTCCACCGTCTTGTGATAGCTGTGCCGCCCCCACTCCTGCTCGGCCAGCACGGTGCTGTCGTTGGAGTCGGGCTGCCTCCGCTCCACCACGCGCGGCGCGATCGGCTCGTCGGGCCGGCTCATGATGCGCGTCGGATCGTCGTCGCCGACCGGATGGGGCGGCCGCGACGACGAGATCACCATGCGGTCGGCCTGCCCCGGCGGCGGCGACACCGGCGCGGTCTGACCCTTGCCGCCGCCACCACCACCACCGCCGCGCGCCTTGGACCGCTGCGGCGCCGTGTGGTGCATCGTCGCGCCGACGCGTTCGTGGGCCAGCTCCGGCCCGGTCAGCGACGGAAGCAGCACCATCTCGTTGGTGAGGCACTCCTCCCACGACCGCTTGAGCGCGGCCTCGGCCTCGGCCCCGTCCTTGAAGCGCACATCGGTCGACGGATGCAGCGCCTTCATCACCACCTCGGCCAGCGGCTCCGGGATCGACGGGTCGTAGTCGCGCGGCGACTTGGCGGTGGTCTTGAGCACGTAGCCGTTGGTGGTGCGCGTGTCGGGCCCCTCGTACGGGATGCGCCCCGACAGGAGCTCGTAGAGCACGGCCCCCCACGCGAACACGTCGGCCTGCGAGGTGTAGCGGCCCTGGCTGATCGCCTCGGGCGGTGCGTAGCCCGGCGTGCCCATGAAGATGCCGACCTGCGTGAGATCCGAGTCGGGCAGCCGCGCGATGCCGAAGTCGGCCAGCTTCCAGCGCATCTCGCCGGCGTGGAGCACGTTGGCCGGCTTGACGTCGCGGTGCACGATGCGCTGCCGGTGGGCGAAAGCGAGCGCGCTGGCCAGGTCCTGCCCGACCTGCACCGCCTTGCCGAGCGGCAGGCGCACCTGGTCGAGCCTGTCCGCCAGCGACTCGCCCGGCAGGTACTCGAGCACCATGTAGGGCGCGCCGTTCTCCTCCAGCCCGACGTCGAAGATGGTGACGATGGCCGGGTGCTGCATCTTGGCCGCCGCCTTGGCCTCGCGCTCGAACCGCTCGAGGTAAGCCCGCCGCGTGCGCCGCCCGCCCGCGCGCGGCGAGACCAGCGTCTTGACCGCCACGATGCGATCGAGCAGCGGGTCGCGCGCCTTGTAGACCACGCCCATGGCGCCCTTGCCCAGGGTCTCGAGGATCTCGTAGCGGCCGATGGTCTTGGCCTCGCCCTGCGACTCCTCGAGCGCCATGCCCGGCGGGGCCACGAAGCGCAGCCGCGTCAGGGTCTTGGGGCGCTCACCTGGTGAGGGCATCCCGTCAGAACGGTAGCCGCTCTGCGCAGGCCGCTCGGGCCCGCCGGCGGGCATGCGTGGCGGGGAATGATCGCTCATCCCGTTTCACGCGCAAAATACCACGCTTCTCGCGCCCTGCGTCACTCGCTGCAGCCCGCTTGTCACCGAATCTCGCCGGACTCAGCTCGCCCGACCGGCGGGGGCGACCGGCCAGAGACCCGCCGGCGACCGGCGGAGCCGGACAGACGACACGGGCCGGTGGCGCGAGGCCGCTCCGTCCCGGTCAGTGCGCGGCCATGCGCGGGATGCGAATGCCTTCCTGGGTGACCACCGCTCCCGGAGGCACCGACTGCGTGACCCAGCAGTTGCCGCCGACCACCGCTCCCCGCCCCACCACCGTCTCGCCGCCCAGGATGGTCGCGCCGGAGTAGATGACGACGTCGTCCTCGATGGTCGGGTGGCGCTTGACGCCGACGTCGCGCCGCTCCTTGACCGACAGGGCGCCGAGGGTGACGCCCTGGTACATCCGCACGTGCTTGCCGATGACCGAGGTCTCCCCGATGACCACACCGGTGCCGTGATCGATGAAGAACGACTCCCCGATGGTGGCACCCGGGTGGATATCGATGCCGACCTTCTCGTGGGCCAGCTCGGTCATCATGCGAGGGATGAGCTTGGAGCCCAGGCGCAGGAGCTCGTGCGCCACCCGGTAGACCGTGATCGCGTACATGCCCGGGTAGCAGAAGACGATCTCGTCGGTGCCGGTGGCGGCCGGGTCCCCGGCCAGGCTGGCCTCGACGTCGAGCGACAGCTGCGAGCGGATGTCGACCAGGCGGCCGAGAAAGTTCTGCGCGATCTCCCCCGCGCGCGCGGCGCAGTGCGGGCAGTCGAGATCGCGCGTGCCCTGCGCGCTCTGGACCTTGTGGTGGAGGCCGCGGTAGATCTGCCGGCGCAGCCGGTTGCCCAGATCGTCGACCCGCTCGCGCACGAACTCGCGCAGCTCGGTCTCGGTCGCGCGGATGAGCGATCCCTCCACGAAGCCGGGGAAGAGGAGCGTGCGGCACAGCCCGACGATGCGCTCCACCTCCTCCATCGACGGCAGCTCGTAGGAGTTGACGTGCTGCATCGCTCCGGACGCGGTCCGGTAGCTGGAGAGCAGCTTCTGCACCACCTCGTCGGCGAAGTCCCGGGGGGCGGCCTCCCCGTTCACCGAACCGTGGTCGTGCACGTTGTGCACGTCGGGCATGGCCTCGTGGTCGTGGGTCGGGTGCAAGGTGTCGCGTGCGATCCGCGCGCCGGCGAGCGCGCCCAGATCACTCTCTGGTTTCGAGCCATCCATGGGTCGGGTAGTTCGATGGCCGGTGGGGTCGATGCCCTGTAGGGTCGATGACCTGGACGGCCGGTCGATGCACGTCCGGGTTACGTAACGCGCCGTTCATCCTCCGTCAACGATTGGCCCGGTCAACGGTTGGCCCGGCTCGGCGACTCCGCCCGGTTCACCGCCGCCAGCGCCTCGTCGAGCCTCCCCTCGGGCACGGTGACGCGCGTGGGCATCCCACCCTCGAGGCCGAGCAGGTTCAGGAAGTCCCACCCCGAGCCATACCGCGCGGCAAACGTGACACTCCCCGAGTCGCGAACCGCGGCCACCTCGGCCAGCTCCTGGCCGCGCAGGAGCAGCTCGGTCTTGTCGAACGGCTCACGCGTGTCGCCGGTGTCGACGAACGCGACGCGGCCGCGCATGACGAAGCGACGGGCCAGCTTGTCCGTCCCCGCGGTCCGCATCTCGAACTCGCGCGCCGCCTCGTCGATGGCGTCCTTGAGCGCGCCGTCGGGCATCCCGGCGCACAGCCACAGGACCACCGCCCGCTTGAGCGCCGCGTCGCGGAAGCGCGCGCGCAGGGCGCGGTCGATGTGGCGCGCGATCGGCCCGGGCGTGCCGACGCGCGTGTCCACACAGCGGGCGTCGTCGTCGGCGCCGGGGTATGGCTCCTCCCCTGCCCTGATCCACTTGGCCGCCGAGTAGAGCCCGTCGAGATCGAGATGCGTGACGATCGTGTCGACCGGTCCGGCCTGGCGGACCAGGTCGGGCGTGACCATCTCCGGGCAGGCGCCGTGCTCGGCCTTGGTGGCCAGGGTGAAGCGGGGGTCGCCGGCGTAGTCCGCGTGGCGCTCGTGATCGTGGTGGTCGACCCAGGCGGCCAGCCGGTCGCCCAGCTCGTCCAGGAACGGGCGCGTCACCTGCTCGAACGACACCGACCCGCCGCTCGAGGCGGCGAAGGCGATGTCGAGCACGACCACACGCCCATCCAGGGTGTGCGGGCGGGGCAGGACGCGCGGCGAGGCGAACACCAGGCGAGGCGTGGTCGCGACGCGGGGCGGCACGGGAGGCACGCGGGAACTCTACGACGCTAAACCAGGTGTGGCGACCCCGGTCGACCAATGGGAGAATGAGGGACTGGGCGAGCGGGCGTTCGTGAGGCCCGGCTCGATTCTTTCACAGATGGCTGCGTTCTCGGTCCCGTTCTCCTCCCTCTGCGTCTCCACGATGACGAGCATGGTGCTCGCGCCCTCCGCGGCGCCGGCCGATGCCGTCCTCGCCGTGCCGCCGCAGATCGCCGACCAGGGGCTCGAGATGTCGGTCGCGCCCA
>DATFRY010000193.1:0-9061 GCA_035262925.1 Kofleriaceae bacterium | reverse complement strand
CGGAGCTCTGAGGGAGGGACGACGACGATGGCGGGAAGCATCAAGCGGGTGGCCCGGGCAGAGGGCGCGGTCTGGCAGGTGTACGGCCAGCGTGAGGGGAAGAAAATCTACGTGGGCAGTCGGCCCACCGAGCAAGAGGCGCGCGACCTCCTCGAGGAGCACCGCGTGCTGCAGCGACAGATCGAACGCGGCGAGATGCCGCGGCACGTCGATCATCGCCGCACGCTCGGCGAGGCAGTGGAGCTCTGGATGCGCCAGTACAAGCGGCGCAGCAAGGAGATCTATCGGCACCGGCTCGACCGCTACATCCTGCCGCGGATCGCGAAGGTCCCGCTCGTCCAGGTCAACGCCACCATGATCGAAGAGCTCCAAGACGCGCTCCTGTCCTGCGGGCTCGATCCGGCGACCGTCAACGCCGCGCTGCGGCCGTTGTCGTCCGCGTTCACCTACTTCGTCAAGGTGAAGCGATGGGTTCGAGAGAACCCATGCGCGTTCGTCGCCGAGCTCGAGCTCAAGCCGCGCTCGTACAACTGGATCAAGAGCCGCGAGGAGCAGGAGAAGCTCCTGGCAGCATGCAAGGAACCTCACCGCACCATGCTCGCCGTCCTGCTCATGACCGGGATGCGGCTCGCCGAGATGACGCACCTGCACTGGTCGGACGTCGACCTCAGCCTCCGCCTCATCACCGTCCAGCGCGGAAAGGGCGGCACGACGAAGAGTGGTAGGCTGCGCCAGGTGCCGATCAACAACGCGCTCCTGCCTGTGCTCAAGGCGTGGAGGCTTCGCGCCGGCGCCGAGGAGCTGGTGTTCCCTGGCCGCGGCGGCAAGCACGGCATGGTCCGCCATCCTTCGTCGGTGCGCGAGCCGTTCAAGACGGCTCTGCGCCGGACCGGGCTCGACGCCACGCTCCGCGTGCATGACTGCCGGCACACGTACGCGAGCCACTACCTGCGCGAGGGCGGCAACATCTTCCGGCTCAGCCGCTACCTCGGCCACAGCTCGGTCAAGATCACGGAGCGCGTCTACGCGCACATGGTCCCGGCCGACTTCGAGCAGGACTGGGATCGGAACTGCCTGCGCGTCGGGGAGGCCGCCGGGCGGGTCATGCTGGCGGCGGTGGGAGACAACCGGGAGACGTCGGTCGAGCCCGACTCCGTCCGGGCGGAGTTCGCCTGATTGTCCAGCGACTCCAGCGGGTTGCCGCCCGGCCCAAAGGGCTCCAAGAGACCCGCTCGAAGGCCTACGTCGAGCGGGTCAAAGGGTAGCTCGCACGATCGGCCGCCATCGGTGCGGCCGGGGCCGGGGATGCGCGGCCGCGTGCTGTGGCGCGACGGCGAGTCCATCGGGCTGAGGACGCGCGCCGGCGATGTCGTGGTGGCGCCGGCGGGGGAGGCGCGGCCCGGCGATCTGGTCGCGACCGCGGGCACGCCCGCTGACGGGGGCGCGGCCGGGGTCTGCCACGGCGCACCCGACGGGGTCGCCGACGGGACCGCTCACGGCGACCGCGCAGGCGAGCCGCCCATGGTCGTGCGGCGGTGGCAGGGCGGCGACTATCCGCCCCCCGGCAGCGAGGTGGCGAGGCTGCCGCGGCGCCGGCTCGAGGCGCTGGCCCGGCGAGCCGCGGTGCTGCGCGAGGCCCGCCGCTTCTTCGACGACAGGGACTTCGCCGAGGTCGACGTGCCGGTGCGCGTGCCGGCGCCCGGGCTCGAGGTGCACCTCGACGCGGTCCCGGCCGGCGGCGGGCAGTGGCTCATCACCTCGCCCGAGTACCAGATGAAGCGCCTGCTCGCCGCCGGGCTGGACCGCATCTACGCGCTGTGCCGCTGCTCGCGCGGCGGCGAGGTCGGGCCGCACCACCAGCCCGAGTTCACCATGCTCGAGTGGTACCGCGGGTGGGCCGAGCTCGACGACGTCCTGCGCGACACCGAGGAGCTGGTGGCCGGGGTCGCGCTCGCGCTCCAGCGGACCACGCGCCTGGTCTACCGCGGGCGCGCGCTCGACCTGGAGCCGCCGTGGCCGCGCCGGGCGGTGGCCGACGTGATGGAGGAGTGGGCCGGGGTCGCGATCCGCGGCGACGAGGAGCCGGGCGCGCTGGCCGAGCGCGTGCGCGGCGCCGGAATCGACGTGGGCGGCGCGGTCGAGTGGGACGATCTCTTCTACGCCGCGTTCGTGAGCCGGGTCGAGCCGCGGCTCGCCGGGATGGAGCGGCCGCTCGTGCTCGACCAGTGGCCGATCGCGCTGGCCGCGCTGGCCCGGCCGGTCGACGGGCGGCCCGAGGTGGTGGAGCGCTTCGAGGCCTACGCCGGCGGGCTCGAGCTGTGCAACGCGTTCGGCGAGCTGACCTGCGCGGCCGAGCAGCGGCGGCGCTTCGAGGCCGACCGGGCCCGGCGCGGGCGCGACGGCCGGCCGGTCCATGCGATCGACGAGAGGCTGATGGCCGCCCTGGCCGAGGGGCTGCCGCCGTCGGCCGGCAACGCGCTCGGCGTCGATCGGCTGGTCATGCTGATGACCGGCGCGACCGAGATCCGCGACGTCGTCTGGTTCACCGCCGACGAGCTGTGACGCGACGGCGCACCGGCGGCCCCGGTCGCCCCGCGGCCCGATCTCGCGGCCGCGTCACATGCCGGTCTGGCGCGCGCGCGCGGCCGCGGTCCGCGGCGGGCTGGCCCGGCGGGCGCGGCCGCCCTTGCCCAGCATGCGCCGCAGGAACTGTCCGGTGAACGACGCCTCCATCTCCGCCACCTGCTCGGGCGTGCCGGTCGCGATCACCTCGCCGCCGGCGGCTCCGCCCTCGGGGCCGAGGTCGACGATCCAGTCGGCCGTCTTGATGACGTCGAGGTTGTGCTCGATGACCACCACCGTGTTGCCGGCGTCGACCAGGCGGCCCAGCACCTCGAGCAGGCGGCGCACGTCCTCGAAGTGGAGGCCCGTGGTCGGCTCGTCGAGCAGGTACAGGGTGCGGCCGGTCTGTCGCCTGGCCAGCTCGCGGGCCAGCTTCACCCGCTGCGCCTCGCCGCCCGACAGCGTGGTGGCCGCCTGGCCCAGGTGGAGATAGCCGAGCCCGACGTCGACCAGGGTCTGCATGATCTGGGCGAGCGGACGGATGTTGGCGAACAGCTCGAGCGCCTCGTCGATCGGCGTGTCGAGCACGTCGGCGATGTTCTTGTCCTTGAAGCGGACCCGCAGGGTGGCGTCGTTGTAGCGCCGCCCGCGGCACACCTCGCACGTGACGAACACGTTGGGCAGGAAGTGCATCTCGACCTCGCGCACCCCGGCCCCCTCGCACGCCTCGCAGCGGCCGCCCCCCTGCTTGGCGGTCACGTTGAACGAGAAGCGCCCCGGCGCGTAGCCGTAGGTGCGCGCCTCGGGCGTGCGCGCGAAGATGTCGCGCACCAGGTCGAACGCCTTGGTGTACGTGGCCGGGTTGGAGCGCGGCGTGCGCCCGATCGGCTTCTGATCGATGACGATGACCTTGTCGATCTGCTCCAGCCCGGTCAGCTTGCGGTAGGGCCCGACCCGCTCGAGCGATCGATACAGCATCCGGCACAGCGCCGGGTGCAGGGTCCCGTTGATGAGCGACGACTTGCCCGCGCCCGAGACGCCCGTGATCGCGACCAGGCAGCCGAGCGGGATCTCGATGTCCACGTCCTTGAGGTTGTGCTCGCGCGCGCCCTCCAGCCGGATCGCGCCCTGCGCCGGCCGGCGCGCGGCCGGGACGCCGATGGAGCGCGCGCCCGACAGGTACTGCCCGGTCAGCGAGCTCGCGTCCCGCCGCAGCTCGTCCGGCGTGCCCTGGGCCACCACCTTGCCGCCGTGGCGGCCGGCGCCGGGCCCGAAGTCGATGACGTGATCGGCCGCCTCGATGGTGGCCTGATCGTGCTCCACCACCAGCACGCTGTTGCCCAGGTCGCGCAGGCGGTGCAGCGTGCCGATCAGGCGCTCGTTGTCGCGCTGGTGCAGCCCGATCGACGGCTCGTCGAGCACGTACAGCACGCCGCTCAGCTCGGAGCCGAGCTGCGAGGCCAGCCGGATGCGCTGGGCCTCGCCGCCCGACAGCGACGCCGCGCTGCGGTCCAGGGTCAGGTAGTCGAGGCCGACGTCGAGCAGGAACGACAGGCGCGCGCGGATCTCCTTGCGCACCTCGGCCGCGATCTGCGCCTTCGACCCGGTGAGCTGCATGCCGTCGAAGTGGCGGGAGGCCTCGCCCACCGTCATGCCGGTGACCTCGGTGATGGGCCGGTCGGCCACGAACACCGCGCGCGACTCGGCGCGCATGCGCGTCCCGCCGCAGCTCTTGCACGCGATGGCGCGGAAGTAGGCCTCGTACTGGGCGCGGCTGCGCTCCGAGCTGGTCTCGCGGTAGCGCCGCTCGAGCTGGGCCAGCACGCCCTCGTACTTCATCGCCCACGAGCCGGAGCTGTGCCGGCCGTTCCACTTGACCTGGACGCGGTCTCCGCTGGTGCCGTAGAGCAGCGCGTTGCGCTGCCTGGCGCTCAGCTTCTTCCACGGCCGGTCGAGGTCGATCTCGTAGTGTTTGGCCAGCGCCTTGACGATGTTGGCGGTCCAGCCCTGGTCCTTCTCGACCGAGTCGCCCCAGATGGCGACCGCGCCCCCGCGGATGCTGAGCTCCGGGTCCGGCACGACCAGGTCCGGATCCACCTGCATGCGCTCGCCCAGGCCGTTGCAGTCGACGCACATGCCGAGCGGCGAGTTGAACGAGAACGACTGCGGCGACAGCTCGGGGAAGCCGACCCCGCAGCGCGGGCACGCGTTGTCCTGCGAGTAGGCGCGCGGCGTCCGCTCCCCCTCGACCACCGCCACCAGCTTGCCCTTGGCCTCGCGCAGCGCGGTCTCCACCGAGTCGGTGATGCGCGGCCGCTCGCTCGCCTTGATGACGATGCGGTCGACCACGATCTCGATGTTGTGCTTCTTCTGCTTCTCGAGCGCCTCGACGTCCTCGAGCCGCACGATCATCCCGTCGATGCGGACGCGCGCGAAGCCGGCCTTGCGCGCGTCGGACAGGAGCTCGCGGAACTCGCCCTTGCGGTTCTCGACCAGCGGCGCGAGCAGCGTGACCTTCTGGCCCTCGTCTAGCCCCATCAGCTCGCCGACGATCTCGTCCGTCGAGCGGGCCGACACCGAGCCGCCGCACAGGTGGCAGCGCTGCTCGCCCACCCGGGCGTACAGCACGCGCAGGTAGTCGTAGATCTCGGTGACGGTGCCGACCGTCGAGCGCGGGTTGGACGAGGCCGACTTCTGCTGGATGGCGATGGTCGGCGACAGGCCGCGGATGTGATCGTACTTCGGCTTCTCCATCTGGCCGAGGAACTGGCGCGCGTAGGCCGACAGGGACTCGACGTAGCGCCGCTGGCCCTCGGCGTAGAGGGTGTCGAAGGCCAGGGACGACTTGCCCGAGCCCGACACGCCGGTCACCACCACCAGCTGGCGCTTGGGGATCTCGAGGTGATCGACCGCCAGGTTGTGCTCGCGCGCGCCCTTGATCGAGATGAAGTCCGGCTCGCGGCCGCCCGATCCCGAGCCGCCCGATCCCGAGGGCGTCGAGGGTGACATGGGCCGTAACCCTACGGAACGGACGTTCAGGCGTCAAGGCCTCTGCGGAGGCGCACAGGCTGGCGAGCGCGGGTCCGGTTGTAGAATGTGCGGCCAATGGCCAGGAACGACTTCGATGACCTCACGCCGATCCCTCGCTACCGCGGTCGGACCGTCTTCAGGCTCACCGTGCTCAGCATCCTGGCGCTGGCCGCCGCCGGGGTGGCCGGCTACTACGCCTGGATCTACCGCGGCGAGGTCGAGGCCAGCGCCGACGAGATCGGCGGGGCCAAGGCCTGCCGTACCGAGCTGACCAGGGTGAAGGGGCAGGTCGCCGAGCTCGAGGGCAGGGCGGCGGGCAGCGAGAGCAAGCGGCGCGAGGCGGAGACCAAGGCCACGAGCGCCCAGGCCAGCCTCAGCGCCAGCCAGGAGGAGCTCGACAGCCTGCGCGCGCAGCGGGCCGAGACCGAGAAGCGCCTGGCTGCCTTCAGGGAGCTCACCGAGCGGTTCCAGAAGATGATCGACAGCGGCAAGATCGAGGTGAAGATCCGCAACGGCGTGCCGCAGATGGTGCTGCCGGCCGAGGTGCTGTTCCCGTCGGGGAGCGCGGCCCTGTCGCGCCCCGGCGAGCTCGCGGTCATGGAGGTCGGCGTCATCCTCAAGCAGCTGCCGTCGCGGCGCTTCATGGTGGTCGGCCACACCGACAACCTCCCGGTCAAGAGCGCCACGTACAAGGACAACTGGGAGCTGTCGACCGCGCGCGCGGTCACCGTGACGCAGTTCCTGGCCAGCGTGGGCCTCAGCCCCAAGATGATGATGGCGGCCGGCCACGCCGAGTACGACCCGGTGGCGCCCAACAAGTCCCGCGAGGGCCGCGAGAAGAACCGGCGCATCGAGATCATCCTGCTGCCCGACCTCGCGGAGATGCCGGCCGTGCCGGGCGACGACGAGGCAAAGCCGGCCGACGAGGCCGCGCCCGCCGACGAAGGCGCGCCGGCCAAGGGTGCGCCGCCCGCGCCGGCTCCCGACAAGGGCGCGGACAAGGAGCCGGCCAAGGCCGCGGGCAAGCAGCCGGCCAAGGGCGCCGCGGACAAGGAGCCGGCCAAGGGTGCGGCCAGGGAGCCAGCCAAGGGCGCGGCCAAGGAGCCGGCGAGGAAGGGCAAGGCGGGCGGCTAGCTCGCGGCGCGATGCGCGCGGACGAGCGGCCGCCGCACGGCGGGGGCGAGCGCTCAGTCGGCGGCGAGCAGGCGCTCGAGGCTGAGATCCAGCCGGCTGTCGATGAGCGAGCGAAGGACGGGCAGCGACGTGTCGGTCACGCGCCACCTTGCCACCAGCCGGTCGCGCACGCGGACGGCGAGGTCCTGCTTGGCGCTGTTGATCCAGCGGGCCGCCGTGGCCCGGTGCACCGAGTACATCCCGGCGATGACGTCGATCCCCACGCGCTCCACCAGGTGGAGCCGCAGGATCGCGCGATCGCGCGCGGCCAGCGCGCGCAGCGCCTCCTCGAGCTCCTCCTTGAGCTCCGACCGGTGCTGGTGCTTGACCAGGTGGAGCTCGGGGTCCGAGCGAGCGTCGGGCAGGACGTCGAGCCAGTCGTCGTCCGAGCGGCGCCGCTTCTCCTGCTCCAGCCAGTTCAGGGCGACGCGCGTGGCCGCCACCCTCACCAGCCCCGACAGCTCTCCCGTGCCGGCGTAGCGCACGATGCGGGCCGGCGCGCCGTCGGCGGCCACCAGGAGGCGCTCGCACAGGGTCTGCCACACGTCCTCGCGCTGGGCCTGGTCGAGCCCCATCCGGTGCAGCGACCCGGCGATGGTCTCGAAGTAGCGGGCGCGCAGCTGCTCGATGGCGGCCGCGTCGCCCCGGGCGCAGGCGGCCGCGAGGCACAGCTCCGCCGGATCCAGCGCCTCCAGGCTGGGGCTCACGCCCCTGGCCGCCGCCTCGGTCAGGCGAACCGCGGCCGCGCTGGCCAGCTCCTCCTCGGTGACCACGGCCTCGGGGCATGCCTCGCGCCCGCGCTCGACGGCCAGGGCCGCCCACGCTCGCAGCTGCGCGAGATCCGCGCCCGGCTGGCCGCCGTCGCTCATGACCCGCGCCGCCCGCGCGCTGGCGAGCGCGCGCCCGCCAGCTCCGCCTCGAGGTCGCGCAGGAACCCCGCCGCGTCGGCGTCGAGCGGCGCCTCGGCCGCGCGGGCGCGCAGCATGTCGACCGCGCGGCGCCACAGGGCCCGGGCATCGCGCTGCCGGTGATGAGAGGCCCGCGATCGACCGGCCTCCAGCAGCACGCCGGCGCGATAGGCGATCTCGCTCGGCCTCTCCACCATGGCCGGCGTGCCGTCGGCCAGCGACATCGCCTTCTCGATCGCCTGGTCGGCAGCGGCGGTGCGGCCGGCCACGCGCTCGAACTCGGCGTAGAGGCGCAGGCCGTTCGCCCACTCCATGCGGGCCTTGGGCTTGCCGGACCCGGCAAGCCGGGCGAGGTGGGACAGCGCGGCCAGCCAGCTGGCGCGCGCGCCGTCGGTGCGGTGGAGCGCGGTCTCGGCCTCGGCCAGCTGCGCGATGGCGATGGCCGCGGCTCGCCGGTCCTCGCCGTTGCTCGGATCGCGCGCGACCAGGACGTCGTACAGCTTCCGCGCCGCCGCCAGGTGCTCCGCGGCCGCCGTCCAGTCCTCGCGGGCCAGAGCGAACTGCCCGACGGTCGTCTCGGCCCGGCCCAGGGTGGACTGCCAGGTGGCGCTGGCCGGCTCGATCGACGCGACCAGCTGGGCCGAGTCGCGGGCGCGCTCGCTCATGCGCTGGGCGGCGTCCAGCTGACCGCGGGCGCCCGCCAGGTCGGCCAGGGCCAGACAGGTCCAGCTCATGAGCCGCTGGTACTGGGTGTTCTTCGGCGCGCGCGCGGTGAGCGCGGTCGCCGCCGCGAGCGCGAGGTCGAGGGGTCCCTGCGCGCCGGCCATGTCGCCCCGCCGGAACCGGTTCTGGCCCACCGCCATCTGGATCTCCGCCAGCCGTACCGCGGCGTCGACGTCGTCCCGGTCGCGCGCGCGATATCGCTCGAGGAGCTCGATGGCCTGCTTCCAGTCGCGCTCGGCGTCGGGCGGCGAGCCCATCCGCTCCGCCATGATCGCCGCGCGGTTCAGGAGACTGGCCACCTGGAAGTCGTTGCGGCGCTGCTGGCCGGGATCGGTCGCCCGGATGGCCCGTCGCACGCGCGCCGACTCCAGATAGAGGGCGCGCGCCCGCTCGAGCTCCACCCGCCTGGCGGCGCGCAGGGCCATCGACTCGAGCAGGGCGGCGCGCACCTCGTCGGCGCGGGGCGAGGCCGGCACGCGCTCGATGAGGCCCATCCCCTGCTCGAGGTGGCGGTCGGCGGCGGCGCCGTCGCCGGCCCCGTTGGCCACCTCGGCGCGCAGATCGTCGAGCTCGGCGCGGGCTCGCAGGGTCGCCGGCAGCTCCGCCCGTCCCGACGACGTGGTCAGGTAGTAGGACTCGACCCGATCGGCGACACCCGAGAGCGC
>DATFRY010000192.1:0-32117 GCA_035262925.1 Kofleriaceae bacterium | reverse complement strand
CGGTGATGAACGCCGACCGCGGCGTCCCGCTCACCCTCGCCATCTTCTGCGGCCTGGTCATCGTGCTCGATCTCGTGCTGCAGCGGACCGTGTTCGGCCGGCGCATGTACGCCGTCGGAGGCAACGCCGAGGCCGCCCGCCGCGCCGGCATCGACGTGACCCGCGTCAGGATCCTCGCCTTCGTGCTCTCCTCCAGCCTGGCGGCCGTGGGCGGAATCCTGGCCGCCTCGCGTCTGGCCTCGGTCAACCAGAGCTCGGGCGGCAGCGACATCCTCCTCAACGCCATCGCCGCCGCGGTGATCGGCGGGACGAGCCTCTTCGGCGGGCGCGGCCGCGCCCATGCCGCTCTCCTGGGCATCCTGGTGATCCAGTCGATCGCCAACGGCATGCTGCTCCTAAACGGAGGCTCCTCGGTGCGCTTCATCGTCACCGCCCTCGTCCTGGCGCTGACCGTCGCCATCGACTCGTTCGCGCGCCGCGCGACGCCGTGAGCGCGGGGCGGGCCGCGATGCTCGGAACGAATGGTTAGCGACTACCGCCGACCGCTGGCGAAGAACTCGGTGGCGCTCTTCCGCTGGGCGGCGACCAGTGCTGCGCACAACCGGGTCTGCTCGATCGCCTTTGCCAGCGTGTACGGCCCGCCCGGGTAGGGCGCGACGCGGTCGCCGAGCGACCTGGACAGCTCGACCGCTGCCTCCTCGCTGCAGCCTCTTTGAACGCCGATGAGCTGCTTGACGTCCGACGGCGGAAGCGTCGGCGCGAGTCGATCGAAGTTCTTCACCACCCAGGCCCACGCGGCCGCGCGCAGCTCCGGCCGCTCGCCCTGCTGGCGGATGATGCGAGACCGCTCGTTGACCCGCAGCCGCTGGTCGAACGCCAGCTGGCGCGCCCGCTCGGCCAGATCTGCGTCGGTGAACTGCGCCAGACCGTCGAGGAGGTTGTCGCGCACGTTCGAGTCCTCGGCGGCGACCAGCCGCTCGACCATGATGTCGAACAGGGAAGCGGACCCTCGCCGGGCCGCGGCCTTGATCGCGACCTTGACCAGGTCGGGGTCGACCGCGTCCGGGTGCAGCCTGTCGTCGGAGCCGAGGTACGCGCGGCCGAGCGCCGCGGCGCGCTCGACGACGCTCGTGTCGTCGGCGGTGAACGCGAGGTACTCGATCACCCAGCTGCGGAAGATCCGCACCCGGCTCGCCTCCCTGGGCCTCGGCTTCCAGCCCAGCCGGGCCAGCACCGGTCTGTAGAAGGCGCGCATGGTGGCCTCGACCGCGCCGCGGGCGGCAGGGTCCACGATGTGTTCGCGCATGTCGGCGAGCAGCGCGGCCGGCTCCTGCGCCACGGCCGGCTCGGGGTCGCGAGCGAACGGCCGCATCGCCCCCATCACATCGGCAGCCGACATGGCGCCGCTGCGGAGCGCGGCGCGCAGATTGCTGGCGAGAGACAGGCGCTCGGCGGGGCTCAGGTGGCGGTAGCCCCTGGTCAGCAGGTCGCGCAGCTGCCCGGGCGGCAGCGCCCAGCGGTAGTAGCCACGCGCGTTCGGGTTGAGCGCGATCCACGCAGGGCACGACGTGCGCGCGAGTCGCAGCTCGGACTCCGCGTCCTCGAGCAGCATGCAGTCCTGCTTTTCGGCCCCGGCGGAGCGGACGCACACCGGCACGGCCCAGCGGACGTCCTTCGACGCGGTCGAGCCGATGGGGAGATTGCGCGACTGGGCGAGCGCGACCCGCGGCCCGCCGCCATCGCAGCGCAGCGACGCCCGGATGAGCGGGACCCCGGGCCGGTCGACGAAGCTGCGCATGGCCGGCCGGATGTCGCGCCCTTCTGCCGATAGCGCCGCCACCAGGTCGTCGCGGGTGGCGTTCCTGTCGGCATGCGCCGCGAGGTAGCTCTTGATGCCGCGGCGGAACGCGTCCTGGCCGAGGAACTGCTCGAACATGGCGACCACCCAGGACCCCTTGTGGTACCCGATGAGGGAATCCATGCCCATGATGTCGCCCTCGACCCCGAGATCGGGGCGGATCGGCCGAACCGCGGACAGCTCGTCGGCGGCCATGGCGGCGTGCACGTTCTGCAGCTTGGTCAGCTCGTAGTGGTGCTCCGGGGCCCAGGCGGTGGCCATGACCGTCTCCATGAAGCTGGCGAACGACTCGTTGAGCCAGAGGTCGTCCCACCAGGCCATGGTCACCAGATCGCCGTACCACTGGTGCGCCATCTCGTGGGCCAGCCCGGAGATCGCGACCGACAGCGTCTGCGCCTGCGACGCGGTCTTTTCATCGATCAGCAGAAGGGAGTCGCGATAGACGATGAGGCCGGCGTTCTCCATGGCGCCGTAGGCGAAGTCGGGGACCGCGACGTAGTCGAGCTTGGCGTAGGGGAACTCGGTCCCGAACCAGCGCTCGAGCAGCACCAGCAGCTGGCCGCCGGCCTCGAGCGCATACGCCAGCTCCGGGCCGCGGCCCCTGGGCGCGAGCCCGCGGATCTGGAGGGGCCGCGAGCGCACCTCGCTGGGCGGAAGCGGCGGCGGCGTCACCACGTCGAAGTCGCCGACCGCGAACGCGACGAGATAGCTGGGCAGCGGGCGCGTGGTCTGGAAGCGGACCCGCTCGAGCTCGCCCGCCGGGCTCTGGTCGAGAGCCGGCGCGTTGGACACCGCGACCGCGCCCTTCGGCACCGTGAGCACCACGTCCCACGGGATCTTGAATGACGGCTCGTCGAAGCAGGGAAACGCGCGGCGGGCGTCGACGGCCTCGAACTGCGTGAAGGCGTA
This sequence comes from Kofleriaceae bacterium, assembly GCA_035262925.1. Lineage (GTDB taxonomy): Bacteria > Myxococcota_A > Polyangia > Haliangiales > Haliangiaceae > DATFRY01. Next base: position 29,350 of record DATFRY010000192.1, on the reverse strand, counting down.
CCAGCGGTCGCGGGCCTGGAGGCGGTAGAGACCCACCAGGTTCGGATTGAAGGCGGCGCGGAACTCGAGCCTCAAGGTGGCCGGTCCCGCCGCCACGCGCCGGGGCGCGGTCAGTCGAGCCGCGCCGCGCGCGTCGTCGACGGCGAAGGTCAGCGGAAGCGAACGGCCGCCGGTGCTCAGGGTGCCCCGGGTCAGGGTCAGCTCGCGTGCGGAGATCCATAGATCGCGGCGCGGCCGGTCCAGCTGGAGCGCGATCTCGACGCGTCCCGAGAAGCCCGCGCGCTCCGGCACGACCTCGAGCTCGACGCGCTGGCGAATGGGGCGGACATCGGCCGGTAGGCGGAAGATGGGGACCGAGCCGCTGGCACCCGCCGCCGCCGGAGCCCGGTCGGCCGGCGCATCCGCGGGCTGACTCGCCTGCGGCCCCCCTGACCTGGCCGTCGGCACCGGCGAGCACGACATGGCCAGCGCGCCGAGGAAGACCGCCGCGGCGGTGCGCGTTCGACGAGGCGGTGCGGGGGGCATGACGGGTGAGCGTGGGAGGAGCGGGGGCGCGCGTCTTGTACGCCGTCGCCCTTTGTCTCGGCTTAGCGGACGGCCGCCCGAGCGGCCGAGCGGCGGGGCGCGCGGAACCGCGTGCAGGTCGTGCCGGTGTAGCGCCGGAACACCTTCGCCAGATGACTCTGATCCGCGAACCCGGACTCGAGGGCGATCCGCGCCAGCGGCCAGGACGTCGAGGCGAGGAGCTGCGACGCCTGCTCGACCCGGAGGCGCAGCACGAACTCGGTCATCGTCATGCGCTGCGCGCGCCGGAACTCGCGGGACAGCCGGACCGGATGAACACCGACGCGGCGCGCGATGTCGCGAAACTCGACGCCGGCGCGGAACTCCGCGCGCAGGATCGCGACCGCCTCGGCGAGCCAGGCCTGATGGCGTGCCGGCGCCAGCTCGGCCCGGCTCCACTCGGCGGCCAGCTCGAGGACGAGGCCCTGGATCGCGAGCTCGGACGCGGCGTCCCCGTGCTCGAGCTCGCCCTGCAACCGGCGGGCGAGCGCGGTCAGCCCGAGCTCGCGCCGCTGGCCGCGCCGCTCGAACGCCGCCCCGAGCTCGCCGCGATCGAGCTCCCACGTCGCCGGCAGCTCGACGTTGAGGCACCGGGTCGCAGCGACGAAGCGGTCGCCGTGCACCTCGCCGGCGGGATGAAAGAGCAGGGTGCCGGCGCCGCAGTCGTGGCCGAGGGCGCCGCTCTGCTCCACGAACCGCCCGGCCGCGACGAAGCAGAAGTACGGCCGGCGATGCTGGTGCGGAAAGAGCTCGGCGCCCGCGTCATGCATCGTCGTGGAGATCGTGAGCCCGGCCGTCTCCTGGACCCGCACCGCGACATCGGCGAGGTTTCGGCTCATCATCGAGACATTCTAGCGTCCGCGCGGTGTCCTGGCTGCCGGCCGTGCTGGAGCGGGATCCGACGCTGCGGTCGAGCGTTCCCGCCCGCGCCGGCCGCAGACAGTGAGTCTCCGTTCTCGATGGGCGTGTCCCAGGCGGCCTCGTCGATCGTGGTCGTGCAGCCGCCCTCGACCGGCGCTCCGCTCTCCGGGTCGAGCTCGGTCAGCGTCACGCCGCTCAGGCTGCCGGTGAAGTTGCCGGTGATCTCGTTCCCCGCGCGCGTCCCCGCCGAATCGACGGTCACGGTCCCGGCGCCGGCAAAGTACCGCACGTCGTTGGACTCGTCGTCGTCGCCGAAACCGGCCAGCAGGCTGACACAGACGCCGCAATCCTGTGGCGTGGTGTCGTCGCCCTCGATGGAGAACTCCCCGGCGGCCAGCTGGGAGCCGGCAAACGGGCCGTAGTCGTCCCACAGCTCGATGGTCAGAAAGTCGCTGGCACTGGCGCCCTCGATCGCGCCGGCGAGCACCAGCGCCCGGAAAGTCGGATCGGGCTCCTGTCCCTCCGCGGGCGGCTGGGTGCGATGCTGCGCCTCGGAGCTCGTGAGCGACAGCGCGCCGAGCGACTCCGCGAACGGGCAGGCGGCGCCCGCGTCGGTGCCGTCGTCGCCGCCCGCGCCGTCGCCGCCGCCCGTGCCGTCGCCGCCCGTGCCGTCGCCGCCGCCCGCATCCACCGCCATGCCGTCGTCGTCGCCTCCGCAGGCTGGAAGCGCGAACAGAAGCGCCGCGGTCGCGATGGCGAGAACCCGATGACAACTGAACACCATGAAACCTCCTGTGCAATGCAATGTCTGGTTCGTGACTCTCTGGTGCAGTCGAGAGCAAGCGATGTACCGGCCGCGACGAGACGCGCCGCCCGCCGCAAACCAGACAGGTGCGCCATTCAACTGACCAGGCGCACCCCGCACCTGGACGTGGTGTTCAGATGGCCTTACACGAAGACCAATGCAATCGCACGACACCAGTGAAGCGGTCGAAGCCTTCCGCCTCTACACGCAGGCATTCCAGTCACTCGATCCCCGGGCGGTCGCCCGCCATTTCCACGAGCCGGCGCTCTCGATCACTCCGCAAGGAGTCAGCGCCCTGCCCACCCGCGCCGCGGTGGTGCAGGCATACGAGCGCGTGATGGCGGATCTGCCGGCGCGGGGGTTCGCGCTGACCGAGTTCTCGCCGCTCACGGGGCGCCGCCTGGCCGACGACCTGGCCGTGGTGACCTGCTCGGCCGTGTGGAAGACGAGCTCCGGAGCCGATCTCATGCGGTTCGGAATGTCTTTCACGCTGCGCCACGCGACGAACGAGTGGCTGATCGTCGTCGCCGGCATCCATGACGCCGACGCGAAGCCATGACGAGCACCGGCGCGCAGGCACACATGGCGTCCGGTGCCGCACATGGGCCGGGCGGCCGCACACGCGGCCGTTGACGCCGGCCGTCGGTGGCGACAGAGTCGAGCTGCACGCGGCATGCGGTCGAGCGGTTCGATCGCCGTGCGTGCAGTGGAGGCCCCATGCGCCGGCGATCCGTTCTCGCCTCTCTCGCGGCGGTCGTTCTCGCGGCCGGGATGTGGAGCGGAGGGCCGGTCGACGGCCCCGCCGCCGCCGCGCACCCGACCGGCCACACCGTCACCTATGATCGCTACTCGCTGATGATCGACGGGCAGCGGGTGTGGCTGTGGTCGGCCGAGTTCCACTACTTCAGGCTGCCGAGCCCGGAGCTGTGGCGCGACCAGCTGGAGAAGCTGCGCGCCGCCGGCTTCAACGCGGTGTCGCTCTACTTCAGCTGGGCCTACCACTCCCCGGCGCCGGGGGTCTACGACTTCACCGGCGTGCGCGACATCGATCGGCTGCTCGACATCGCCGAGCAGGTCGGCCTGTACGTGCTCGCCCGGCCTGGCCCCTACATCAACGCGGAGCTGGGCTCCGGCGGCTATCCGGGCTGGCTGACCACGCAGCTCGGCCGCGCCCGTACCCAGGCCGACGACTACCAGGCCGCCTGGGAGGAGTGGTTCGATCACGTGAACGCGATCATCGCGCGCCATCAGGTCACCGACGGCGGCGGCTCGGTCGTGCTGTTCCAGATCGAGAACGAGTACGATCGCGACGACGCGGTCTACATGGAGGAGCTCAAGGCGGCGGCGCGCGCCGACGGCATCACCGTGCCGCTCTTCCACAACGACAAGGGCCGCAACCTGCGCTGGGCCTCGGGCCCGGGCGCGCCCGACCTCTACGGCACCGACACCTACCCGGCGGGCTTCGACTGCAACCGCACCTCGTTCCCGGGCGTGACCGACTACCGGTTCCTGCGCCCGGGCGTGGGCGAGCGGCCCTTCATCTGGGGCGAGTTCCAGGGCGGTGCGTTCGACCCGTGGGGCGGCCCCGGCTACGAGCGCTGCCGCGCGATGACCGGACCGACCTTCGAGCGGATGTTCTACGGCAACAACATCGAGAACCAGTTCACCGTGCAGAACATCTACATGACGTTCGGCGGGACCAGCTGGGGCTGGCAGGCCGACCCGAACGTGGTCTACACGTCCTACGACTACGGCGCGGCCTTCAACGAGCAGCGCGAGCTGACCGAGAAGGTGCCGGTGCTCAAGCAGCAGGCCTACCTGCTCGCCTCGGTGGCCGACCTCGCCGAGACCGACGACCTCGGCGACGAGGGCGGCAGCGACCCGGCCGTGCGCGTGTGGGTCAAGGAGAACCCCGACACCGGCGCCCGCTTCTACTTCGTGCGCCACGCCGACGCCGCCTCGACGGCGAGCAACACGACGACGTTCGCGATCGACGTGCCGGACGGAAGCTACCAGGCCGCCGTCACCGTGAACGGGCGGGACTTCAAGATCCTCGCCGCCGGCTACGACCTGGAGCGGCAGCGGCTGGTCTACTCCACGTCGGAGATCATGGCGCACGCCGACCTCGGCGACCGGGACGTGGCGCTCCTGCACGGCCGCGCCGGCGAGCCGGGCCAGACGGTGCTGCGCTTCTCGAGCGAGCCGCGCGTGCAGGCGCAGGGGGGCGCGGTCGCCGCCGCGTGGGACGCGGCCACCGGCGACCTGCGGCTCGACTACGTCCACGGCGGGCTCGCGCGCGTATGGATCGGCGACGGCGGCCAGCCGCCGCTCCAGCTCCTCATCGCCGACGACGACACCGCGTCCACCTTCTGGATGCTCGACACCAGCTCGGGGCGCGTGCTGGCGCGCGGACCGTACCTGGTCCGATCGGCCGAGCAGCACGGGGCGACCCTGCGCCTGCGCGGCGACACGGACAGGCCGTCCCCGCTCGAGGTGTTCGCGCCGGCGCGCGTGCGCGAGGTCTTCTGGAACGGACGGCGGGTGCACGGCGGCACGGTGCCGGGGCCGCAGCCGGTGACGCTGCCGGCGCTGACCGGGTGGCGGTACGCGCGCGACGTGCCGGAGGCAGATCCGGCCTTCGACGACAGCGACTGGACCATCGCTGATCACGCGGTCACCAGCAACCCGACCAGGCCGGCGACGCTCCCGGTGCTCTACACCGACGACTACGGCTTCCACTACGGCGACGTCTGGTACCGCGGCCGCTTCGCGGGCGCGGCCACCGGCATCTCGCTGACCGCCGGGACCGGACGGGCCGGCGTCTGGTCGGCGTGGTTGAACGGCGTCCCGGTCGGCACGGTGCGCACCGGCACCGCCAGCGGCAATCAGAACTCGACCGCCACCCTCACCTTCCCCGACGGCGCCGTCGATCCGGACGGAGACAACGTCGTCTCGGTGCTGGTGCGCAACATGGGGCACAACGAGAACGGCGGCAGCAACGACAACCACAAGGCGCCGCGCGGGCTGCTGGCGGCGGCGCTGACCGGATCCGACGCCGCGCCGAGCTGGCGCATCCAGGGCGCGCGCGGCGGCGAGAACCTGGCCGACCGCATGCGCGGGCCGCAGAACAACGGCGGCCTGCACGGCGAGCGCGTCGGCTACAGCCTGCCCGGCTTTCCGGATCGCGGCTGGGCGCAGGTCACGCTGCCGCACCAGGACACCGCGCCGGGCATCGCCTGGTACCGGACCACGGTCCGCCTCGATCTGCCGCGCGATCAGGATGTGCCGGTCGGCCTCCGCTTCACCGACGATCCGTCGCGCCGCTACCGCGCGCTCGTCTTCGTCAACGGCTGGAACGTGGGCCAGTACATCAACGACGTCGGCCCGCAGCGGGTCTTCACCCTGCCCCGCGGCATCCTGCGCCACCAGGGCGAGAACACCATCGCGCTCGCGGTCTGGTCGGACGACGCCGCGACCGGCGGCCTCGGCCAGGTCAGCCTCGAGGCGCTCGGCAACTACGCCACCGCCGACGCGGATTGACGAGACTCACCGGGCGACTCGAGAGCGTGTCCCCGGCGGGCGCAGGAGAGAGGGAGGCGCCGCCACCGGTGCGCTCAGCGTCTCGAGGAAGGCGGCCAGCGCGTCGATGTGCTGCGGCGTCATGTCGAAGAGCGGGCGGAACTCGATCGGCGCCGACGATGGAGCCGGCCTGCGGTAGTGACCGATCGCGTCGGCCAGGGTCGCGAAGCGTCCATCGTGCATGTACGGAGCGGTGAGGGCCACGCCGCGCAGACCGGGCACCTTGTAGGCTCCGACGAGCGCCCCGTTCTGCTCGTGGCGGTTCAGGAACCGGAGCTCGGGACAGGCGCGATCGGGATCGTCGCTGTGCGGACCCATGCAGTTGAAGTCGGTCGCGAGCAGCGCCTGGATTCCGATCGAGCGCCCGAAATCGGGCGGGTCGCCCGGATGGACCGGAACGCCGGTGCCGATGTTGTGGAACTCGCCGTCGGTGAAGAGCGGCCCGTTGTGGCACCGCATGCACTGCGCGTCGTCCGAGATGAAGAGCTTCAGTCCCGCCACCGCGCGCGGACCGAGGAGCCGGGCCGCGGCCGCGTCGTCGCCGCGCTCCAGGGCTTCCACGTAGCGGTCGAAGGCCGACACCCCGGGAACGAGCCGGCGCTCGTACGCGGCGATCGCCTTGCCGACGTTCGCGAACGCGCGGCTCACCGCCTCCTGCCGGACGGCCGGCAGCGCGGCCCACGCCGCCCGCGCGCTCGCGTCGCCCTGCGCGCTGGCCCGTCGGGGCAAGCCGCCCACGTCGGGCAGCGGGCCGAAGAGCGCCCGGTACGCGGCGCGGTAGCCGGGGCGGCGCGCGATGAGCTGCAGGGTCGCGACGCGGGACCCGGCCATCTCGCCCGGCGACTCGATGGGCGCCACCGCCTGCGACCAGGTGCTGTCCCGCCGGCCGTCCCAGTACAGCCAGCGCGAGTAGCCGGCGCCGACCACCGTGGGCGTGTTGCGATCGAGCGCCGCGGCGCCGCGACCCTTGACGCGGCGATCGACGAAGTGGTTGCGAGGCTGATGGCAGCTCGCGCATGCCGTCCTGCCGCTCCCGCTCAGACCGGGATCGAAGAAGAGGTGATGGCCGAGCTCGACCGCCCGCGGATCGTCGGCCACGCGGTTCGACCGGTCGGCCGGCACCGGCCCCAGGCTGCCGATCCACAGCGAGCGAAGCGCGGCGCGCTCGGCCGGGCTCCACGCCTTGCCGCCGGGCGATGGCGAGGCACGGCCGGCGCCGTTCTCGACGTCGACGGGAAAGACCGCCGCGTCTGCCCCGTCGCCATCGGCGACCAGGACTCGCAGCTCCCAGCGGCCCGCCATGTTGAAGCGCACGCCGCGGGCGACGAACTCGCCGGACGACCCGGTCGCCGTCACCGCCGGGGCGGTCGGGAGGCCGTGTCCGTGCGCGGGCATTCCTCCGTCGAGCGCGACCTCGCGCACGGCCAGCGGCGCTCCATCGCGCCGGGCGACGCGGATCAGCCACTCCTGCCACTGGTTGATCCGCACGGGCGCGGCGCCCGGTCGGAGCGAGACCAGGTACCGGCCGTTCTGGCTTCGCCGGTCGCCCGGTCCGGCGTCGGCCGCACCACCGTCGAGCACGGCGGCGGGCACGGACGCGAGCAGGGCGGCGCCGACCAGGAGCCGGGCGACGAGCCGACCGCCCCTTGCGACGGGAGCCGTCACGAACGGACGCGGAGGATCTTGGCCACGCTCGGCACGCCGGACGAGTCGATCGCGAAGAGCATGTAGAAGCCGGGAGGCGCCACGCCCGAATTCGCGGGCGTCGCGACGGTGTACGTGGTCCCGACCTGCCCGGTGATGACGGCCGGCACCCGGCGCTGGTCGTTGTTCACGGTGTGGGTCACCGAGCCCATCCTGATGAAGACGAAGCTGGCCACCGCCGCCGAGGTGGTCACCGAGATGGTCGTGTTGTATCGGGCCGTCGTCGGCGCGGCGGTGATGACCGGTCGGACCGCGGGCTGGCCGCTCGGATCGAACAGGTAGCCGGGCGAGTAGAACTCGAGGTCCGGGTGGTTGGCCTCGCAACCCGCGCCGCACAGGCCGCCGCCGCCGACGAGCACCCGCGCATCCGGCAGGAGCAGCGCGATGCTGTGATAGTTGCGGGGCACCGCTGCCGACGCCACGGTCGTGAAGCCGTTGGCCGCCTCGCTCCAGATCTCGCCGGCCAGCACCGACTGCGCATCGCTGAAGGGCGCGCCGACCGCCTGGCCTCCGGCCACGAACACCCGCCCGTCGGGCAGGGCCACGCTGTTCTGGTAGGTGCGGGCGAACGCGAGCGACCCGGTCGGGGTCACGGCGACGCCGGCGTTGATGTCGATGACGTATGCCTTCACCAGCGCACCGGCGCTGTCGTAGGCCGGGGCGCCCCCCAGCTTGAGGATGCGGTTGACGTCGTACATGACCGCGCTGCCGCACATGCTGTAGCTGTCGGTGCCGCGGGTGCCGGCCGACTCGAAGCTCCCCGAGCCCGCGGTGTCGAACCAGTTCATCTCGAGGCTCGGTCCGGCGTGGAACACCTTGCCGGCACCGGTGGCGAACAGCCATGCATGGTTGTCGCCCCGGTAGACGCCGGCCGGGTCGGGCGCGGTCATCGGCGTCGCCGGGATGCCCGTCTCTGCGACCCAGGCGCCGGTCGAGCTCGACCAGACCTCGCCCAGCTTGCCGCCCTGGCCGCCGCTCCAGGAGCCGCCGATCGTGAGGACCTTGCCGCTGGCCAGGGTGACGTCGGAGTTGTACCCGCGCGGCACGTTCATCACGCCGCTCGCCGTCCACACCCCGGTGACGGGGTTGTAGATGCTGGTCCTGGACGAGCTGCTGCCTCCGTTCACCAGGAGCCGGCCATCGCCCAGCAGCGCGGTCCCCGGGCAGAACATGTCGTGCTGCGTGTCGGCGACCTCGATCGACACGAGCGATCCCGTCACCGGATCGAACAGCGCCGTCTGGGTCTTGCCGTTGTCGCCGCCGAAGGTGAACGCGTCGTACGCCGACCAGAACAGCACCTTGCCGTTGCGCAGCGCGGCGGCGCCCACCGGGACCAGCGGGAGGGGGACGACCGCACTCCAGCTGCCGAGCTCGTGCTCGGCGGCGAGCTGCCACGCCTGCGCCGGGGAGCCGTCGCATGTGCGTTCGACCAGCGAGCGCCCGTCGCCGGCGAGATCGAGGCATCGAGCGCTCTGGCGGTCGACGATCGCGAAGCCCCGCCCGGACGGCCCGGGCGGATCGACCCGCCACGGCCCGCCGGCCGGGGCGTCTGCGGTCCGGCCACACGAGGACGGCGAGAGGGGCGCGGCCTCGGCGGCGCCGGCGCGCGCGGCCAGGCACTTCCCCGCCCCCTCGGCGGCGATGCGATAGCCGTCCGACCCGCGCTGGATCGTCCACATCTGATCGCGCGCCGCGGTCCGCTTGCACGGCGCCAGGGTCGGGGCGCCGCCTCGCGCGAGCTCGGCGCACAGCCCGCTGCGGCTGTTGACCATCCGGACCCGGTCCCTGGGCCCGACGAATCCGCCGCCGAACATCCACAGCTCGCTGTCGGCCTTCCCGCACGGGCCCTGGATCAGCGCGACGCCGGAATCCTGGGAGCCGCCCTTCACGTGCAGACACCTGCCGCTGGCCACCGCGACCAGGCGATAGAACGAACCGGATGGCTGCACGCTCCAGAGCTGATCCCTGGACGCAGAGCAGGCGCTCTGCACCACGGGGCGATCGCTCGACGCGTCGCCCTGCGGGACCGAGAGACACCCTCCGCTGTGGGAGGCGACCACGTGGAAGTAGGCCGAGGACGGGACCAGCTTCCAGGTGGTGGAGTCGCTGCCGCAGATCGACTGGACGATCGGCGCGCCGCTGGCGGTCGACTCGTCGCGGACCTGGATGCACTTGCCGCTGCCCTTCCCGACGATGACCACCCCCTTGCGCGTGACCTGCGCCTCGACGCGTGTGGGGAAGAGGCCGACCGCCGCGGCCGCCACGGACAGGAAGAGGACGGCGATCGACCGAAGGCGGAGCGTACGGCGAGAGCACGTTGTCACGGCTTACCCCCAGTGCTGTGGCGCTCCGCGTTCGATGCGGATCGGCGTTGGGGGGCTATAAACCGCCCGATCTGCGATGGCGAGCCCCTTTTCGGGACTCGACGCTGCTGAAAAAGAGGCCCTCGACCTGTTTGCCAGTCTCGTCACGCGCGAGATCCGCCGGGCGGCACCGCGCGGCCTGGACGGTCCACTGGACGGTCGGCCGGCCGGGCGAAACCGTCCGGCCGCCGCCAGGCCCGCGATCGAGCGCGACGGACGGCGGGCACGCGCCGTGCTTGCCCAGGTGCTCTCTTCGAAGCGATGCCTTCGGAGGAGTGGACATGAAGAAGCTCGCCGCCGCCATCATCTGCCTGGCCCTGACCCCCGCCATCGGGGCCTGTGAGAAGAAATCCTCCGACGCGCCCAGGGACCCGCCCGCCGGGACCCCCGCGACCGCGGCCGGCGGAGTCGCGACCGCGCCCGGCCCCGCCGTCGAGGTCCGGCCCGGCGAAGTCGCGACCGGGACCGGCTCCGTCGAGATCCGCACGGACCGCGTCGGGGCCGGCGACGCCGTGGTGAGCGCCGCCGGCGTCCAGGCCGGCGACGCCGTGGTGAGCGCCGCCGGCGTCCAGGCTGGCGACGCCATGGTGAGCGCCGCCGGAATCAAGGTCGGAGACGTCGAGGTGACGGCCGACGGGATCAGGGCGGGCGACATCCAGATCGCGGCCGGCGGCAAGGTCGACAAGGACAAGGGCGGCCGCACCATCGAGTGCCTCGCCGGCGGCTGCAAGCACACCTGCTCCGGGCCCGGCGGCTGCGACGCCTCCTGCGGCGGCGGCGATTGCAAGTACCGCTGCGAGGGCAAGACGCGCTGCAAGCTCAGCTGCGGCGGCGGCTCATGCGAGCAGACCTGCGCCGAGGGCGCCACCTGCGACTTCAGCTGCTCCGGCGACGGCTGCATCCAGACCTGCCACGCCGGCGCCGCGAGCTGCGACCTGACCTGCTCCGGCGGCAACTGCCGCCAGACCTGCGCCGGCGCCCACAACTGCAAGCAGAGCTGCAGCGGCGGCGGCTGCGACTGACCCGTGGGCGACGGCGATCGCGGATCGCCGCCCCACCGCTCCGTCCGCGCGAGGCCGCCATCTGCGCCGCGCTCGAGGCGAGCCTACTTCTCGACGAAATCCGTGCGAAAGACTCCGGTGCCACTGCTCTGGACGATCACCGGCCCGTCCTTGGTCGCCACGAAATGAGGGACGCCGGCTGGAATGACCACGAAGCTGCCGGCCGGGTAGGCCTGCAACCTGGCCGCGTCGAATCTTTCACCCGCGCCCAGGTACCAGGTCCCCCCGATGACCGTCACGACTTCGTCGTCCGGATGCGTATGCGCGAGGACGCGCTTGCCGCCGGGGATCTTGACTCGATCGACCCAGGCCCCGCCCTTGCTCGAATCACCGAGCAGCTGCGCTCGCTGTCGCCCATCCTTGTAGTAGGGCGGCGTGAACCACTTCACTTGCTGGGGAGTCAACCCGACAACCTCTCTCCTGGCCCCGGCGGGCTTGTCGGCTGAGGTCGTCGCCAGCATCGTGCCCGAAAGGGTCACCACGACGGCGACGGCCACAACAGGCGCGCTTCTCATGGAGGCGAGCGTAACGTAGCGATCGAGCGCGCAGGACAGAAAGGCGAGCCGGCCACCGGTCGCGCCGGCGGCGCGTGTAAGCGTCTGTGATTGGACCCCGGGGAGGCTCGGCGCGACGATCGGAAGAGTGAACATGACAAGGCCGAGGTACTTCGTCGGCTACCCCACGCGCGGGCTGCGTCCGGCACGGCTCCTCCTCGCCGTCTTGTGGGTCATCCTCGCTCTTCATTCCACCGCGAAGTTCGTCGCGGCCGAGCTTCGGCCGATCAGGAAGCTCGCCCACGACCCAGTGCCGCACCCTGTGCCGCTGTCTCACGTCAGCCAGCCACCTGTCTCCCCGACCGAATATTGCCGCCGCGGCGGCCCCGGCTACTGCTGTGCACTACAGGAAACCCCTGCAGCGGGCCATCCGCCCGTTCTGGTCATTTCCGCGGCGAGGCTCGAAGCCACCCGGATCGCCGGCAATCCGCGCATCCCGCCGCCGGCGGGCGTGCGAAAGCTCATGAGGCAGACCAACCGGACCAAGCTGGTCGCCGTCGTGAGGATGTGCCTCCGTCCGAGCGGACGGGTCGACACCCTCCGCATCCTGAAGCCGAGCGGGTACCCGGCGTACGACCGGCGCCTGCTATCGAGGATGCGGCAGTGGCGATACAGGCCCTGGCTGGTCGACGGCAAGGCCGTTCCGCTCTGCACATTCATGGCCTTCATCGAGAGCAGCGAGCCTCCTGCCGTCGGGCGCTAGGACGTCTTGTCCTCTGCGTCGCCTCCGGGCGCTCTGGCCACAATGCGCGGGAGGCCAGGCCGATGCCCCATCCGAACTTCCTCACCGCGCTCGACATGCTCGAGTACTGCCGCTTCATCTATCGAGCCTACGCACAGACGTGCTCGTTTCCGATGGATCCCTTCTTCGAATCGCACGGAGAGGGCCTGTGGCAGGGCGCCCGCGACCGGCTGATGGAGACGATCCACAAGGACCGCAAGAGCACCAAGGACGTCATGAGGCTCGACCCGATCGAGTACGACCTGGAGCACACGCCGGATCCGAGGAACGGCGTGGTCTACCGGGGTGGGACCGGCGACGATCCGTTCATCCTGTTCCAGCCGCGAAGTCTCGACAAGGCGATCGCCGTGGCGCAGGGCACCACTCTGGCAGGTGAGGACACCAACTGCATCGTCACCGGCGGTTCGGGGTCCAAGCGCTGCTGCCATTTCCAGGGCATGACGGGGATGACCCGGTCGCATCCGCGCGACGGCTGGCCCAGCTGGCTGGGCGCGTGCATCTACGACTCTCGTGACAGGACGATGGTGGTCGTCTTCCGCGGCAGTCGCAGCGGCAGCGGAGGTCGCGCGCTGGTCCAGGCCGAGCTGGAGAGCGTCGGCAACGCGGACTGGGTCACCGACATGAACCATCTGAAGGGCGTCGCCGTGTCGAGACTGGGCGACGCGGTCCTCGCGTGCGGCTTCTGGTACGCGTACGAGAGCTGCCGGACGTCGCTCGAGGCCGCGTTCTACGAGGCGCTGCATCACGGCGAGCTCGACAAGGTCTTCTTCACCGGGCACAGCCTGGGCGGCGCGCTCGCGCAGTGCGCCCACGTCGACATGGTCGGCGGCACGCTCCTCGAGGACGGCAAGGCCATGCGCGCGCTCAAGAAGAAGCTCGAGTGCCACTGCTATGCGATCTCGGCGCCGCCCATCTGCCTGGGCAAGGAATCGGCCGCCACCATCGGGAAGCTGGGCGGCGACAGCGTCTATCACTACTTCGCCGCCAAGGACTCCGTCCACGACAGCCCCGAGGTGACCTTCTCGGCCTCGAGCCTGGCCAGCTCGGTGACGACGACGTTCAGCCACCCGCTGGCCGCTGCCACGCACGTCGGCACCCACATCAAGCTTCCGTGCGCGGAGCCTTTCCCTCTGGCGCACGAGCCGTTCGTGGTCCGCAAGGGCCTCGTGGAGGCGCTGGCGCGCGAGACGAACATGAACCTCGGCGCCGATCCGGGCTTCTGGCCTCAGTTCACCTTCGACCCGCTCGTCACCTCCGGCTCCCCGGTCAAGGACGTCCCGTTCGGGTTCGACGACCAGGTACGTGCGGCCATGAACCCCAGCACGTCGAAGCATGCCGCATCGAACCGGGCGGACCTGTGGAGCGCGGTGGCCGTCGGCTTCAAGACGAAGCAGGGCTACGAGAAGATCGGCTACATGGAAGGCGAGGCGTTCGACGTCTTCAACGAGGCATGCAAGCTGCTTCACGACCTATACAACCCGTTCGGCTGCGTCGATGTGGTCGGGAAGAGGCTCAGGGTGAAAGCCCTCCGGAAGGAGCTCCTGCGCCAGTACCGCGGCGCCAAGGACCACAAGGCGACATCGGCATCGCTGTGGACCATGCTGCAGTACCTGTCGGTGCGGCAATACGAGTGGAAGCTCCTCTCGTGACGGCAGACCGGCGCCGCGACGCCCGTTCTCGTGGTATCTGCGCCGGATGGCTGACTTCGACATCCGCTTTCCGGTGGTTCTCTCCGATCTCCACGAGCTCGAGTTCGACTACGAGGACGGCGATGGCATCGACTTCGAACCGTACCAGGAGTTCCAGTCGGCCGAGGACAACGCCTCGTGGATCCAGGCATGGACCGGTAACAAGGAGCTGACCGGTCAGGAGTACCGCGTCTTCGGCCAGGACGGCAGCGGCGGCTACGCCGCCTTCTGGCTCCGGCGTCCGGGGACCGATCTCCTCGCCCAGCCGATCGTCTTCTTCGGCTCCGAGGGCGAGCTGGGCGTGGTCGCCTCCGACTTCAACGACTACCTGTGGCTCCTCGCCTCCGGGATAGGCCCCTACGAGGCCGTCGCGTACGGCGTGGACGACGACGTCACCCCCAGCGCCGAGTTCGCCGAGTTCGCCGCCAAGCACGCGCCCACGAAGCGCACCGCGCGCCAGGTGATCGACCGCGCCCGCGCCGAGTTCCCCAGCTTCGAGGACGACATCCGCGCCCTGTGCAAGTGACGCCACCGGACGACACGCTCGTCCGACGATGAGCTGCGAGCAGTCGGTCGCCCTGTCGGCGTGTTACTGTGCGCGCCCCTTTCAGGAGGTGGCCATGCTCGTACGCGGGTTGATCGTGGCAGCGGCATTGTCGGTCCTGCTGGCGACGCTCGGCGACGGCGAGAGCTGGGCAGACGCATCTTCCGCCAGGCTCGACGCCGTCGCCAAGCAGGTCATCTCCCGCGAGCGGGTGGCCGGCGCGTCGGTCCTGGTCGTGCAGCGCGGCGCGGTGATCCTCCACAAGGGATACGGCCAGGCCGATCTCGGGCTCGACGCGCGCAGCGAGAAGGACACGGTCTATCACGTGGTCGGGCCGATGCTGCCGTTCACCGGCATCGCCGTGATGCAGCTGGTGGAGCGCGGCAAGCTGTCCCTGGACGACGACATCGCCAGGTACGTGCCCGAGTTCCCGATGCAGGGCCACCACGTCACGATCCGGCAGCTCCTGAACCACACCTCCGGCATCGTGGACTACCACTATCTGGGCGATCCGATCGAGGCGACCAGCCGGCAGCCGAAGGCGCTCGACGAGGTGATGGCGCTCTACGCCGGGGAGAAGTGGGTGAACGAGCCGGGGAAGAAATGGGACTGGTCGATCTCCGGGTTTCAGCTGCTCGTCACCATCGTCGAGCGGGTGAGCGGCGAGAGCTTCGCCGACTACGCCGAGCGCCACATCTTCCGACCGGCCGGCGTGAAGGCCACGACCTACTGCGACGACCTCACCCTGGTGCACGGCCTGTCGCACGGATACCGCCACTTCGAGAGGGGATTCGTGCCGGCCTACGAGAACGACATGGCGTACAACGCCGACCTTCGCTTCTGCAGCACGGTCGGCGACCTCTACCAGCTATGGCGGGCGATCGGCGGCAAGCGGCTGGTCGCGCCGAAGACGTTCGCCATGATGACCACGCCGGAGGGGCCCGCCATGCACATGAGCGCACGGGATCCGGCGGCCGCCTACGGCTTCGCCATGATCCTGAACAGCGAGGATGGGCATCGCCGGATAGGTCAGCACGGTTCGCTCCTCGGCTATAGCGGGAGCCTCTACGACTTTCCCGGGGACGGATTGACGATCGTCGTGCTGACCAACACGGAGGGCCAGAATGCCTACGCGATCACCCGCGCGCTCGCGCGGGCCGCGCTCGGGTTACCGGAATTGCCTGCGCCGCCCGTGGCGGCCGAGCCGGCGCTGGCCGACCAGCCGGTCGCGACCGGAGAGCGCCGGCAGCTCACCGGCACGTTCGTCCTCAAGCTCGAGCATCTGAACGACGGACTGCACGATTCCTTCGCGCACTACCGCCGGACCTACCGCGTCTTCGACGATGGCCGCCGGCTCATGATCCAGCCGCTGGGTGAGGGACCGGAGCCGCTCCGCAAGCAGCCCGACGGGTCGTTCGCGATGCGCTCGGCGCCGGAGGGCCGCATCACCATCGCCGTCGTGAACGGCCGCGCGGCGAGCATGAGAATGGATCCGTCGCCGTTCGGCGCGCCGCTGTCCGGCGCCCGGATCGGACCGGGCGATCCGCACACGTTCCACCAGCAGCTGAGATAGCGGCGGCGGCGCGACGATGGCGGCGGTCTACTGGGCCGCGAAGGTCGCGACGATCTGCCGGGCCACCCGCATGCCGTCGAGCGCGGCCGACACGATGCCGCCGGCGTAACCTGCCCCCTCGCCTGTCGGGTAGAGGCCCGGCATCGAGATGCTCTCGAGAGACGCGGCGTCGCGCGTCACGCGCACGGGCGAGCTGGTCCGCGACTCGGTCGCGATCAGCACTGCCTCGTCGGTGAGGTAGCCGCGCAGTGTCTTGCCGAACGCCCGGATCCCCGCGCGGAGTCGACCGGCCAGCGGCAGCCCCGACGACTCCAGCACCTCGGTGATGTCGCCGGCGGCCAGCCCGGGCAGGTAGCTCGACTCCGGCACCGTCGACGATCCGCGCCTCTCGAGGAAGTCGGTCACCCGGGTCGCGGGCGCCCGCAGCGCCCCGCCCCCGGCGACGAACGCGGCCATCTCGATGTGCCGCTGGAGCGCGATCCCGCCGAGGGCACCGCCGCGATCGGCGACCGCGGTGGCCGCCGCGACATCCCCGCCCTCGATGCCGACGACGATGCCCGAGTTCGCGAACACCGAATCCCGCCGCGACAGGCTCATTCCGTTCACCACGAGGCCGCCCGGCTCGGTCGAGGCCGGCACGACCCAGCCACCCGGGCACATGCAGAAGGAGAAGACCCCGCGCCCGCCGACCTGCTCGGCGAGCCGGTACGACGCCGCGGGCAGCGCCGCGTGGCCGACCGCCCGCCCGTACTGGATCTGGTTGATGAGCGGCTGCGGATGCTCGATCCGTACCCCGAGCGCGAACGGCTTTGGCTCGAGCGCGACGCCGCGCGCGGCCAGCATCGCGATCACGTCGCGGGCCGAGTGGCCGGTGGCGAGCACGACCGCGTCGCCCGTGACGGAGGAGCCGTCGGCCAGTACGACCCCGGCCGCGCGCCCGCCGTCGACGACGAGATCGATCACCCGGGCCCCGAACCGCACCTCGACGCCGACCGACTCCAGCCGGGCCCGTATCGCGCTCACCACGACCGGCAGTTTGTTCGAGCCGATGTGCGGCCGCCCCTCGATCAGGATGGCGTCCGGGGCCCCGTGCAGCGCGAGCACCTCGATCACGTCGCGGACGTCGCCTCGCTTGTGGGCCCGCGTGTACAGCTTCCCGTCCGAGTATGTGCCCGCGCCGCCCTCGCCGAAGCAGTAGTTGCTGTCGGCATCCACCTCGCCGCGCTTGTTGAGGCCGGCCAGGTCGTGCCGCCGCGGCTGCACCGGCTTGCCTCGGTCGACGACGATCGACGCGATTCCGTCGCGCGCCAGCTGATAGGCGCAGAACAGCCCCGCCGGCCCGTCCCCGACGACGACGACACGCGGCCCGCGAACATCGACCTCGCGCGGATGAGGAAGCCCGAGCTCCCGCGACTCCCCGGCCGCGCCGACGGTCAGGTGGAACCGCACCCGCCCCCGCCGCGCGTCGAGCACGCGCCTCCGCACCTCGAGCGCCGGCAGGTCGGCCGGCGACGCGGCGATCTTCTGCGCCACCGCCGCGCGGATGGCGACCTCGTCGCTCGCCTCGTCCAGTCCGACCTCGACCTCGATATCGCGGTCCGGGTCGATCCTCACGACCGCCTCCGCTCGGCCCGCATCGGGCCGGTCTGGCCCACGCGGTAGACGTCGATGACCCGGCTCTGGAAGAGGCGCAACCAACGCACGCTGCTACCCTGCCACACGCAGACCCGCGGCGCCGTCGACGGAGCCGCGATTCGATGACCGCGGCCCGGGCACAGCTTACCGGTCAGTCGAGGCGAAGGTACGGACACCGGATCGGACCTGGTACACATCGGCTCCCAGACATCGGCCGAGGTCCTGGCCGGAATCTCCACGGTCATCTCGAAGCGGTGCTGCTCCTTCCGCCACTCGCCCGGATGAGCCACTGCGGGCTCCGGCAGCTGCCCTTCGCCGACGTGAGGTCACCGACGAGCCGGGGCTGGATGACGATCTCGCGGGCACCGTCGGTGGCGTACAGCTTCTCCGTCGCGATCGCTGCGGACATGCCGTCCGCGTAACAAGGTGGCTGCCCCGTCGCTCCGCCCGGCCCTGGAGCGGGCACAGAGACGAATCGAGCGCCTCCATCACCCCATCGGGGTAACCGGCGTGGCGGGCAGCACTCCGGCCGGTCACGCGCCACGACGCTTGCGGCACACGACGTTCCTGCGTCGGGAGCAGCGCCTCGGATCTTGACTCCGGGGTCACTCCATATCAGTTGAACGACACCGCTCGTGCACATCGTATCTGCACTCTTGGCCGCAGGGATCCAGTCATGACTTCCTTCTCACGCCGGATCGGTCAGTCCTTCCATGTGCTGGTCGTACTCGCGCTCGCGAGCGCTGCCGCGCCCTCGGTATCAGCCCACCCCCATGACGACGAGTCGATAGCCGCCGCGCGCGCCCAGGCTCTCGGCACCACCGTGACCGTGCGCGGCACCGTCAGCGTACAGACCAACGCCTTCGACAGTGGTTTCGCGATCCAGCGCGGCGGCGCGGGGATCTACGTCCTCGACTCGGGCGACGCGGCCCGCGAGCTGGGAGACAGCGTCGAGGTGACCGGCACGCTGGTCGACACATTCGGCCTGCTGGCGATCGCGCCATCGTCGATCGTCGCGCACGGACGTGGCGCGCGAGTGCGGCCGCGCGAGGCCTCGACCGGCTCCGTCGGCGAGGCCACGGAGGGCCTCCTGCTCGAACTGGAAGGCGACATGGTGGGCGATCTGGTCGATGACAGCCCGTTCGGCTTCAAGCTCGACATCGACGACGGCTCGGGCCCGATCCAGCTGTTCCTCTTTCCCGGCAGCGGTATCGCCCCCGACGGCCTGCACGACGGCGTCTCGATCCGGGTGGTGTGCTTCAGCAACCAGTTCGAAGATGTCTTCGAGTGCGATCCGCGCCAGCCGCGCGACTTCAAGATCAAGGTGCGGCATCCCGACTGTGACGACTGAGCGTCGGCGGTCACGCCGGCACAGTCTCGGTCCTTCCAGGAAGGACGTGCAGCTCCGCCATCCCGTTCTGGGCGTCGATGTGGTCGGATCGCAGTCCACGTTGGTGGCGGAACGGCTGGGCGAGATCGGTCGGGGACCGGCGGCAGCGGCGACCGTGTAGTATCAGCGCTCGACCGATGTCAACCCGCCTGATCTTGATCCGCCACGCCGACTCGTGGCACAAGGTCCGCGGGGTCGTCGGCGGACAGAAGGGCTGCCGCGGGCTGACCGATGAGGGACGCGACGAGGCCGCGCGACTGCGCGACCGCCTGGCGCGCCTCGACGAGCTGGCCGGCGCGGCGCTCTACAGCTCGACGCTGGCCCGGGCGGTCGAGACAGCCGCGATCGTGTCGCCGGCCCTCGGGGCGACCGCGCCGCGACAGCACTGCGGTCTGTGCAGCTACCACGTCAGCGACGCGGTCGACGGGATGCCAGTCGAGGAGCTGCGCCGGCGGCACAGCCAGCCCGGCGGCGGCGTCTACCGGCCATACGAGGAGGGGGTCGAGGCCTGGGCGCAGCTGCTGGCTCGCGTCGGGGCGGCGCTCTTCGAGATCGCGATCGCCAACGCCGGCCGGACCGCGCTCCTGGTCGCCCACAGCGAGACGATAGAGGCGTCGCTGGTCGCGCTCGGCGAGATGCCGATCCGACGCCCGTTCGATCTGCGGATCGCGCCGACCTCGATGAGCGAGTGGCTGACCGACGACGACCTGGTGCAGACCGGGCCGCCGACCTGGTCGTTCCCCCGCTGGACGCTGGTCCGGCTCAACGACGCCGCCCACCTCGAGCCACCGCCGCGCTGATCGATCGACCGGGCGCCGGGGTGGACGCCAGCATGAGCCAGCCACTGCCCATCCTGTCCGCAAACTCACAGCGGGCAGCTTCCGAAATGCGTCGGCCCGTGCTTTCGCAAGAGCTTGTTGCTCAGTACCTCCGCCGCCACGCCGTGCCCGGCCGCGAGTCCAGCCTGATTGCTGAACTCGAAGTGGATCCCACCCACGACGCGCGAGCGCCCCGCTTCCGCCTCGGCCGCGGAAAAGCTCGCATAGGTGCGCGACTGGCCACCCGGGGCCGAGTCCGTGACAAGACTGAACGAGATCGCGTCATCGCAGAAGAAGCCGCTCAGGACCCGGGAAGCGGCCCCGCTGAACGAGCTATGACCGGACCAGTGCTCGGGGGTACCACCGATTCCGCCGGCGCGCGGCGCCCAGGTCGCGTCAGCGATGGTGCCGGGATTGTCGTCGGTATCCGCCTCGCGTATGGCGGTGGCTGGCCGCCAGTGGCGGAAGACGAACTTGGTCATGTAGGTCGGCGCCACCGTGTCGCACATGGCCATCCCGAGCAGCGCGAAGAGACGCGCCGTTTCTGGCAGCGATAGATTCCGGCTCGACGACACGGTCGCGGCCACCTGGATCCACGCTCCGGGCGGCTGGTCGGTATTGGCACCGAGACTCCAGTACTGAAACGTGGCTAGCTTGTCGGCATCGGGGATGGCGGCATTTCCGAGCAACTTCACTTCGGCGAATGCGGCGGCATAGTCGAGCGTCGTGAGACCGGGAGGCCCGCCGCTCACATAGACGTCGGGATCGACGATGGCGAAGGGCAGAAGGTTTCGAAACTGGACGCCGGACCAGGCAGCTCGGAAGACACCGGGGCCCGCGCCAGCCTCCTGGGTTTCGCCGGGGCTCGATCCATCACTGGCTCGCGCAGCGAGCACGGCCGCGCCGACCCGCTGGCCCCACGCACCTCCCGAGGAAACCGATCGACCCGATCCGAGAGCTGCGAGGTCGGCAGCGAGCTCCGCGTCGTAGATGCTGGCTCGGGCCGGGTAGAGGCCGACCAGGACGGCATGCGCCGCCGCCGCTGCCGCGGCCACCCTGTGGCCGTTGCGCGGGGCGCCATCGGCGGGCACGAGAGCGCTGTCGCGCTCGGGGGAGCCGTGCGAGACGGTGCCGTTGACCGCATCGTAGATGGCCACATTGAGCATGGCATAGAGCCGCGCGGCCTGCGCATCGATTCCATTGGTGGCGCGGATGGTGTCGAGCGCCAGCGCATTCCACGTGCGGACGACCTCTCCTGACGGCTCGGAGGAGTTGCCCGTGGCAGGCGCATCCCTCATCGTGAGCGCGCACATCACGAACGGGACGGCAGCGAAGCGAACGGCGACACGAGTCATCGGCTCCCTCCCAATCTTTCAGTCGCCGCGGTCTCGGAGGGCATCGACCCGCCGGCCACGCGATGGGCGCGATACTAGCTGCAAGCCGCCACATTGGCGTCGCCATTCTTCTCTCGCCCAACGAACCGATGACCCATGTGACAGGCACGACTGCGACCGCGCAGTTCGATCGTCATCACGTCATCGCCAACCGCGCGTGGAACACCTGCTCCTCCCGCGGCAAGTGGCGCACGGCCGGGACCGCGGACCGCGTCCACACTCCTCCTCGGTGAGGCGCCGTGCGAGCCCCGCTACCCTGCGCGGTTCGCAGGTCGCGAGCGAGCGGCATCGCCTGCTGACCTGGTCTGCCGCTATCCGCGCGGCCGGCGCAGCCCGTCGGACAGGAGCCGGCGCATGGCCGCCACCGCTGGACCCTCGTAGCGCGCCGAGTTGCGGGCGAGGGTCACGGTCCGCTCGAGGCGAAGGCCGGCGACGCGGATCGCGTGGAGCGGAGGTCCCGGCACGGCCAGCGCGCTTGCCGGCACCACCGCGACCCCGAGCCCTGCAGAGACGAACGCGCGCACGGTGGCGAGGTTGGTGGTCGTGAAGGCGACGCGCGGGGCGAACCCGCGGCGCTCCGCCGCCGCCTCGACCAGCGCCCGCACCGTTGCGCCCGGGCCGAAGGCGACGAACGGCTCGTCGCGCAGATCCTCGAGCGCGATCGCCGCGCGCGCGGCCAGCCGGTGCCGCCGGCCGGCGATGACGACCAGCGGCTCGCGGTAGAGGCGCGCGAGCACGATCTCGCCGCCGGCGCGCTGGGCTCCGACCGCGATGTCACCGGCGCCGCTGCCAGCGCGGGCCAGGTGGATGAGCCCGAGGTCGATCTCTCCGCGGCCGAGCAGCTCGAGGACCTTTTCGGTGTGCACCTCGCGAAAGGCGATCGCGACGCCGGGGTGGCGCGAGGTGAACTCGGCGAGCAGCCGCGGCAGCGCTCCCTCGAGCACGGTCTGCACGGCACAGCCGATGCGGACCGTGCCGCGCGCGAGCCCGGCGTGGGCGGCCAGCTCCTCGCCGGCGTCGTGCACCTCGGCCAGGATGCGCTCGGCGCGGGCGAGCAGCGCCTGCCCGGCCTCGGTGAGGCCGCTGGTGCGGTTCGTGCGCTGGACCAGGACCACGCCGGTCTCGTCCTCGAGCGCGCGGATGTGCTGTGACAGGGCGGGCTGGGCGACGCGCAGGGCGCGGGCCGCGCGGGTGAAGCTGCCCGCGCGCGCGACCGCCACGAACGAGCGAAGCTGGCGGAGCTCCACGATAAGGTCTCCTGATGAAGGGATGCTGATTCGATATTGGTACCGTATCGCGGCCGCGGCCAGGATGAGGACCGAAGTTCGAGCATCGAGCATCCGCGAACACCAGCGAGGAGGAGGAGTGCGATGACCGTCACCCGTCGATCGGTCCTGCGCGGAATCGCGGGCGGCGCGCTCGCCCTGCCGGCGCTCGGCCGCCGCCTGCGCGCCGCCGCCGCACCCGCGCGCGAGACGCCGGCCCTGGTCGTGGTCTACCTGAACGGCGGGCCGGCCGGGCTGTTCAACAGCGCCGGCTCGTTCCTGGCCCGGGGCGACTTCGGCGTCAAGCGAGACAACGTGCGCGTGCTCGGCGGCGGCCTGGTGGTCGACGCCGGCTCGCTGGGCAGCCTGCCCGCCTCCGCGCTCGGGCACATGGCGGCCATCAACTTCGCGCACGGACTGGACCGCCACGACCTGGCGCGCGCGGCGCTCCTCCAGACAGGAGACCGCAGCAACCTCCTCCTCCTGGCCCAGTCGTTCATCGATCCGGCGCCGGTCCGCTGCGCCGTGGTCAACAGCCTCGGTCTCCCGGTGGGCGTGGACCCCAACCCGCCGACGGAGGGAGGCATCGCGCTCGAGCGCGTCCTCGATCTTCGCGCCATCGGGCGCTATCACCCGCCCGAGGAGCGCGCCGCCGATCCAGCGCGCCTCGCCGCGGCGTACCGCGTCCGGCCCGAGCAGAGCGCGATCGACGACCCGGCGTCGAGCTTCCTGGCCGCGGAGCTCCTGCTCCGCTCCGGCAGCAACGTCGTCTTCACCCAGCCGCTCTACGCCGGCAGGCCGGATCGGCAGATCGACACGCACCACGACGCCACCGGCGCCCAGGCTCGCTCGATCATGGCCACCATCATGCCGCCGCTCCGTACCTTCGTCGGGCGAGCGCTCGCCCTGCCGGGCCGCAACGTGGTGATCGCGCTGGTCGGCGAGTTCAGCCGCACGGTCGGCGCGTCGGATCACGAACCGGGCGGGACCGCGACGGTCATCGGCAAGTACGTGCGGACGGGAAGCGCCGGCCCGCAGACGCCGGCGGGCGCGCCCCCGCCCGGCAGCCCCCCGCCCGCCGGGCTGTGGGCCTATCTCGCCGGCGTGCTGCGCCTGCCCGAGCATCAGTTCGGCCAGAACCCCGTCCCGGAGCTGGTCCTCGGGGAGCGAGTCTCGCGCGCCGCGTGATGGATGGGCGCCGCTCGAGGCGGTAGCGAGCTGACATAGCCGTCGCGATCCTTCGCTGCTTCGGGCCCGCGATACGCGCCCGCGAGCGCCGCATCCAGTAGCGCAGGGCGTACTCGGCCCCGCGCCATTCGCGGCAGCTTGAAGAGCTTGCCTCCCATGAGGCTTGACCCGGTCCCGCGGACCTGCACTCCTTGTGTCAAGGGGGATGACCATGAGACGTCCTGCGCTTGCGCTCACCACCCTGCTCGCCGTTGCCTGCTCCGGAGGGCCGGCCGGCGACACCGACGGACGAGCCGATGGCGAGGGCAATGCCATCGGCAACCCGGAGGGCTACGCCGTCCATGTCCTGAGCGGCGAGTTCCTGTCGGCCCGCGACGTCGCGATCAACGATCGATCGATCGACACATCCACCATCGAGGCGATCGACGACTCGGTGGCGGCCATCCTCGACGGCGCGGGCGCGCTCGTCGATTGGCACCTACAACTGCGTCCGCTGACCGAGCCGAGGACTCAGCCCGCCAGCGGGTCGCGATAGACCTCGGCGAGAGGCAGGTCGCAGTCGATCGAGGCAAGCGCTGCTGCCTCGTCGCGCTCCGCTACAATCTGCACCCAGCCACCGTCCGTCCGCCGCCAGACATCGATGCGGCGGCGGTCGTGGGCCATCAGCGCGACCTCCTGGAGCGAGGCGATCTGCTGGTAGTGCTCGAGCTTCTCCCCGCGGTCGTACGCCTCGGTCGACGGGCTCAGCACCTCGACGATCACCGTCGGGTTGGTGATCGTGTGGCCCTTCGGGTCCTCCGGGTCGAGCTCGAGCGAGCCGCACACGACCGACAGGTCCGGATAGGTGCCGAGACCGGTCGCCTTCACGCGGACGCGGAGATCGGAGTCGAACACGGCGCAGCGCCTCCCGCGCAGCTGCGTGGCCAGGAGGGCGATGACGTTTGCCGCGATGCGGGCATGGTCAGGAGACCCGCCCGCCATCGCCCACACGTGGCCGTCGAGGAACTCGTGCTTGACCCCGCTGTCCTCTTCCAGCTGGAGATAGTCGCGGAAGCTGAAGAGTTGCCGAGCGGGCTCGCTCACAGGGCGAGCGTAGCACGCACCGGCTGCCGTATCTCACGCCCGCTTCCGGCCCGTGCCCACCGGGTACCAGGCGATCGTGCCTCGGTCAATGCCACCCGGGCTGGAGCTGGCGAATGCGCTGGAACACGGCCCAGAAGGTGGGACCGAAGCCATAGTCGGTGGGCGGCTCGGCGGCGGCCATGCCCAGGATGACCGGGAAGTACAGGACGCGGCGCCCGACGAACCACTACGGCCGCTCCAGCTCGGCCGAGAAGCTGGTCTCGCGCACGCACTCTTCCAGGTCCTCGTCGGGCGGTTCGCCGACGACCGGCGAGAGCTCGGCGCTCTCGACCTGCGCGCCCACCTCCGGGTCGGCCACCACGACGAGCCTCGAAGATGGCGCCGCCGTTCAGCCTCGGATTGCGCTCGAACGCGGCCTCCGTGCACTCATCGAACAGGGGCCCGAGCTCCTGGAGGCGGCCTTGCACATCGGCCGAGCTCATCGGCAATCTCATCTCGGTGAGGCGCGGCTCGGCGCCGGCCGACCTGCCGGCCGACTCGCGCGGGCCCTCGGCCACCCGGTCACCGCGACCGCCGTGCGCCGCATGGACCAGCACGGCGTGTGCGTCGCCATCCACGCCGCCGTGTCGGAGGCCCGGCGTTTCTTCGATCGATCGTGCGCCCGACGGGCCGGCGGCCGCCTGCTGGGGCCCTGGCCGGTGTGCCGTCGCCGCCAGCGCCGGCGCGGGGCGGCTGCGCAGATCGACGGCGAGCGCCGCCATCACGCAGACGGCCAGCGCGGCGGCGGCGAGCAGCCCCAGCTTCGCAGCGATCGAGGCGGGCCGAGATCGACACTACCTCGGCATCCGCGAGTCCTCGCGATTTCGCGACCTGCGGCCCGCGCGCCTATTCGGATGCGGCGTTGATCGAGGTCGGTCGGTCGGGATCGTCGCGCCGGCTGTCCTCGTAGAAGGACGCCAGATAGGCGCGCTGGGCGGCGCCGCAGGCCGGGTCGGAGAGCTGGCTCTCGACGCGGGAGCCGCGGATCGCGAGGCGGAGGCGCTGGCCGCCGACGCCGCGGACGATCAGGCGCTCTCTGTTGTCGCTCGGGCTGGTGCTGGCGGCGAGCTCGCGCCAGCGGCGCGCGGATCCGGTGGTCGGCTCGTCGCCAGCGGTCTCGATCGATAGATCGAGGTCGTTCATCCGGCCGGAGTCGTCGATCTCGGGGTCGTACCAGAAGAGCGCGGCCTTGAGGATGTCGACTCCTGGCGGCACGGCGATGCCGTCCTCGTCCGGGATGTACTGGATCTCGTCTCGCGACACGCAGGTGTCGGCGATCTGGTAGCCCCACGGGGCGTCTAGGCCGCTGCGATCGAGGCGGCGCAGCTCGAGGCGGCCGGCGCCGGTTCGTCGGTCGAGGCCGGCCTGGCGACGCGGACCGTCGGTGCCCTGCCCTGCCTCGGGTGCGAAGCCGTCTCCCATGGCGAGGAGCAGGGCCATGAGCGCGCCGGGTCGGTGATGGAAGAACGCGGTCCGCTGGTCTCGCTCCCAGAACGCGAGCTCGAGGAGCGCCGCCGCGGCGACGGTCGGCGTCGAGAAGCTCGTGCCGCAGCCGATGAAGGCGCGGCCGGTGTCGGCGATCGACTCGCGGCGACAGCCCTGGGCCGCCAGGCCGATCACCGGGCGGTCGCCGGGCTCCCACGGGCCGGCTGCCATCGCGCCGCCGACCGACGAGGCGGTCAGCACCGGCGCGCGGCGCACGGCACCGGCGTCGTCGCGACCGGCCGCCAGCGCCGCCACGGTGAGCACGGTCGTCGCCGCGCCGGGCGGACCGACGGTGCAGCCGCGCGCCGAGGAGCCGCGGTTGCCGGCGCTCTTGATGACGAGGATGCCGGCCTCGAAGAGCGCGTCGACGTCGCGGGACACGAGATCGACGCCCCGACAGCTCCAGTCGTGGATCGGATCGATGGAGGCCGACATGCTGACGACGCGAATGTCGTCGGGGGAGGCGATGGTGTCGTCGATGACCCGCGCGAGCGAGGTCGGCTCGATGGCGTGGGCGTGCACGGTGAGCCCGGAGGGGAGGAGGCCGAGGACATCGGCCCGCAGCACGGCCAGGGTCGCCGAGGCATGCGGAGCGTGTCGCGCGGCGGCATCGCTGCAATCGGGCGCCCGGCAGCCCTCCAGCCGGAGCTCCAGGCCCGAGCCCGAGGACTCGCCGCGCCTCCACGCGGCCGGGTCGGGATACGGCCAGCCGCCGTACTCCCACAGGGCCATGTGCAGCCTGGACCGGGCGTCGGATGCGGATCCAGACCGGGCGAGCTGCGCCAGCTGGTGCCCTTCGCTGACGGCGCGGCGCGATGCCGCGATGCGCCCCGCCGCGCTCTGGCCATCGGCGACGAGCGCGACGGTCTCGTCGACGCGCGTCACGGGAAAGCGCTGGAGCAGGTCGAGCAGCATGTCCCGGGTGGCGGCGATCCGCAGGCCCTGGAGCATGGCGTAGCGCTCGATGACCCGGCCGCCCCGCGCCATCACCGCTGCCGCCGGAGGGTCGAGGGTCGCGCGAGCGCGTGCGCGGCGGTCGGCCACCCAGGCGCGGCGGGCGGCCGCGAGGGACGGCTCGCCCGTGATCTCACCGCGCGCGATCGCGTCGTCGAGCCACTGCGACAGGCTCGCCGGCCGGTCCGGCGGAGACAGGCGGACCTGGATGTCGTGCAGCTTGTTCGGCGAGATCTCGAGGGCGCGTTGCAGGCGCGCCGGCACGCGCGCGGCGATCGAGCTCGCCCTTGCGCGAGGACGGGCGGGCCGCGTGTCACCGTCGGCCAGGGCGCGGATCGGCACCAGAGTCTGGCCCTGGCGGGGCTCCTCCCACGGCGCGTCCTCGTATCCCCACAGGACCAGCGCGCGATGCGCACGCACGTCGCCGTGCGTGCCGGTGAGCGGGTGGCGCTGCCACATCGCGTCGATGGCCGCGACTGGCGGGGCGTCCCCTGCCGCGTCGCGGCCGCAGCCGGCCGCGCGAACCCACGCGAGGAGGAGGAACGCGCCCACCGCTGCGGCCGCGAGCCGGCGCACGCTCAGTTCTCTTTCTCGATCTCGGTCGCGGTGGGGCCGTCGGCGTCGTCGCGGTCGCTGTCCTCGACCAGCCAGGCGAGGTGCGCACGCTGCTCGCCGGAGCCGGTGCAGCCGGAGGGGTCGCCGGCGGCGGTCTGGTCCACGCTGGTTCCCTCGATGCGCCAGCGCCAGTACTGATTTCCGATCTCGCCGTCGAAATCATCGTGCGCGAACACGCGCTCCTTGTTGTCGAAGCCGACGTTGCTGCTGCGGACGGTCGACCAGGTGACGCCGTCAGCGCTCTTCTCCAGGAACAGCCCGAGGTTGCTGATCTCCTGGTCGTTCTCGATCCGGTTGTCGTACCAGAAGAGCACTCCCTTGATGACGTCGTAGCCGGTCTTCGTGGCCAGGTCGGGCGTCAGGTCGTAGTAGATGGTCTCGCCGTCGCCCACGCACATGGAGGCGATGGTCCACTGCCACGGCTGATCGAGGCCGGCGTCGTCGAGCTTGCGCATCTTGAGGCGGCCCGCGCCCCACTTGCGGTCGAACTGATTGAGGAGCCGGCCGGAGTCGACCTGCCGGTCGCCCATCAGCAGCATCGCCGCGAACAGCTTGCCCGGCTGGCCGAGCAGCGACGTCGAGCCATATCCGGTCTCGAACCAGTCGGCGAAGTCGACGGCCGCCGCGCCGACGGCCGGGCCGGTGAGGCTGTTGCCGCCGACGTTGTTGCCGTACGATGTGCCGTCCCAGTTCGGCCGGTCCGTGAATCCGAACGTGAAGGTCATGTCGATGATCGTGCGGCCGCGGCCCGAGTTGCTGAACGATCCCTTGACGCCGCCGACGCTGCTCTGCGTGTCGAACGCCGCGTCGCGAACGCCGTCGGCGGTGTTGGTCGCCGGGGCGCTGCCGGCGGTGGTGAAGACGCCGATCGCGTCCTTGGGGTGGTGAACGTTGCAGACGGTGGAGTCGCCGTCGTTGCCGGCGCCACCGACCACGAAGAGTCCGGCCTCGTACAGCGCATCGGCGGCGATGGCGTCCGCGTCGTCGCCCAGGCAGGTCGGGGAGCCGCTGGCGCTGCCGGAGGTGTTGGCGACCGCGACGTCGAACTGGCTGACGTCGGTCAGCATCTGAGCGGCCGCGGCCGCCCAGCCGCCCACGTAGTAGGTGGCGTTGGCCTCGGGCGCGATGCCCGACTTGTTGATCTGCTCGGTCGGGTCGGTGACGGCCGGGTCCTGGCCCTGCGTGAGGTCGCCGATCGCGACGCTCAGGACCCGGTTGGGATGCTGCGAGGCGCTGTTCGTGAGCGCGCACGGCGGTGACTGGCACGACGTCCCCTGAAAGCGATCGACCCCCAGGGCCGCGCCGTCGTACAGCATGTTCATGTCGGCAGGTGAGTCGCTGCCGCTCTCCCAGAGCGCCATGTGGAAGTCGTCGCCGGCGCCGGCGGAGCGCTCGCCGCTGAAGCCGTCGTCGATGAACTGATCGAGCTGGTGGCCCTCGCGGATG
>DATFRY010000191.1:0-7203 GCA_035262925.1 Kofleriaceae bacterium | reverse complement strand
CCGGCCTGCAGGCCGATCTGGCCGCGCGCATCGCCGTGCTCGAGGAGGTCCCCTCCGAGGTGCTGGAGATCGCCTCCGAGTCGCTGCAGAAGTCGCTGGCCGCGGTCGGCGGCATGCCGCGCGAGGGCAAGGCCGAGTTCGACGGCGTGCAGTACGTGGCCAAGCTGCTCAACGAGCTGCCGCCCGAGGCCAGCGAGCAGATCCTGGCATCGCTCGACGACGAGACCGCGCGCAAGGTGCGGCAGGCGATGTTCACCTTCGAGGACCTCCTGCGGGTGGACAAGCGCTCGATGCAGACGCTCCTGCGCGAGCTGCCCGGCGATCAGCTGTGCGTCGCGCTGCGCACCGCCAGCGAGACCGTGCGCGCCCACTTCTTCTCGTGCATGTCGTCGCGCGCGGCCGAGAGCCTGCGCGAGGACCTCGAGCTCACGCCGCCCAAGCGGCTGTCGGAGGTCGAGGCCGCCCAGCGCGAGGTGGTCGAGACCGCGCTCCGCCTGGGCCAGACCGGCCAGATGCAGCTGCCCAACCGGGGCGGCGGGGACGAGATGGTGTGAAGCGCGACCCCGGCCCACCCCTCGCGCCGCTGTTCAGCCGGCTGCCGCAGGCGAAGCCGGGCGGGGCCGCGCCGGCCTGGATGTCGGCCGCCGCGCCGTCACCGACGCCGCTCTTCGGCGGCGGCCAGGCCCCCACCGTGCTCGACGAGGCGGCCATGGAGAGGCGGCTGGCCGAGGCGCTGGCCGAGGCGCGCGCCGACGGCGAGCGGCAGGGCTGGGAGAAGGCGGAGGCCGAGATCGCCGCCGCGCTGGGGCGGCTGGGCGACGCGCTCGGCCAGGCCCGCGCGGCCGCGAGCGCGATGGCGCGCCCCTACGCCACCGAGCTCGTCGAGCTGGCGCTCATCATCGCGCGCGAGCTGGTCGGCGCCGAGGTCAGGCGCGATCCGGCGCCGCTCGTCCACCTGGTCGAGCGCTGCCTCGACGAGGTGGCCGGCGAGTCGTCCATCGCGGTGCGGCTGCACCCGGCCGATCGCGCGGCGCTGCTCGCCGCCCGGCCCGACCTGGGCAAGACGCCCGACCTGCGCCTCCTCGAGGACCCATCGCTGTCGCGCGGCGGCTGCGCGGTGGAGTCGAGCCGGCGGCTGGTCGATGCGCGGCTGGAGGAGCGGCTGGACAGCGTGCGCGACGGCCTGCGCGAGCTCATGGAGGAGGCGGAGCGTGCTGCTGGGCCCTGACACGCGCGAGCGGGCGGCGGCCCTGGTCGCACAGCGCGGCCGCCCCACCACCGCCGGCAAGGTGCTGAAGGTGATCGGCCTCGGCGTCGAGGCCAGCGTGGGCGACGTGCGGATGGGCGACCTGGTCGAGATCGAGGGCGCCGAGGGTCAGGTGCCGTGCGCCGTGGTCGGGTTCCGCGACGGCCTGGTGCTGGCCATCCCGTTCGGCCAGCGGGGCGGCATCCGCCCGGGCGCGCCGGTCAGGCGGCGCGAGGGCGCGGCCGGCCTGCCGGTCGGATCCGAGCTCCTGGGGCGACTCATCGACTCGTTCGGCGCCCCGCTCGACGGCCTGCCGCCGCCGCGCTGCCGCCAGCGCGCGCGCATCGACGCGCCCGCGCCGGACGTGGTCGAGCGCGCGCCGGTGCACCAGCGCTTCGACACCGGCCTGCGCGTGATCGACGGGCTGCTCACCTGCGGCCGCGGCCAGCGGGTCGGCATCTTCGCCGGCGCCGGCGTCGGCAAGAGCGTGCTGGTCGAGCAGATCGCGCGCCAGGCGGCGGCCGACGTGACCGTGGTCGGCCTCATCGGCGAGCGCGGGCGCGAGGTGCGCGACCTGCTGTCCAGCCAGCGCAAGGACTCGATGGTGATCGTGGCCGCGACCTCCGACCGCTCGCCGATGGAGCGGGCGCGCGGCGCGCTCGCGGCCACGGCGGTGGCCGAGCACTTCCGCGATCAGGGGGCCAACGTGCTCCTGGTCATCGACTCGCTGACCCGCTACGCGATGGCGCTGCGCGAGATCGGGCTGTCCATCGGCGAGCCGCCGGCGACCAAGGGGTATCCGCCGAGCGTGTTCGCCACGCTGCCGCTCCTGCTCGAGCGGGTGGCGCCGCTCGAGGGGCGCGGCTCGATCACCGCCTTCTACACCGTCCTGGTCGAGGGCGACGACATGTCCGATCCGGTGGCCGACTCGGCCCGCTCGCTGCTCGACGCGCACATCGTGCTGTCGCGCGAGCTGGCCGGCCGCGGGCAGTTTCCCGCCATCGACGTCCTGGCCAGCGCGTCGCGCGTGGCGCGCCACGTCACCGACGAGCCGGCCCACGTCCTCATGCAGCAGGCGCGCGAGGCGCTGGCCCAGCGCAAGCTGGTGCAGGAGCTGCAGAGCCTGGGCGCGTACACGCCCGGCACCAACGCGACGTACGACCAGAACCTCGAGCTCGGGCGACGGCTGGACGAGTGGGCGCGCCAGGACCCGACCGAAGGAACCGACTACCCGACCGCCATGGGGCGGCTCACCGCCGCGCTGGAGGCGAAATGACGCACAAGCGAAAGGCTCTCACCCGTCTGCGCGACGCGCGCACCCGCCTGCGAGACCTGGAGGCGGCGCGCACCGCGCAGGCGGCCGCTCGCTGCGAGGAGGAGCGGCGCGGGCTGGCCGCAGCCGGCCACGACCTGGCCAGCGCGGTGCAGCACGCGTGCGAGCAGATGGCGGCGGCGCGCGCCGTGGCCGAGCTGGAGAGCGCGGGCGATCAGGTGAACGCGGCGCGCGGCGCGGTGGTCGACGCGCGCCAGGCTGTCGACGCGGCGGCCGAGTCTCAGCGCGCGGCGGCCCAGCTGCTCAGCCGGCGCGAGCGCGACCTGCGCTCGACCGAGCGCGCGCTCGACGTGGTGTCCAGCGCCGAGCGGCGCGCGGGAGACCGCCGCGAGCAGGTCCAGATCGACGACCTGGTCGGTGCCCGCGCGGCGCGGAGAGATCCGTGAGCGGCGGCGTCGATCTGGTGCTCGATCCGCTCGCCGGCTGGACCGAGCCGCCCGCCGACGGTCGGGCGTGCGCCGAGGACGACGACGACGCCGTCTCGTTCGGCGAGATGCTGGGCGGGGCGCTGGCCGCTGCGGGCGCCGCCGCGCAGGCGAGCCCGCGATGCGCGGACGTCAGAGCCGGGAAGGGCTCGCGCGGGTCGGGCGTCGAGGTCGACGCGGGCGCGGCGGCCGAGCCGAGAGCCGCGCGCGGCGGCGGGCTGGCCGCGACCGCGACCTCGACCTCGATCCATGGCCGCGTGGATTCGCACGCGCCGGTGGCAGGGCCGGCGGCCGCGGTCGTCGCTTCGGTTTCGGCTTCGGCCGCGGCCGCGGTCCCGGTCTCGGCGGCCGCAGCGTCAGCGTCAGCTGCGGGCTCGGTCTCGGTCTCCGTCGCTGTCGAGTCGCCGGCGCCATCGCGGGACGCGGGCGCGGCGATGAAGCGCCGCCCCCTGGCGGCGGCGATCGCCGTCCCGGCCTCGGGCTGGGCTCCTTTCCGCGTGCCCAGGTCGGCCGTCGCGACCTTCGGCGGGGCCGAGGTGGTTGCGCCGAGCGCGACAGATCCGACCGCAGCCGTGGCCCCGGCTTCGCCGCCGCTCCCTGGGCAGACTCCGCAGGCGGACGTGACCGCCTGGCCGAGCGAGGCCAGCGCCGCGGATCCTGTCCCGACACCAGGTCGGGACGCGATCCCATCCGTCTCGGTGGCTCGAGCCGCGAAGGCCGCCACGATCGCGTACCCGGTCCGGATCGCCTCGACGACGCCCGCGGCCCCAGCCTCGACACCGGCCTCGACGCGAATCCCGACGCCAGTGTCCACGCCGGCGTCGAAGCCGACCTCTGCGACGGCCTCGGCACCGAGCGCGACGCCAGCGCCGACACGGGTCTCGACGCCGGCCTCGACGCCGGCGCCCGCGCCGACGCCGACGACAGCGTCCACACCGACGCCGACGCAGGTCCGGCCGCAGGCCCCCGCGACACCCTCCATGCCGCCGCCGACACGAGCCTCGACGCGTGGCGCGGTCGAGCCGACCAGCCCGCAACCAGCTGCGGCCGCGATCCCCATCGCCGTCCCGCCGGCGTCCCCGATCCCGACCCGGTCGCTGGCCGCGACCGACCTGCAGGCCGCCGCCACGTCGGCGCCGGGCGCCAGTCCGGCCGCGAGCGCGCCCGCCGCACCCGGCACACCGGGCCCGACTCCACCCGCACATGCGTCCGCTCCTCCGTCGCCGACTCGACTCGCGATCCCGACGCCCGTGGTCGCCGCCGCGGCTGCTGCCGCCGCGACCGCCGCGGCGGCGCCTCTCGCGCCGAAGCCGGCGGTGCCGCCCGGACCCGCCTCGCCGCGCAAGCAGGCCGCGGCCGCCCTCCCCCACTCCACGCCAGCCGCGTCATCCGATCGGGCCGACGCGGCCCGGGACCAGCCGGCGCGCACCGCGCCGACCAGGGCGCCGATCACCGCGGCGATCGCCGCCGCGTCGTCGGGCAGCGCATCCGACCGCCCGGCAGACGCCCACGCCGCCGCCCTCGAGCCGACTCCGGTGCGCGCGCCCGCCACTCCCCCGACCCGGCCGGCGATCGAGCCCCGCGCACCCGCCGGCGCACCCGCCGGCGCACCGGATCGAGGGGCCGCGGCCGCGCCGCATCCGGTCCACATCGCCGGCGCGCACGGCGGGTCGGGCGCCTCCGCCTCCCCGCTGGCCGAGCCGGCCGCCGCCGCGTCGCCCGCACACTCGCCGTCGGCGGCCGACGGACCGGATCTCGATCCGCCCTCGCCCGCCGGGGAGCTGGGCCGCTCGAGCGCGCGCGTGACCGTCGGTGAGGGCGACGATCGCGTCTCCCTCCTCATCGCGGTGCGCGGCGACTCGGTCCGCATCGAGGCCCGCGCGCACAGCGCGGTCTACGCCGACTCGCTCCACCAGCGGGCCGACGAGCTCGCCTCCGGCCTTGCCGAGCACGGACTGCACCTCGGATCGCTCAGCGCCGACGTCGCCGGCGACCGCGCCGCCCAGCAGCCAGCGCCCCAGCCCGACGACCGCCCCGGCCGCCATCGCGCGCCGGAGCCCGACCGCTCCGCCGATCCCGACCCGACACCCACTCGCCCCCGACCGCGCGGCCTGCGAGCCATTGCCTAGGGACACCAGAGCCCTGAGGAGACCTCATGCGAATCGATAGCACCTCCGCGCCGCTCACCACCGGCGGAACCCCTCCGGCCTCGTCGGCGTCGAAGAGCGGGCAGGCCATCATCGGCACCTCCGACGAGTTCCTGCGCCTGTTCATCGCCCAGCTGGAGAACCAGAACCCGCTCGACCCTCAAGATGGCGCCGAGTTCGTGGCCCAGCTGGCCCAGTTCAGCTCGGTCGAGCAGGCCGCCGAGACCAACGCGCGCCTGGGCGACATCCTGGCCGGCCAGATGTCGGTGTCCAACGCCTCGCTGGCCGGCTTCGTCGGCAAGACCGGCACCGTCGCCGGCGACGCCTTCACCATCACCGGCCGCGGCCAGGGCATGCCGGCGCTCGGCGTCGATCTCGATCAGTCCGCCTCCAAGGTGGAGGTGATCGTGCGCGACGCCGCCGGCAACGCGGTCAAGCACATCGACCTCGGCCCGCGCACCGCCGGCCACATCTCGGTGCCGTGGGACGGCACCGGCGACAACGGCGCGCCGCTGGTCAAGGGCGACTACCGGATCGAGGTGGCGGCGAGCGCCGCCGACGGCACCGCGGTCCACGCCGGCTCCACCCTGTCGGGCCTCATCGGGGCCATCGACTTCATCGGCGGCGCTCCGCGCCTCCGCATCGGCGCGGTCTCGGCCGCACCCAGCGACGTCCTTTCGATCGAGTGAGGGGAGAGTAGAGGAAAGCAATGACCATCTCGAACAATCTGTACATCGGCATCAGCGGCCTGGACGCGCATGGCAACGCGATCAGCGTGGTCGGCGACAACATCGCCAACGTGTCCACGGTCGGCTTCAAGGCCTCACGCGCCGGCTTCGCCGACGTGATCGGCGGCATGGCCGGCTCGAGCCGCCTGGGCGCCGGCGTCCGCATGGACGGCGCGACCACCAACTTCGCGCAAGGCACGCTGCAGCAGACCGGCAGCGTGCTCGACCTGGCCGTGCTCGGCCGCGGCTTCTTCGTGGTCCAGGGGAACCACCAGGGCATCGACTCCACCTACTACACGCGCGACGGGCGCTTCGGCATGGACAACCAGGGCTTCGTGGTCAACCAGGAGGGCCTGCGCCTCCAGGGCTACACGATCAACACGGCCGGCGTGCAGAGCACCCAGCTCGGCTCGCTCGACCTCGGCGCGATGCAGAGCGCGCCGCTGGCCACCGCGAACGTCAACATGAAGCTCAACCTGGACTCGTCGGCCGTGTCGCCGGGTCAGTTCCTCACCACCGACCCGGCCGGCACCTCCAACTTCGCCACCTCGACCACGGTGTACGACTCGCTCGGCAACACCCACCGGGTGGACTTGTACTTCCGCACCGACGGAGCCGGCACCTGGGACTGGCACGCGCTGGTCGACGGCGCCGAGCTCAACAATGGTCAGCCCGGCGCGAACGAGATCGCCAGCGGCACGCTCACCTTCAACACCGCGGGGGCGCTCGACGTGGAGACCCCCGCCGGCTCGAGCGTCGACTTCCTCGGCGCCACCGCGGGTCAGGCGATCAACTTCGACTTCGGCGACGCCATCACCACCGACCTTGGCACCGGACTGGCCGGCACCACCCAGTTCGCCGGCGCCTCGGTGGTCAACGCCATCACCCAGGACGGCTTCGGCGCCGGCACGCTGGTCGACGTCGTGGTCGACGAGAACGGCACCATCGACGGCATGTTCTCCAACGGCCAGCGCCGCCAGGTGGCCCGCGTGGCCCTGGCCACCTTCGCCGCCGACGACCAGCTCGAGCGCGCCGGCAACCAGCTGTTCCGCGAGACCACCGCCTCCGGCCAGGCGCTGGTCGACTCCGCCGCCACCGGCGAGCGCGGCTCGGTCTCGAGCGGCAGCATCGAGTCGTCCAACGTCGATCTCACCAACGAGCTCGTCACCCTGATCGCGTTCCAGCGCGCCTTCCAGGCCAACGTCAAGACGGTGCAGACGGCCGACGAGATGCTGAACGAGGTGGCGAACCTCAAGCGGTAGTCGCCCGACTCCGTATCCGGACGGCGAGCTCGTCGTCGGGCAAGGAACGTACCCTCGGTCGG
>DATFRY010000190.1:0-50470 GCA_035262925.1 Kofleriaceae bacterium | reverse complement strand
CTGGACCGCGACGGCGCGCCCGAGCAGATCCGCATCGAGCGCGAGGGTTCGCTGGCGATCCTGTCCGGGCGCACCGGCGCCGTGCTGGCGTGGAAGCCGCTCCTGGCCGGCTCGGCGGTGGACCGGGGCGAGATCCAGATCGCGACCGGCGCGGCGGTCGGCGGGCGAACGGTGATCCTGGCGGTGGCGCGCAGCGGCGAGGTGGCCGCGGGCTCGGGCGCCCCGGGCGAGGCGCTGGCCGCCGAGTGGCGGGGCGCGGCCCTGCGCGAGCTGTGGCGGGGCGAGGTCGGGCCGCAGGGGGCGGACCGCGAGTCGACATTATATGTGGAGGCCGGCCGGCTCGGCCTCATCCGCTACTCCGGCCGGGCCGGCGTGGCGCGCTGTGACGGCAAGACCGCGCACCTCTACGCCGAGAAGTTCGACTTCGCGGGCGGCGGTCGCTTCCGCTCGGTGGACCAGACGCCGCGCATTCCGCCCGACGCGCCGGAGCTGGTGGCCACGCGCGCGCCGCCCGCCGGTGTGCGCGCGAGCGCGGCCCCGCTCGACTTCCGCGTCCTGGCGGCCTCCAGCCAGATCGGCGCCAGCGGGCCCGGCGATCTGGCGGCACCCAGCGAGATCGAGGACGGCGATCCGACGACCGCCTGGGTCGAGGGACGCGCCGGCTTCGGACGCGGCGAGTTCGTCACCGCGCGCGCCAGCCTCGACGGCGGCCTGGTGCGCGCGATCCGGCTGGTGCCGGGGCACGCGGCCAGCGCGCGCACCTTCGCCCAGTTCAACCGGCTCAAGAAGGTGGGCCTCCTGGTCGGGCGCGAGCACGCCTTCCGGGTCGCGTTCGCGCAGGATCCGGCGCGCGCCGGCGCCGCGGGCGACGCGTGGTGGATCGCGCTGCCCGAGCCGGTCGCCGCCGACTGCGTGTCGCTGGTCGTGGTCGACGTGTATCCGGGACAGGGCGCGCGCGCGGGCGGCGGGTACACCGCCATCGCCGAGCTGTCGGTCTTGACCGAGCTGGACCTGGCGCCGGGCAGCGCGGCGGCGCGGCTGGCGGCGGCGGTGGCGTCGGGCGGGCGCGAGGGCGATCAGGCCGCGCGTGTGCTGGTCCGTCTGGGCGGCGCGGCCGAGGCGGCGCTCATGGCGGAGGCGCAGCGGCCGCGCGCGCCGCCGGACGCGCTCCTGCGCGTGCGCCGCGCGCTGGCCGACCTGCCGGCGGGCGCGGCCGAGCTGGCGCGCGGGCTCGCAGCCCGGTCATTGCACCCCGCCGACGCCGAGCGGTTCTCTCGCGCGCTGGTGGCGATCGGGCGCCCCGCGGTGGAGCCGCTGGGCGAGGTCGCGACCGGGCGCGCCGTGCCGACCGAGGGCCGCGCGCGCGCCGCGCAGGTGCTGGGCGGGATCGCCGACCCGAGCGCTCTGCGCGCGCTGGCCGCCGCCGCCGGCAGCGGGCCGCGCGAGGTGCGGCGCGCGGTCGCCCGCGCGATGGGTGGGCGGCCGGCCGGAGAGCTCGACGCGCTGCTCGAGCTCGCGCGCGGGGCGGCCGAGGAGAGCGAGGCGCGCGAGGCCGATCTGTGGCGCGGGCTGGGCCTCATGCTGCGCGCGCAGCCGGCCGGCCCGCCGCGCGCGCGCGCGGTGGCGGCGCTGAGCCGGCGCATGGGCGACGCGCGCGGCTACGAGCTGCGCTATCGGCTGATCGAGGCGGCGGGCGGCCTCGACGAGCCGGAGCTGGTGGCGGCGCTGGCGGCGCAGCTCGAGGCGGCGACGCCCGGGCCGACCGCGACGACAGGGCCGGCCGCGACGAGGGCGCCGGCCGAGAATGCCGCGACCGCCGCGATCGAGCGGGCGCGAGGGACGGCGCTCCGGCGAGTGGCGGCCGCGGCGATGGCGCGTGGCCGCGCGCCGGCCGGCACGGCGGCGCTCGTGCGCGCGGCGCGCGATCCGGATCCGGGGGTGCGCGAGGCCGCGGCCGAGGCGCTGGGCGAGCGCGGCCAGGCCGCCGGCGACGCGGCGCTCGCCGCGGAGCTGGCCGACAGCTGGCCGCGCGTGCGGCGCGCGTCGGCCGTCGCGCTCGCATCCGCATGCGCGCGGCCGCAGCCGGCGGCGGGCCTGCGGCGAGCGGCGCTGCGCGACGTCGACGTCGAGGTGCGCCGCGCCGCGCTGTCGTCGCTCGCCACCTGCGGCGCGGCCGGGGCGGTGCGCTTCTTCCTCGCGGTGGCAGGCGACCGCGCGGCGCCGGTCGAGGTGCGCACCCTGGCCCTGCGCCTGATCGGCGGATCGGGCGATCGCTCGGCGGCGCGGCCGCTGGCCGTGCTGGTCGGCGGCGAGCTGGAGCGCGCGTTCGGCGACGAGCGCGCGATCGCCCCCGCCGCGGCCGGGGTGTACGCCCTGGGCGAGCTGGGCGACCCGAGCGCGGTGCCGGTCCTGATGCGCGCCGCCGAGGCGGTGTCGTTCCCCGAGATCCAGGCGGCGGCCGCCGGCGCGCTGGCTCGATCGTGCCCGCCGGCTGCGCTGCCCATCCTGCGCGACCTGGCCGCCAGCGGGCAGCACCAGGTCGCGTCGCCGGCGCGGGCCGCGCTGCGCAAGTGCGGGGCGCGCTGACGCCGAGGCGCCGCGCGGCCAGACCGCGGACCGACGGTGAGCGGCTGTACGTCCCGCGCCGTCACCACCCGCGCATGGGCCTCGCGTCGCTCCATGGTCGCATCGCCGCACGCCGCTCCGTCGCTCCATCGCGCGTCGATCCGTCGCCTGGTCCTGGTCGCCTCGCCGGCGCGCGATCGACACCGCGCGGGTGAAAGGGCGCGGCGAGGCGGCCGCGGCGGTGCGCCATCCGCGCGCGACGACACGCCCTCGGTGTTTTCACCGATTGTGGCCGACCTGCGCCCCGGGTACAGCCAATGGAGGATGAGCGACGAGCTGCTCGACAACTTCGACGACGCGCTCATCGCCGTCTCGCCCGACGGCAAGGTGCAGGTGTGGAGCCGCGGGGCGGAGCGGCTGTTCGGTCACGCGCGCGCCGATGCCACCGGGCGCAGGCTGGTCGATCTGATCCCGCCGGACCACCGCAGCGACGAGCTTCAGCGCATCCACCGCGCCCTCGAGATCGGCTCGGCGACCTTCGAGGTGGTGCGCCGGCGCAAGGACGGCACCGCCATCCACCTCGACGTGTCGATGCGGACGGTGTCGGACGCCGCGGGAGCGGTCAAGCAGGTCGCCATCAGCATGAAGGATGTCTCGCACCTCAAGGTGCTGCGCGAGGCGGCGGCGGTCGAGGCGCGCTTCGGCGACCTGCTCGAGGTCGCCCCGGACCCGATGATCCTGGTCAACCGCGACGGCCGGATCGTGCTCTTCAACCGCGAGGTGGAGCGCCTGTTCGGATACGCGAACAACGAGCTCCTGGGGCGGCCGATCGCGGTCCTGGTCTCGGAGCACTCGCGCGGCGCGCATCCGGCCGGGCCGACCGACTACGTGCTCGAGGCCGCCACGCGGCCGATGCGCGGCCGGGTGGTCCTGGCCCGGCGCAAGGACGGCACCGAGGTGCCCGTCGAGATCAGCGTGAGCCCGCTCGGGGCCGAGGACAGCGGGTTCGTGTCGTGCTCGATCCGCGAGGTGAGCGCCCGCCGGCGGGACGACCGCGTGCCCGGCGAGCTCGACCCGCTCATCTGCCTGGCGCAGGAGCTGTGCCGCCCCCTTCACAGCCTGAGCGAGCTCACCGCGGCGATGGCGGCGGATCACGCGAGCCGGCTCGGCCCGGACGCCCTCGAGCAGCTCGCGGAGCTGCGCGGCAGCGCCGCCCGGGTGGACGCGCTGGCCGGCGCCCTGCGCCTGCTCGCCCACGTCACCGGCTGCCAGCTCAGCCGCGACGTCGTCGACCTCGGCTCGTTGGCGCGCGCTGCCGCCGCGCGCGCCGCGGCGGACGACTCGCACCGCCACCTCGATCTGGTCGCCCCCGAGCACCTGCCGGTCTGGGCGGACCCCGAGCTGGCCGGGGCCCTGATCGACAGCCTGATCGCGAACTCGTGGCGCTTCACCTGCCGCACCGCCCGGCCGCGCATCGAGGTCGGCTCGTCGCACGAGAACGGCACGCGCGTCTTCTTCGTCCGCGACAACGGGGCCGGCTTCGCCCTCGAGCGGTCCGGCGGGATGGTCGCGCTGCTCCAGGTCATCGAGCGGAACCGCGAGCTCGCGGGCACCGGCATCTGCCTGGCCATCGCCCAGCGCATCGTCCATCGCCACGGCGGCAGGTTCTGGGCCGAGGGCGCAGCGGGCGGCGGTGGTACCTTTTACTTCACGCTGTCGGGGCCGGCCCCGTGAGTCGCGGCCGGGAGCGCCAAGCGAGGGCTTCGTGAATCCGATCCGCGTCCTTCTGGCCGATGACCACACCCTGGTTCGCGCGGGCATCCGCGGACTCCTGACCGAGCTGCCCGGCGTCGAGGTGGTCGGCGAGGCCGGCGACGGCCAGGAGGCGCTGCGCCTGATCGAGGAGGTGCGGCCCGACGTCGTGCTGCTCGACGTCGGCATGCCGGGGTTGAACGGCCTCGAGGTGGCCGGCCGGATCGCGACCCTCGACCCGGCCATCCGCGTCGTCATCCTGTCGATGCACCTGTCGGAGGAGTACGTGCTGCGCGCCCTCCGCGCCGGCTGCGCCGGCTACCTGCTCAAGGCGTCGGCGGTGTCGGAGCTCGAGGTCGCCATCCGCAGGGTCGCCGACGGCGAGACGTACCTCACCCCCGCCGTCTCGCGGCGGGTCCTGAGCGACTACGTGCAGCGAACCCGCGGCGCCGAGGAGCCGCTCGAGGCGCTGACACCGCGCCAGCGCGAAGTGCTCCAGCTGGTCGCCGAGGGAAACTCGAGCAAGGAGATCGCCCAGCGCCTCGGCCTGAGCCCCAAGACGGTCGAGACCCACCGCGCCCAGATCATGGAGCGCCTCGGCGTCCACGACGTCACCGGCCTGGTCCTGTTCGCCGTGCGCGTCGGCCTGGTGGCGGCCGATCGCTGACGCCCGACGCCGACCTCGCGCCCGCGCGTCGTCAGCCGGTCGATGGACGCGGGGTCGCGCCGGCCGCGATGTGGTCGGATCGCCGGTCGAGCGGAAAGCGCGCGCGGACCTCGGTGCCGTGTCCGCTGAGGGCGTGAATGTGAAATGCGCCGCCGGCGAGCGAGACGCGCTCCTCCATGCCCAGGAGCCCCATCGAGGCGCCGCCGACCGCGCGCGCGCGCGCCGCATGCACGTCGAAGCCGATGCCGTCGTCGAGGATCTTGAGCTCGATGCCGTGGGCGACGAGGTGCAGCTCGAGCCAGACCTGGGTCGCGCGGGCGTGGCGCGCGACGTTGGTCAGCGCCTCCTGGGCGACGCGAAAGCAGGTGGTCTCGAGCTCGGGCTCGAGCGACGGGACCGCGTCCATGGAGAGGTGGGCCTCCACCCGGGTGTCGCGGGCGAAGCGGTCGAGGTACCAGCGAAGCGCCGCCAGCAGCCCGAGATCGTCGAGCACCGACGGACGCAGGTCGAGCGCGAGGTCGCGCACCGTCTGGCTGGCCTGGTCGACCGAGTCGATCGCGTCGCGCAGGCGGGCGGAGACCGGCCCGGCGGCGAATCCGCGGGACAGGGACTCGAGGTTGATCTTGACCGCGGTGAGGACCTGACCGAGCTCGTCGTGCAGCTCGCGGGCGAGCCGGCGCCGCTCGTCCTCCTGCGCCCTGATGAGCCGGCTCGACAGCGCGCTCAGCCGGTCCTGGGCGGCCTGCGCGCTCTCGAACAGGCGGCGCCGGTCGATGGCCGGCGCGACCCGGCCGGCGACCAGCTGCAAGACCTCCAGATCGCCCTCGGTGAAGGTGTGCGGCCCCTGCGAGGCCACGGTCACGACTCCGATCACCCGGCTCGCGACGTGGAGCGGCGCCCCGGCCACCGATCGGGTGGCCGGCAGCACGCCCCGGGGCGGGAGCCCTTCGACGCCCGACAGG
The DNA here is from genome assembly GCA_035262925.1 of Kofleriaceae bacterium. Taxonomy (GTDB): domain Bacteria; phylum Myxococcota_A; class Polyangia; order Haliangiales; family Haliangiaceae; genus DATFRY01. The sequence goes on along the minus strand of DATFRY010000190.1, from coordinate 44,524 downwards.
TCGATGGACGAGTAGTCGTCGACGATCAGCGGGACGCCCTCGGCGGCGATCCGGCCGGTGACGCCCCGACCCAGCGGCACGCGCACCGCCCGGACCAGCTCGAGCGGAAACCCGAACGCCGCGCGGGTGAACAGCGCGCCGCTCTCCTCGTCGATCAGCGCGAGGGCGGCCCGGTCGGCTCCCAGCACGTGACACAGCCTGGCCAGGAGCTCGCCCAGGAGGTCGTCGAGATCGAGGTGAGCCAGGGCGGTGTCGGTGACGCTCTGGATGGCGTGAAGCCGGGCGAGGGCGGCCTCCGCCTCGCCTCGCGCCCTCGTCGCGTTCTCGTGCAGCCGCTCGCGCTCGACCTCCGCGCGCTTGCGCTCCGAGATGTCGCTGAAGAAGATCGACAGGCCGAGCCCCGAGGGATAGATGCGGTTCTCGAACCAGCGATCCCAGGCGGCGTAGTAGGCCTCCAGGAAGACCGGCTCCTGGGTGGCCAGCGCGCGCTCCTGGGCCCGGTGGAAGTCGTGGCCGACCGCCTCCGGGAAGAGCTCCCAGACCACCTGCCCGATCAGCTGCTCGGCCGGCCGGCCCAGGATGTTCGCGCCGCTCCGGTTGACGTAGACGAAGCGCCAGGTCCGGTCGAGGACGACGAAGCCGTCGGTGACGCGGTCCAGAGCCTGGTCGAGCACCACCGTGCTCGCTCGATCGTCGGGCCGGGGAGGCCCGGTCTGTCTGCGCCGCACCGCCACGGTCAGAGTATGCGCCCGCTGGCTCCTCCCCGCCCGGCCCCTCCGAGGGTGCAGCCGGTCGGCCGGCGGCGGCGCCTGCGTCCACGGCGCAGTCATCGTCGACGACCAGGTCGACGCGACCGGGTCATCATCTCGGTGGCGGAGTCATCAGATCAGTAGGTGTAGCCCAGGCGCAGGAACAGGCGCAGGTACTGATCGAGGGCGCCGCCCGCGACCCTGGCATCGCCGGGCTCGGGCTGGAGGTCGTGGCCGTAGCGCTCGAGCGCGGCGCCGACGCGCAGGTCGAAGCCCCACAGGAGGGCGGCGGACAGCTCGAGGTCGGCGTCGAACCCGCGCGCGCTCGAGCGCGGAAAGAAGTCGTCGCCCGAGATCTCACCGCTGGACAGGACCTGGCGGTAGCCGGCCGCGGCCGCGATCGAGAAGCGCGAGACCAGCGGCGCCGCGATGCCGAGCCCGGCGCGCAGGTAGCGGTAGCTCACGCCGGGAAAGTCCGGAGCCGGCATGTCGCCCGCCGACGCGATCGAGAACGACTGGCTGCCGTAGTCGAGAGCGCCCGCCACCTCGATGCCGAGGAGGTGATGGCGATAGCGCGCGCCGAGGGCGTAGCTCCGGGCCTCGCTGGTGTACCGGCCGCCGGCGCCGTCCTCGGAGTCGAAGGCGGGCACGTGCGTGAACTGCCCGGCCAGACCGAGCCCGGCCAGCGCGCCGCCCGTCCCGCGCGCCATCGGGTAGATCGCCGCGGTCGCGGTGACGGCCGGCGTGGCCGTCACGTCGTACTCCTGCAGCTGGTGGAAGATGTCGTCGCGGTAGGAGAAGTGGCGGCCGAACAGCTCGGGACCGACCGCGATGCTCAGCCACGGCGCCGCGCCGGCCGAGTCGCGCTCGCCCGGCCCGGGCGCCGACGCGCTGACATCGCTCGTGGCGTCGGCGCCGGCGGAGGCGCGGCCGCCCGCGCCACCGGTCGACTCGACGTCGGCGAGCGCGGCCGTGCGCCGCGCCCCGGGCCGGCGCCTCGCGGCGCTCCGCCTCGAGGACGCAGGCTGCGGCCCCGGCGCGGCCCTCGATCCCGACGGCGTCCTCGATCCCGTCGCCGCGGCCGCGATCCCGCTCGACGGCGCCGCGACGGCCTTCGCCCCGGCGTCGTCGACCCCGCGCGCCTCGTCATCATCGTCATCGTCCTGGGCCCCGGCTCCGGCCCCGCGATGGCCCTCGTCCCCGCTCGCACCTTCCCCATCACCCCCGCCCGGCCGGCGGCGCGGGCCGCCCGCCCACGCCACCGCGGTCTCGATGGCGGGCCCCAGCCTGGCCTCGACGCGGTCGAGCGCGGCCTCGCGCGACGCGCCGCGCGCGCGGACCCGCGCGACCAGCACGCGGCCGGCGCGCACCGCGAGGTGCACGGTCACCGCCCCGCTGCTGCCGGACACGCTGCCGGTCACGCGCAGCGCGGCCCCGCGGCCCCGCCCTGTGGCCACCCGGTAGCCGCGCGACGCGAGCACGCGCGCGATCACGCGCTCGACCGCGCTCGCCCCCGGCCCGCGCACGTGCACGCCCGCCGCGGCGCTGCCCTGCGCCCGGGCCGCACCCGGCGATACCGCCACCACGACCGTCGCGATCGCCACACAGGCCGCCGCCCACGCGAGTCGCCGCACGCGCGCGCCGCCCATCACTCGCCTCCCGGGGCCATGTCCCGGATCCAGTCGCGGATGCACGCCTCCTCGCCCGGATCGAGCTCGCCGATGAGCGGCATGCGCTCGCCGCACGGGGGATCGTCGCCGAGCTTCTGGACGATCAGGCTGGCGTCGGGATCGCCGGGCACCGCCAGCACCTCGCCGGAGCAGTTGGGCGACGCGACCCCGTTGACCCGGTCGATCGCGCCCTCGGACACCAGGTCGAGGCCGCCGCCCGGGTTCTCGCCCGGCGAGTGACAGATCGACCCGGCGCAGCGCACCGCCAGGATGTCCGCCTCGACGTCCGTCCCATCGGGACACGACCCGCCGCCGCCGCCGGTGAAGCGCGCTGGATCCTCGAGCGGGGCGGCGCACGCGGACGAGAGCGCGCTCACCAGCAGCGCGAGCGCGAACCGGCGGCGACTGGCCGCTGAGCGGCCGCGGGCGCGAGCGACCGGCATCTGGGTTCCGGGTCCAGTCGTGGGGGCCAGGCTCTGGATCGTGACACCGCCTCTGTTCGAGGGTCCTCGTAGATGGAGTGCACCCCCGCCCGGATCGGGTCACGCCGCCGCGGCGGCACCCGGACCCGCGCCCTCGCCGGTCCAGCGCGGTCTAGCGCGACGGGTCGAAGCGCGGGATCACGCGGCCATCGACGTCGGTGAACCCGTACTCGAGTGCAAGATCGGCGACGAACGCGACGGTGCCGGTTCGCCGCATCACGTGCGGGTCGGCCGCCAGCGCGGCCACGGCGCGCCCGACGTACTCCGGTGTCTCACTCAGGTCGAAGCGAAATGCCCGCTTGACCTCCTCCGACACCATGTGCATCAGCACGCGCTCGGTCCGCACGAACCCGGGCATGAGCGCCAGCACCGCCACCCGGTAGTCGCGCAGCTCGTGCGCCATCGCGACCGCCATGCGGTCGACGCAGAGGTGGGCCAGGTCCCAGAAGATCTGGCCGCCGTAGGGGCGCGATCCATCCGCGGTGAGGCCGTCGGTCAGGTGGACGATCAGCCCGCCGCGCTGGTCCACCATGCGGCGCGCCGCCTCGCGCGAGGCGAGCAGATAGGCGTACACGCCCGCCTCCATGGTGCGCCGCCACTCCTCCTCGAGCGCCTGCTGCCAGAACGGACGCCCCCAGCCCTCGAGCTCGACCACCTCGTTGCCGCCCCACACCGCGTTGGCCAGGACGTCGACGCGGCCGTGCACCCGCGCGACCCGCTCGAACAGCCCCCACACCTGGGCCGGGTCGGTGAGATCGACCTGCACCGGGATGCCCTGCCCTCCCCGCGCGGTCACCTCGGCGGCGACGTCCTCGATGGTGCCGGGCGCGCCGTCGACCGGCCGCATCCCGGCGCGGCTGGTCCGGCCGGTGACGTAGACCGTGGCGCCGGCGTCGCCGAGGGCGAGCGCGATGCCGCGCCCGGCCCCCCGGCTCGATCCGGTGATCACGGCGACGACGTGTCGGAGGGACAGCATGGTGACTTCGACTCCTGCCGCTGCCTGCTCAGAGGGAGGAGAGCGCTTGCCGCACGGTCGGGTTGTTCGGCTCGATCTCCAGCGCGCGCTGGAACATGCCCTTGGCCTTGTCCTTCTCGCCCAGCTCGACGTGGATCACGCCGAGCCAGTAATACACCTCCGCCTTGCTCATGCCCACCGACGGGTCGACGTTCTGCAGCACCAGCGAGCGATAGACCCGGCGCGCCTTCTCCCACTCGCGCCGATCCACGTACAGGCGGCCGAGCCCGATCATGGTCGCCACGCTGGTCGGATCGATGCGGAACGCCTCCTCGTAGGCGACCAGCGCGTGCTCGCCGTCACCGCTCACCTGGTAGATGTGGCCCAGCTTCTGGCGGTAGCGGGCCACGTCCTTCATCGTCCGCGCCTTCTTGGCGTCCTCGGCGAGGCGCTCGTAGAGCGGCGCGGCGTCGCGACCGCGACCCGCCGCCACGTACAGATCGGCCAGCGGCGCCCGCGCGCGCGCGTCGTCGGGTGCGGCCTTCACCGCCTCCTCGAGGAGCGGCACCGCCTCCGCCGGTCGGCCCAGGCGGTCCTTCCACAGCTCGGCCAGCTCGAGGGCGAGCGCGAGCCGCGCCGCCGGATCGCGCGACGCCGCGTGGCGCCTGCCGACCAGCTCGGCCAGGGTCGGCCAGTCCTCGCGCCGGCGCGCCACCGCCTCGGCCGCGGCCACCGCCTCGGGGTGATCGGGCTGGTGGCGCAGCGCCTCGGCGTAGTGCGGCAGCGCCGCGTCGTCGCCGTCCGCCCCGTCCGCCTCGGCCTTGTGGCGGGCGGCGTCGCCCAGCCTGACGTGCAGCTCGGCCGCGTCGGCGCCGCGCGGCCCCAGCGCCAGCGCGCGCTCGAGCACCTCGGTCGACTTCTCCCACTCGCCGGCGGCGGCGTAGATGCGAGCCAGGCGGGTCAGGGCCGGCACGAAGTCCGGCTTGCGCTGGAGGATCACCTCGAGCACCTCGCCGGCCGCCTCCGGGTTCTCGAGCGGCCCCTCCCACACGTCGGCCGCCTTGATGAGCGCGCGCATCTCGCCGTCGCCGTCGCCCCGCTCGCGCTCCGCCTCGGCGCGCCGGCGGTGGAGCTCGACCAGGTCGTGCCAGCGGCGGGCCGCGCCGAGCAGCCGCTCCAGCTCGTCGAACGCGCGCAGGTGCGCTCCGTCGAGGTCGAGGATGGCGTGCAGCTCGTGTACCGCCTCGTCGGTCGACCCGCGCTGCTCGGCCAGGCGGGCCAGCCGCTCCATCACCGCGACCCGGTCCGCGTCGCGCCCGGCCGCCTCGAGCCGCCGGTGCAGGACGTCCTGCACCGCGCCGAGGTCGCCGCGCCTGGTGTGCAGGTCCTCGAGCGCGGACAGCGCCTCGTCGTTGCCTGCTTCCAGATCGGCCGCCGCCTGCCACGCGCCCACCGCCTGGTCGAGGTCGCCGACCTGGTCGGCCCACAGCCGCGCGATGCGCGCGCGCAGCGCCCGCTCGTCGCCGGGCTGGCCGGCGAAGCGCGCGCTGGTCTCGAGCACCTGGATGAGCTTGGCCCACTCGCGCTCGCGCTCGTAGATCGCCGCCAGGTGACCGAGCGCGTCGGCGTCGCCGTCGTCGATCTCGAGCACCGCATGCCAGGCGACCGCCGCGCCGGCGGCGTCGCCCAGCTCCTCGCGCAGCTGGGCCACCTCGGCCAGGCAGCCGCGCTTCTCGGCGGCGTCGAAGGCCAGCTCGCCGCGCCGCCACAGGACCTCGGCCAGGGACGCGCGGTCGCGCCGCTCGCGGTAGATGCGCTCGAGGCTGGACAGCGCCGCGGCCGAGTCCGGCTCGATGTCGAGCACCGCGCGGAAGGTGCGCTCGGCCGCGTCCAGGTCGCGCTCGCGGTCGAGCTGCACCGCCCCCAGCTTGGCGTAGAGCGGCAGCTTGACCGCCTGCGACTCGACGGTGTCGACGATCCCGCGCAGCCGCGCCGCCACCTCGCTCCAGCGCCCGACCGCCTCGGCCAGGCGCTCGACCTCGGCCAGCGCGGTCTCCGAGCTGGGATCCTCGGCCAGCCATCCGCCGGCCGCGTCGAGCGCGCGCATCGGATCGCCCAGCTGGTTCTCGGTCAGCTCGGTCAGGCGCGCGTAGATGGCCGCCCGCTCCGACGTGTCGGGCGTGATGGGCAGCTTGGTCATCATCAGATCGGCCAGGCGCGCGTGGTCGCGATCCGCCTCGTAGAGCGGCTCGAGGGTGGCGATGACGTCGGCGCGCACGCGGTCGTCGCGCATCAGGCGCTCGAGCGCGGCCCGCGCCGGCGCGTGGGTCGGATCGCGCTCCAGCACCTCGCGATAGGCGTGCACCGCGTCCTCGACGTCGCCGAGCCGGTCCTGGCGCACCTCGCCCAGGCGGAACAGGATCTCGGCCTGCTTGGCCTCGTCGAGCCAGGCCTGGGCCTGGCGCGACAGGGTCTCGGCCAGGTCGGCCCAGCGGCCGCCGAGCTCGTGGATGCGGGCCAGCGCGTCGAGCGTGGCCTGCTCGTCGCTCGAGTCGGGCGCCGCCTTCAGCGCCCGCCCGTGGTACTCGGCCGCGCGCTCGAGATCGCCCAGCGCGTCCTCCTGGATGCGGGCCAGCTTGCTCGCGTACAGGAACTCCTGCTCCGGCGTCACCGCCTCGTCGAGCATGGACTGGTAGAGATCGACCAGGTCGTTCCAGGCGCCGCGCGCCGCCGTCAGCCGCTCGAGCTGGCCCTGCACCGCCTCGTCGTCGGGCGCCTCGCGCAGCGCGCGCGCCCACACCCGGAAGGCCTCGTCGGCGTCGCCGCGCTGGTTCTCGTGCAGGGCGGCGAGCGCGGCCATCTGCGCCGAGCGGTCGGCGCGATCGAGCACCGAGGCGGCCAGCCGCCGCTCGGCCAGCTCGGCCACCCGATCGTGCAGGGCCTCGCTCTGGTACAGCTCCTCGAGCACCGCGGCCGCGGCCAGCAGCGTCTCCTCGTCGCGGGTCATCGCGTCGAGGCTCTCGCGCGCGCCGGCGTGGCGCGGCGACTCGGCCAGGAGCTCGCGCAGGCGACCGATCGCCTGCTCCGGCTCGAGCAGCCGCTCGGCCACGATGGTGGCCGCCCGGTGCAGGAGCTCGAACCGCCCCGGCCGCGCCGCGTCGCCCGCCTTCTCGAGCGCCGCCCGCCGGTCGATGACCTCGAGCAGGTCGGGCCACAGCTCCTCGTCCTGGTACAGCCGGTCGAGCGCCGCCAGCGCGTCGGGATCGTCTGGATCACCGTCGAGGACGGCGCGCATGAGCGCGATGGCCTCGAACGGCTCGCCCAGCTCGCGCTCGTGCACCTTGGCCGCGGCGAAGCGCAGCGGGCGCGCGTCGACCGGCGACCCGGCCAGCTCGATCTTGCGCGACAGCACGCCGACCAGCTCGCGCGGCTCGCCCACCGCGCGGTGGAGCCGCTCCAGCGCGTCGAGGGCCGGCGGGTCGGCGTCGTCGATCGCCAGCACCGCGCGCCAGGCCACGATGGCCTCGCGCGGCTTCTCCAGGGCCTGCTCGTGCAGGATCGCGACCCGCTCGAGCAGAACGCGGCGCAGGGCCGGGTCGTCGGTCAGGTCGGCCCGCCGCGCCACCACCTGGACCAGCTCGCCGCTCTGCCCCTCCGCCTTGAGCAGGCGGTCGAGCGCCGCCAGCGCCTCGGGATCGTCCTCGCGCGCCTCGAGCAGGCGGCGCAGCGCGGCGATCGCGCTCGGCGCGTCGTCGCGGCGCAGCTCGTGGATGTCGGCGATGCGGCGCAGCGTGCGCGTCACCCGCTCGACGTCGTATTCGTCCCGGATGCCTCGCTCGAGGGTCGGCACCAGCTGGTCCCACGCCTCCAGGCGCGCGGCCAGCGCGGTCAGCATGTCGAACACCTCGTCGTCGCCGGTGTCCTCGAGCCAGGCGCGCGACAGCGCGTCGAGCGCGAGGCCGAGGTCGCCGCCGCGGCTCTCGTGCAGGTCGGCGATCTCGCGCAGCATCGCCACCCTGCGCCCCGCCTCGTCGGCGTACTCGAGCTGCGCGCCCAGGATGACGACCAGCTTGCGCCACTCGTCCTTGGCCCGGTAGATGGGCTCGAGGATGCCGGCGATGCGCTGCTTGTGCACCTCGTCCACCACGAGGCGCTCGAGCGCGGCCAGCGCCGCCGTGTCGGCCTCGACCTCGAGCACCTTCTCGTGCTGATCGATCGCGCCCTGCACGTCGGACAGGCGGCTCTCCAGCAGATCGGCCAGGCGCAGGCGCAGCGGGACCGCGGCGCTGCCGTCGGGCGCGCGCTCGATGCGGCCGACCAGGAGCTCGGCCAGCTCGAGCCACTGCTTCTGGGCCTGGAACAGGCGCTCCAGCTCGTCGAGGGCCGGGCCGTGGTCCTGATCGATCTCCAGCGCGGCGCGGTGACACTCGACCGCGCGGTTGAGGTCGCCCAGCCGGTCCTCGTGCACCACCGCGATGCGGCGGTAGAGGTCGAGCCGGCGCGCCGCGTCGGCCGTGGCCTGGACCGCGTCCTCGTAGGCCTCGACCAGCGCGTACCAGCGCTGCGCGCGGGTCAGCATCGACTCCAGTCGGGCGAAGGTCTCGCCGTCGCCGGGCGCGTTGTGCAGCACGCGCCGGTAGGCGGCGTGAGCCCGCTCCACCTCGCCCAGGCGGCGGTCGCACAGCTCGGCCAGGGCCAGCGCGATGTCGCGCACCACCGGCGCGTCGGCCGGCGAGTCGTCGAGCAGCTCCTCGTACAGGTTGGCCAGCTGCGACCAGCCGTCCAGCACGCCGGCCAGGCGAACCAGCTGCGAGCGCAGCCCCGGCTCGCCCGGGTTCTCGCGCAGGAGGCGCCCGTACCAGCGGAACGCGCCCTCCAGGTCCTCGAGCTGGTCCTCGTGCAGGCGCGCGATGTAGCGCTCGAGCTGCATGCGCTCCTCGGGCACGGTCGCCGCCTCCAGCTTGATCTCGTAGATGCGGACCAGGCGCGGCCAGTCCTGGCGCGCCACGTAGATGGGCTCCAGCACGTCGGCGGCCCCGCTGCGGGTGCCGGCGTCGTCGAGGTAGCGCTCGAGCGCCTCGCGCGCTCCGTCGTGGGCCGGATCGCCGCCCAGCGCGGCGCTGTAGTTCTCGACCGCGCGGTCGGGATCGTGGAGATGGGTCTCGCACAGCTGGCCGAGGCGGAAGCGCAGCCTGACCGCCTCCTCGACCGAGAAGGCGAAGCCCAGCCGGCGCTCGACCAGGTCGGTCAGATCGTGCCAGCGCTCGTTCTCCTCGTAGAGGAGCTCCAGCGCCTCGGACGCGCGGCCGGAGTCGGGGAGGAGCTCGAGCACCTGCTCCCACGCCACGATGGCGTCGACCGGGCGGGCGAGCTGGTGCTGGCACAGCGCGGCCGCGTCGGACAGTGCGTCGGCGCGCGCCTCGATGTCGTCGCCGGCCAGGTCGGCCTTGCGCACCAGCACGTCGTGCAGCGCCTGGTTGTCGCCGGCCTCGCGGTAGATGCCCTCGAGCGCCTCGAGCGCGCGCCGGTCGTCCGGCTGGCCCTCGAGCACCATCTGGTAGTACTTGCGGGCCAGCGCCTCGTCGTGGCGCACGCCGCGGGCCAGGTCGGCGATGTCGAGGTGCAGGCGGCGCTGCAGATCGCCGTCGAACACGTCGGGCGCGATCTGCTGATACACGTCGAGCAGGTCGCCGAGCCGGCCCTCCTGCGAGGCCACCCGCTCGAGCTCGCGCAGGAGCTCGGCCAGCTCCGGCTCGGCCACCGCGGCGGTGACCGCGTCGCGGTAGGCGGTCAGCGCGCCCGGCCGGTCGTCGAGGAACTTCTCGCGGATCTCGGCCACGCGGCGCAGGTGGCGCAGGCGCGCCCGCGGATCGCCGATCGTGTCGGCCACGCGCAGGAGCAGCCCGGCCAGGCGGTCGTAGTCGCCGCCCTTCTCGTAGAGCGGCAGGAGCACGTCGGCCGCGCGCAGGCGCAGGTCCTGGTTCTCGAGCATGCCCTGCACGCGGGCCAGCGCGCCGGCGGCGTGGGCGACGCCGCCCTCGCTGCCCAGCACCTCGGCGTAGTGCTCGAGCGCCTCGGCGTCGCGCCCGAGGTGGAGGTGGAGGAGCTCGGCCAGCTCGTGGACCAGGGCCATGCGCTCCGCCGGCTGCGCGGTCGCCAGACGGCGCTCGACGATCTCGAGCAGATCGCCGTGGCGATCCGCGCTGCGGTAGAGGCGGGCCAGCTCGTCGAGCGCGCCGATGTCCTCGGGCAGGAAGTCGAGCACCTCGAGCCAGGCGGACGTCGCCTCGGCGGCGCTGTCGAGGTCGCGCTCGTAGAGGCGCGCCATGCGCTCCAGATGCAGGCGCTTGTTGCCCGGATCCGACGCCAGCTCCACGCGGCGGCGCAGGATGTCGGCCAGCTCGCGCAGCTCCCCCTCCTGCTGGTGCAGGCGCTCGAGCGCGTCGAGCGCGTCGCCGCTGTCGGCGTCCTCGCCCAGGACCTCGCGCCAGTCGGCGATGGCGGCGCGCCGATCGCCGCCGCGCTCCTCCTCGAGCCGGGCCAGGCGGGTGAGCAGCGCCAGCCGCTCGTCGCGGTTCTCGGCCCACTCGGCCTGGCGGCGGACGATGTCGATGAGCTGCGGCCACCTCTCGGCCTCGCCGTAGAGGCGGTCGAGCGCCTGCGACGCGACTCGCGCGGTCTCGGCCCCGCCGCTCGGGTCGATCTCGAGCAGGCGGCGATAGGCGTCGCTCGCGCGGTCGCGGTCGCCCAGCTTCTGCTCGGCGATGCCGGCGATGTCGCGCAGGAGGGCGCCGCGCGCCCCCAGGTCTGCCGCGTCGGCGGCGGCCAGCGCGCCCTCGAGCGCGGACAGCGCCTCGCCCCACGCCTCGAGCCGGCCGGCCAGCCGGATGACGTGCTGGCGCGAGCGCTCGTCGGACGGGCCGAGCGCGAGGACCTCGCGCCAGGTGTCGAACGCGGCGCGCTCGTGCGAGAGCTTCTCCTCCTCGACCGCGGCGATGCGGGCGAGGAGCTCGGCCGCCTCGGCCGGTCCGGAAGCGGCCTCGCGCTGCGCGCGCAGCGCCAGGCACAGGTCGCGCCACAGCCCGTCCTCGGCGTAGAGCGGCTCCAGGATGCGCGCCGTGCGCAGCCGCTGGGCCGGGTCGCCCATCATCTCCTCGAGCAGCTCGCGGGCGTCGGCGTTGCCGTGCTGGCGGGCCAGCACCTCCTCGACGAGGTCGATGGCGCCGCTCCGATCGGCGAGCTTGTCGCCGCGCAGGCGCGCGCGCCTGACCAGGAGCGCCACCCGCGCCCCCTCCTCGCCGACCGCGTCCTGCTCGGCGGCCAGGAGCTCCTCGAGCTCGGCCCAGCGCCTCGATCCCTCGAGCAGGCGCTCGAGCGCCTGGAACGCGCCCGCGTGTGACGGGTCGACCTCCAGCGCCTGGCGATAGGCCGAGACGGCGCCGTCCTGATCGGCCAGCATGGCCTCGGACAGCTCGGCGATGGCGAACAGGAGGTCGATGCGCCGGTTGTTGTCGAGCGTGTTGACCAGCTGCTCCTGGCACAGCGAGCGCAGATCGGCCCAGCGCCCGGCCTCGCGGTAGATGCGCTCGAGCCCGGCCAGCGCGTCCTCGGCCCCGGTCTCGACGGCGAGCACCGCGCGCCACGCCCGCTCGGCGCGCGGCCCGTCGGCCAGCTGGTCCTGACACAGCGCCGCCAGATCGGCGGCCAGCGCGCGCCTGACCCCGACGTCGCCCTGCTTCTCGTCCAGGTCGGTGAGCAGGAGCTCGAGGTTGTCGGCCAGGTCGGGCAGCGCGCCGGTCGACTGGGCCAGACGCTGGAGCTCCTCGCGCACGTCGTTCTTGCCCGGCTCGCGCTCGAGCACGCGCAGCCCGGCCTGGTAGGCCAGGTCGCTGCGCGACAGGCGCTGGTACAGGCCGACCAGGCGGCGGTCGAACTCCAGCTTCTCGGCGTCCGATGCGGTGCCGCGCAGGATCTCGATGGCCCGCGCCGTGCGCTCGGCGTCGGCGGCCTGCTCGTAGGCCGGCAGGAGCAGCTGCGCCACCTCGCGCCGCATCTCCTGCGGCATGTCGCCGCCCAGGAAGCGCTCGATGAGGCGGTGGATGCTGGCGCTGGGCTGGAGGTCGAGCGCCCCGCGATAGGACGCCAGCGCGCGCGCCGGGCTGGCCAGGTTGTTCTCGTACAGGCTGCCCAGGCGGAGCAGGAGCGCCACCTTGCCGTCCGACTCTGCCGTGAGCGCGAGCTCGCGCTCCAGCACGTCGGCCAGGCCGGCCCAGTCGCCGCGCGCCTCCGACAGCTTGGACAGCGCCTTGAGCGCGCGGCGCGATCCGACGTCGACCTCGACGATGCGGCGATAGGTCCTGACCGCCGCGTCGAGGTCGGCCAGCCGCTCCTCCTCGAGGAAGGCGGCGCGGAACAGGAGATCGATCTGCTTGCCGCGATCCGTCTCCAGCTCGACCCGGCGGCGGTAGATCTCGAGCAGCCCGGGCCAGTCGGACCGGTGGGTGGCGATCTCCTCGAGCGCCTGCAGCGCGGCGGTGTCGTCGGGCACCCGGGCCAGGACCTCGCCCCAGTAGGTCTGCGCCACCTCGACGTCGTGCAGGCGCTGCGAGGCGATCTTGCCCAGCTCGCGCAGGAGGCGCAGGCGCTCGGCGTCGCCGGCGTCGGGCGACTTCACGCGCCGGTCGAGGATGGCGGCGACCTCGTCCCAGGCGTCCGCCTCGGCGCCGAGGCGCTCGAGATCGGTCATGAGCTGGGCGTCGCCCGGGCGCAGCTCGTAGGCGCGCGCCGCCCACTGGAAGGCGAGCGCCTTGGAGCCGAGCCGGTCCTCGCACAGCGCGCGGATCTCGCCCAGCAGGCGCAGGCGCGCGTCGTCGTTCTCGGCGTGCTCGAGCAGGATCTCGTAGGTTGCCAGCAGGCGGGCCGACTTGCCGGACCGGGCGTAGATCGGGGCCAGCGCGCGCGCCGCGCCGGCGTGGCGCGCCTCGATCGACAGCACCCGCTCCCACGCGCGCGCGAGCTTGTCGGGGCTGTCGACGTGCTGGGCGGCGACCCCCGCCGCGCGCTCGAGCAGCGCCAGCCTGGCCGCGCGATCGTCGGTGCGGTCGGCGATGGCGTGGAACGCGTCGACCAGCTCCTCCCACTGGCCGAGCTCGCCGTAGGTGCGCTCGAGCTCGTCGTAGTCGGCCGCCGCGGAGTAGAGCTCGCGCAGGATGCGGGCCGCGCGCGGGTGGGCGCGATCGGTGCGCAGGATCTCGCGGTAGGTCTCGGCGGCCTGGGCCGGCGCGTGCAGGCGCTCGGCGAACAGCGCGCCCAGCCGCTCGAGCACCGCGATCGACTCGGCCCGGCTCTGCGCCAGCTCGCGCTGGCGGCGGTAGACGTCGGCCAGCGCCAGGTAGCGCTTGTCGCGCTCGTACAGGCCGGCCAGCGCGGCCAGCGCGTGGCTGGTGCCCGACGATGGCGGCTGTCCGGGCGACGGCTCGGCCTGCGGTGCCCCCGACGCGGCGCCGGTCGACGGCGGCTGGCCGGTCGGCGCCGACTCGAGCTCGAGCACGCGGTTCCAGATCTCGATGGCCAGGCGCGAATCGCCGAGCCGCTCGGCCGCCAGCTGCGCCATCTCGGTGAGCCGGCGCGAGCGCTCGCCCAGATCGAGCTGCGCCGCCTCGCGCCCGAGCAGGCTGATGAGCGCGCGCCACTGCCGCCGGCGGCTGTAGATGTCCTTGAGGCTGACCATCGCGGCCCGGTCGTTGGGCACGATCTCGAGCAGGTGCTCGAGCGGGCGGATGGCCTGGCCGTAGTTGCCGAACCGCTCGATCCACAGCGCGGCCACGTCGCGCAGGATCTCGGCCCGCTCCGCCCGCGGCAGGACGGTCAGCTCCGCCTTGCGGCTGAGCACCGTGATGAGATCGCTCCACTGCGCGCGCTGCTTGTACTTGTCGGACAGCGCGTCGAGCGCGCCGCGGTGGCCGGGGTCGAGGGCGAGGATGGCGCTGTAGGTGTTGATGGCCATCACGTCGAGCTTCATGCGCTCGTAGATCTCGACCACCTTGAGCAGGCCGTCCACGCGGCCGGCGACGTCGGCGGCCGGGCGGCGATCGATCTCGTCCTTCATCAGATCGAGCAGGCCGTTCCACTTCTCGGTCCGGGCGTAGAGCCGCTTGAGCGCGTCGCGCGCCTCCTGCGACTCCGGCTCGACCCGCAGGATCGCCTTCCACGCGTCGATGGCCTTCTCGGGGCTGGCCAGGTCGAACTCCGACAGCTCGGCGATCGCGATGGCCAGGTGGCGGCGGCGGGCCCCGTCCTCGGGCGCGATCGCCTTCTGGGCCTGGCGGTAGATCTGCAGCAGCTGGTTGGCGTCGCCGCGGCCGCGCAGGTACTCGCGGTAGAACTCGAGCGTGGCCTGGTGGCCCGGGTCGACCTTGCGGATGCGGCGGAAGAACTCCTCGGCGGCGTCCAGGTTGCCGAGCCGCTTCCAGTGCAGCATGGCGATCTGCAGCAGCGTGCCGACCTCGATGTCGGCGCCGGCGCCGCGCCGTCGCGCCTTGAGCGCGTTGGTGTAGAGCATGACCAGCGCCGACCAGTTCTGCTCGCGCTGGAACTCGTCGCTGAGCAGGCTGAGCGCGCGCGGGTTGCCCGGGTCGAGCGCGACCACCTTCTTCATGCACGAGATGGCCAGCTCGTGGCGCTGGAGCGGGCCGAGCGCCAGCTCCGACAGGGCGACCAGCGCGTGCACGCGGTCGTCGGCGGCGCCGGTCGACTCGACGCGCCGCTGCAGGAGATCGGCCAGGTCGGTCCACTTGCCGCCGGCGCGCAGGAGGCGCTCGAGGTGGGTGGCCGCCCGCCGGTTGGACGGGTCGACCTCGAGCGCGCGGCGCAGGAACTCCTCCACCTCGGGCGCGCCGCGGTGATAGCGCGCGGTGGTCTCGGCGGCCGACAGGTAGAGCGCCGTGGTCAGCCGGCGATCGGTCGAGCCGCGCGCCTCGTCGAGGTACTTGGCGACGACCTTGCGCCAGTTGGCGCGCAGGAGATCGAGGTGGGCGAGCACCTCCTGTGCGTCCTCGTCGCCGGGGCGGAGCTCCAGCACGCGCCGGAAGCACTCGATCGCGTTCTCCTCGTTGAGCAGGTCCTCGACGTAGAGCTGGCCCTTGCGGCGCAGGAGATCGGCGCGGCGCGCGACGTCGTGCACCGCCTGGATCTCGACGTCGAACAGCTTCTCGACCAGCTCCAGCTGTCCGCGCTCGCGCAGCGACTCGCGCGTCGCGTCCAGCGCGCTCTGCGCATCGCGGTTGGCCAGCACGGGGAGCAGCTTCTCCAGCGCCGACTGCGCCTGATCGTTGGTCGGATCACTGGTGAGGATCGCGAGGTAGTCCTGGAACTCGGGCATTTCCGCCTCTTCTCCAAGGGCGAGGTGCGACGCGCGATGAAGCCCGCATGGTACTCTGGGTCACACGGCCGAGACAACAGGAGAGTCCTTGGAATTCAGCGAGTTAACCGCGCTGAAGACTCGAAGACTGTCGGTAGGCTCCAGTTGTCTGCAGACGGTCTGCACCGCGCGTAAGATCGGCTGATCGACATGGTGGCAACGCGGCCCTACGAGGACACCATCCAGGTTCCGGGAGCGGTCCGGTTCCCGGTCGAGCTGGAGCTGCCGGACGGCTTCGACCCGGCGCGCCTCGAGACCTGGCCGGTGGTCGAGGGTCGCCTCGAGTTCGTGGAAGGGAGGCTGCGCTACATGCCGCCGTGTGGCGACATGCAACAGGACACCGTGACAGACGTGGTCATCGTCCTCGGCGCCTGGGTCAGGGCGCGGCCGGGGGAGTTCGTGCTGGGCACGAACGAGGCCGGCATGCGCCTGCGCGGGGCGACGCGGGCGGCCGACGCCGCGGTCTGGCGCCGGCCCGACGCCGAGCCGCGCACCGGCGGGCTCCGCACCAGCCCGCCCGTGCTCGCGGTCGAGGTGGCCGGACGCCACGAGCCGGAGGACGCCCTGCAGGACAAGGCGCAGTGGTACCTGCGCGCCGGGGTCGAGATCGTGTGGATCGTTCTGCCCGAGCAGCGCGAGGTCATCGTGGTGACGCCGTCGGGACGGGCGCGCCACCAGAGCGGGGAGCGCGTGCCGGAGAGCGCCGCCCTTCCGGACCTGGCGCCGGCGGTGGACGACTTCTTCGTGCAGCTCGCCGGCGGCTAGACTGGCGACATGCCGACTCCGGCCGACGTCATCGAGCGCATCTTCACGACCCGCAACCCGGAGACCGGGTCCGCGCCGCCGGTGCAGATCGCCTGGGCGGTGTTCGAGCACGGGACCGCGTACCTGTCGGCGCCGACCGATGCGCTGGGCGCCGATGCGACGGTCGAGGAGGTCGCCGAGGCGGCGCGGGCGGCGCTGCGCGAGCTCGGACCGGCGCACGCGGGCAGCGCGTCGGGCGACTTTCGGGTCAACCGGCTGTCGGGCTGGTATCCCGACGAGCCGGTCTGGTTCATCGGCTTCGACTCGCCGGCTCTCGCCACCGTCCTGATCGAGGAGCTCGAGACCGATCTCGCGGCCGGGCTCGCGGGCCGCGCGCTGCGCGACCGCGACCACGCGTCGATGCGGCTGGTCGCGGTGCGCAACTTCCGCGGCGAGACCGCCTGAGCGCCGCGGCCGCGCGCGCCGCGCGATGGCCCGCGCCGGGCGCCGGGCCTTGCAATCCGGCGGGTTGCAAGGCGCCTGTGCTAGGCTCGGCGCGCATGGCGAGCGCTTACGCGAGCCCGCGCGAGCATCTGGAGGACGAGCTGGCGGTGGTCGGCAAGCTGTTCGAGCGCCGCATCCACCAGCACTGGGAGGCCGGCATCCTGCCGCGCATCCACGACGAGTTCTCCGGCACGTTCGTGTCGAGCGACGAGGTCAGCGCCATCCTGGGCGGCGGCGCGGCGCCGAGCGAGAAGGGCGAGCTGGCCATCGCCGCGCTCGAGCGCGACATCGCGCGGCGCGAGGGCGAGATCGAGGCGCGCCTGGCCGCCACCCGCGGCGCCGGCGCGCCGCTGCCGTTCGACCGCATGCAGCGCGTCCTCGCCCTCACGCCGACCGAGCGCCGCGCGCTGTGGGTGCTCATCGCGGTCGAGCTGGCCAGCCGCATGCGCGCGCTCATGCGCTACCTGGTCAACGAGTCGAGCCGGGTCTACGCCGACGTCGGCCTGCTCGAGCTCCTGGTCTACGCCGGCGACGCCCGCGAGCGCATGGTGCGCGAGCTGGCCGCCGACGGCCGCCTGCTGGCGCTGCGCCTGGTCGAGCCGGTGGGCGGCCGGCGCGCCTACGACGAGGCGCCCTACCTCCTGCGCTCGCTGCGGGTCAACCCGCGCGTCATCGAGCTGGCCCACGGCGTGGTGCGGCTCGACCGCGACGTGGCGCGGGTGGCGGACCTGGTCGGCGAGCCGCCGGCCGCGACCGATCTGCTGGTGCCCGACGAGCTCAAGAGCCAGGTCGCCGCCCTGCTCTCGCCGGCCGCGTCGGCGGCGGATCCGTCGCCCGCCGGGCAGGCGGCCCCCATCGTCGTCCTGGCCGGCCCCGACGGCGCGGGGCGCAAGTCGCTGGTGTTCGGCGCGGCGTGCGCCGCCGGTCGCCCGGTCCTCCACCTCCGCTGCAAGGAGCTGGCGGGCTGGGATGGGGCCGAGCTCGCGCGCCTGGCCCAGGCGGTGGCGCGCGAGGCGCTGCTGTTCGACGCCCTGCCCCTGTTCGAGGGCGTCGACCTGCTCGCGCCGCACGCCGAGTCGGGCCGGCCCGATCGCATGCGCCCGTTCGAGGGCGCGCTGGCCGCGCTGTCGGCGCCGGTGGCCGCGACCTGCGCTCCGCGCGACGGCCGCCCGGTCGCGCTCGGCCGCGGCCTGCTCATGGTCGACGTGCCGGTGCCGACCGAGGCGGCCCGCGCGACCCTGTGGCGGCGCGCGCTCGACGGCGCCGCGCCCGGGCTCGACTTCGACGCGGTGGCCTCGCGCTATCCGGTGACCGGCGGCGTGCTCCTGCGCAGCGCGGCGGCGGCCTCGGCGCTGGCGGCGGCGCGCGCCCGCTCGGGCGGCGCGAGCGGCGTCACCGACGGCGACGTGCACGCCGGCCTGCGCGGCACCCTCGACATCAAGCTGTCCGGCCTCGGGCGCCGGGTGACCTGGCGCCAGGGCTGGGCCGATCTCATCCTGCCCGACGACTCGCTCGAGGAGGTGCGCGAGTTCATCGCCCGGGTCAAGCACAAGCGCCGCGTCTACGACGAGTGGGGCTTCGCGCGCAAGTTCGCCAAGGGGCTCGGCCTGTCGGCGCTGTTCGCCGGCCCGCCCGGCACCGGAAAGACCATGGTCGCCGGCATCATCGCCGACGAGCTGGCGCTCGACCTCTACCAGATCGATCTCTCGCGCATCGTGTCGAAGTACGTGGGCGAGACCGAGAAGAACCTGGCCGAGCTGTTCGACGCCGCCGAGGCCGGTCACGCCATCCTCCTGTTCGACGAGGCCGACTCTCTCTTCGCCAAGCGCACCGAGGTCAAGTCGTCGGTCGACCGCTACGCCAACCTCGAGGTCAACTACCTCCTCCAGCGCATGGAGGCGTTCGGCGGGATCACCGTCCTCACCACCAACATGGACTCGGCCATCGACGACGCGTTCCGCCGCCGCATCTCCTTCCGGGTCAACTTCCCCTTCCCGGAGCCGGAGGACCGCCGGCGCCTGTGGCAGGTCATGATCCCGAGCGAGGCGGAGCTGTCCGGCGACATCGACTTCGATCTCCTCTCGCACAAGTACGAGATGTCCGGCGGCTACATCCGCAACGCGGTGCTGCGGGCCGCCTTCCTGGCCGCCGACGACCGGAGCCCCATCACCATGCGCCACATGATGCGCGCCGCCAACCTCGAGTACGCGGCGATGGGCAAGGTGGTCTCGTCCCTCGGCCACTGAGGCGCGCCGGCCCGGTCTCGGGGGCACATATCTATGGATGTGAGGGCCGCCGCGGCTGGCCGCGCCCGCCGCGGGTTCCGCGAGCCCAGCTCAACATTCACGTGGCCATTTGACGAGGGCGGCCCGCGCGGTATGTGCCTGCGGGTGTGCCGAGGTGTGGCGGCCCCGACGTACGGAGCGGGCCGCGGGTGGCGGTGATCCCCGCGGGAGGAAGCGCGGGGTCGGCCTCGAGTACGCAGCCACGGTCGAGGTAGTCTCATCGCCGGGGCACTGACCGGACAACCGGACCGCGCAGCCCGACACCACCGAATGACCGCACCGACGACCGCCAGGACCGGCGCCTGGACGTTTCTCCTGCGCTATCGCGCGCGCCTGACCATCGGCACGATCATGCTGGTGGCGACCAACGCGTTCGCCCTGGCCATCCCGTGGCTGCTGGGCCGCGTCATCGACGCGCTGCGAGCTCCCGATCCCGCGTCCCACGTGCCGCGCCTCGCCCTCGCCATGATCGCGATGGCGATCCTGCAGGCGGTGACCCGCATCGGCTCGCGCGTGGCCCTGTTCAACGCGGCCCGCATGGGCGAGGCCGACCTGCGCTCGGTCCTGTTCGGGCACCTCCTCACCCTGGATCCGGCGTTCTACCGCGGCCACTCCGTCGGCGACGTGATGTCGCGCCTCACCAACGACGTGCAGACCGTGCGCGGCATGTGGGGTCCCGGCCTGCTCAACCTGGTCAACACCGGCTTCGTCTTCACGGCCGCGCTGGTGCTGATGCTCGGCATCGATCCGTGGCTGACCCTGTGGGCGCTCATCCCCTACCCCGGCATGGTGGTGCTCGGCAGCATCTTCGGCCGCCGCATCTACCGCACCAGCCGCGCGGTCCAGGAGGAGCTGGGCGGGCTGTCGACCGCGGTGCAGGAGGACCTCACCGGGATCCAGGTGATCAAGACCTACGGGATCGAGGACGAGCGGCACGGTCGCTTCGGCCGCCGCTCCAACCGGCTGCTCGAGCGCAACATGGCGCTGACCCAGGTGCGCGGCCAGCTCCTGCCGGTGCTGGGCGCGATCTCGTCGCTCGGCACGGTCATCGTGCTGTTCCTCGGCGGGCGCGCGGTCATCAACGGCACGCTCGGCCTCGGCCAGATGATCCAGTTCAACGCCTACCTCGCGATCCTCGTGTGGCCCACCCTCGCCCTGGGCTGGATGATCTCTCTCCTCCAGCGCGGCCAGGCCTCGTGGCGCCGGCTCGGCGAGCTGCTCGACACCCAGCCGGCCATCCGCGACGGCGAGGTGGCGCTCGAGACCCGGGCGGTGCGCGGCGACGTGACGATCCGCGACCTCACCGTCGAGATCGGCGGGCGCACGCTGGTGGATCGCGTCTCGCTCGAGGTGCCGGCCGGCACGGTGACCGCCATCGTGGGGCGGCTCGGCTCGGGCAAGAGCCTCCTCATCGAGGCGATCCCACGCCTGCTCGACGTGGCGCCCGGCACCGTGTTCCTCGACGGCCACGACGTGACCACCCTGCGGCTGGCCGACCTGCGGCGCGCCATCGGCTACGCCCCGCAGGAGGCGTTCCTGTTCTCCTCCACCATCGCCGAGAACATCGCCATGGGCATGACCGACCGCGGCCCCAACGGCGGCCCCAACGGTCGCCACGTCGACGCGACCGGACCGGGCGCGTCGGCCGCGGACGCCAGGGCACCCGTGCCCGATGAGGTGCGGCGCGCCGCCGAGGCGGCCGGCCTCGAGCGCGACCTGGCCGCGCTGCCCGACGGCTATCACACCATCGTCGGCGAGCGCGGCATCACGCTGTCGGGCGGACAGCGCCAGCGCGTCGCCCTGGCCCGCGCCCTGGTGGCGCGGCCGCGGGTCCTCATCCTCGACGACTCGCTGTCGTCGGTGGACGCCGAGACCGAGAAGGAGATCCTCGGCCGGCTCGACGAGGTGATGCGCGGGCGCACCGCCATCATCATCTCGCACCGGGTGGCGGCGGTGCGCCGCGCCCATCAGATCGCGGTCCTCGACCAGGGCGCGCTGGTCGAGCGCGGCACCCACGAGGAGCTGCTCGATCGCGGAGGGGTCTACGCCGAGCTCTACCGCACCCAGCTGGCCGAGGAGATGGCGGCATGAGCGGCGCGGCGGGCGGGCTCCCGGCCGAGCAGATCCTCGGCAAGGCGTACGACGCGCGCCTGATGGCGCGGCTGTGGCAGTTCGTGCGGCCGCACTGGCCCATGTTCCTGCTCGCGCTGCTCCTCATCCCGGTGTCGGTCGGGTTCGAGATCGCGCAGCCATACATCCTCAAGCAGGCCATCGACGGGCACATCGCGGTGAAGCGGATCGACGGGCTGGGCGCCCTGGCAGCGGTCTACGTCGGCTGCGTCCTCCTGCAGCAGCTGGCCAGCTACGGCCAGCTGTACGCGCTGCAGCTGCTCGGCCAGCGCTCCATGCACTCGTTGCGCCTGGCCACCTACCGCCACGTCATCACGCGGCGGGCGGCCTTCTACGACCGCGTCCCGGTCGGGCGGCTCCTGACCCGCATGACCAACGACGTCGAGAACATCAACGAGATGTTCGCCAGCGGCGTGGTCACCCTGATCGCCGACTTCATCAAGCTGCTCGCGATCGTCGGGATGATGCTCTACCTCAACGTCGTCCTGACCCTCATCACGTTCCTCACCCTGCCGCTCCTGCTCCTGGTGGTGGACTGGGCGCGCCGCATCATGCGCACGTCGTTTCGCGAGATCCGGGTCAAGCTGGCCGCGATGAACGCGTACATCCAGGAGCACCTGTCCGGCATGAAGGTGGTGCAGCTGTTCGGGCGCGAGGCGCGCGCCCTGCGCGACTACGACCGCATCAACGTCGCCCATCGCGACGCCTACCTGGGGGCGATCCGGGCCGACTCCGGCATGTACGCCCTGGTCGAGGCGATCGGGGTCGGCGCCACCGCCAGCATCGCCTGGTACGCGGGAGGCAAGATCGGCGAGGGCGTGCTCACCGTCGGCCTGGTGGTCGCGTTCGTCGAGTACGTGAACAAGTTCTTCATCCCGGTGCGCGACTTCTCCGCCAAGTACACCGTGATGCAGTCGGCCATGGCGTCGGCCGAGCGCATCGTGGCCCTGCTCGACACCCAGGAGCCGGACGCACCGGAGCGGAAGCCAGAGGCGGGCGGCGAGGGACGGCCGAGCGTGGCGCCGGTCCTCGGCATCGCCGGCGACGGCGCGCACGGCGCCGAGCTGGCGGTCGAGTTCGATCGGGTCGTGTTCGGCTATCGCGAGGGCGAGGAGGTCCTGCGCGGCGTGAGCCTGCGCGTGCCGCGAGGACAGGCGGTGGCGGTGGTCGGGGCGACCGGCTCGGGCAAGTCGACGCTCATCCGCCTGCTGACCAGGCTGTACGAGGTGCAGGACGGCCGGGTCATGGCCTTCGGGCGCGACGTGCGCGACATCCCGGTCGCCGAGCTGCGCCAGCGCGTGGCCGTGGTGACCCAGGACGTGTTCATGTTCACCGGCACCGTGGCCGAGAACGTGCGCCTCGGCCGCCTCGACGCCAGCGACGAGGAGGTCAGGGCGGCGCTGGCCCGGGTCGGCGCGGACCGCATGCTGGCGCGGCGCGGCGCGGGCATGGACGCCGACGTGTCCGAGCGCGGCGGCAACTTCTCGGCCGGCGAGCGCCAGCTGGTGGCGTTCGCCCGCGCGCTGGTGCGCGACCCCGAGGTGCTCATCCTCGACGAGGCCACCGCCCACGTCGATCCCGAGAGCGAGCGCCTGATCGAGAAGGGGCTCGAGGCCCTCACCACCGGCCGCACCAACCTCATCATCGCCCACCGCCTGTCGACCATCCGGCGCGCCGACCACATCGTCGTGCTGCAGCGCGGCCGCATCGCCGAGCAGGGCTCCCGCAGCGAGCTCCTGGCCCGGGCCGGGCTGTACGCGCGCCTCGAGCGCACCTTCCAGCGGGCCGAGGAATCGGAGGGCTCGATCGCCGAGGCGTGAGCCGCAGGAGTATCGTGCGGGCATCATGGCCCGCATCTGGATGCCCCTGCCCGATCGCGACTTCGACGTGACCGAGGTCGCGGTGCCGTGGAAGCTGGCCACCGCGGCCGGGCACGAGGTCGTGTTCGCCACCGAGGCCGGCGCGGCGCCGGCCGCCGATCCGCGCCTCCTCCGCGGCGTGCTGTTCGGCAAGCTCGGCGCGGCGGCCGAGGCGCGCGCCTTCTACGACGAGCTCGGCCGCGCGCCGGAGTTCGCGCGGCCGGCGCGCTGGGGCGACGGCGCGGCATCCGACTTCGACGGGATGATCCTGGCCGGCGGCCACGCGCCGGGCATGCGCCAGTACCTGGGCAGCGCGGCGCTGCACGCGCGCATCGCGGAGTTCTGGGCCACCGGGCGGCCGGTGGGCGCGATCTGCCACGGCGTGCTGGCGCTCGCCCGCAGCCGCGATCCGGCGACCGGCGCCAGCGTGCTGGCGGCGAGCACGACGACGTGCCTGCCGAAGTACATGGAGCGGAGCGCCTACCTCCTGACCTTCTGGAAGCTCGGCCGCTACTACCGGACCTATCCGACCTACGTCGAGGACGAGGTGAAGGTGGCGCTCGCGGATCCGGCGCGCCAGTTCGTGCGCGGCCCGCGCACGGTCAGCAAGCGCGGCACCGCGGACGACGACGGCCCGGCGTTCGTGGTCGAGGACGGCCGCTACGTGTCGGCCCGCTGGCCGGGCGACGCCTACGCGTTCGCGCGCGCGCTGCTCGCCCGTCTGCCCGCGGCCCGCGGCTGAGCCGGCTCCGGCGCGAGCGGTTCGCGCTGGAGATCGCTGCACCCCTCGGATGTGGCTGGTGTCTGCCGGCAGGAACGGGGCGCTGGTGGAGGCGATTCGCGTACCGAGCATCACGGCCCTGTCATCCGCCGATCGCGACTCCTGTGCACGGTGCCGGCAGTGCGTTCTCGGACCTTCGCACACGCGAGGCGTCACAGGTGCCCACGACCCCACGGCGGAACGGCGGGTGCGACCGGGATCTGGCTTTCTCGCGCTTCGCGCTTGGCCTGCTCCATCGCGCGAGAGACGATGTCTAGGTCTCGAGTTGATTCCATATTTCGCGGAGAGCGGAACTGTCTGATCGAGATCGCGAGCGCGCAGTGCAGTCTGGCCGGGTGCTTGCTTTCTCAGCGCACTACCAACGAGATCAGCAACCGTGTCGCTTTCACCGGTAGAGCCCGTGTCGGATACGGTGGGTTGATCTCGCGAAAGGAGCGGATGATGCAGGCCCGGCGTTCCCCTCATCTCCACGTCACCGCGATGATGGCGCTGCTCGCAGGCGCGAGCGGCTGTGTCGGCGCCGATGCGTCGCAGGGCGACAAGAGCGCGGCCAACGAGAACGGAGAGGCCAGCCCGCTGGCCGCAGCGGCCGAGGGCTTCGAGGCGGGGACCAAGCTCGCGTATGCGGCGGCCGACGTGACGCTCGGCTCCGGGACCTGGAACATGGACGAGGCGCTCATCGGGACCAGCACCTCCGACGTGAAGACCGGGGCGCGGGCGGCGCGGATTCGCAACAGCGGCCGCGTCACGATGCTCTTCGATCTCGACTCCGGGGCCGGCACGGTCACCATCCATCACGCTCCCTTCGGCAGCGACGGCAGCGGGACCTGGGGGCTGTTCTCGTCCGACGACGGCGGGTCGTCGTGGACGCAGGTCGGCGCGACGGTCACGTCGAGCCCCGGCGCGTTCGCGACCGCGACGTTCGACGTGAACGCCGGCGGCCCCGTCCGGCTCGAGATCCGCAAGCTCGACGGCGGCAGCAACCGGATCAACATCGACGACATCGAGATCGCCGATCCCGACGGCGGCGGTGACGGGGCCGACGGCGGCGACGACGGCGGCGGCGGCGACGACGGCGGCGGCGGCGACGGCGCCAGCGTCAGCGTGCACACCACGCTCGGTCTGCCCACGCCCGCGTCGACCGATCCGGACGACTTCCTCTCGGTCAAGAACGGTTACGTCATCTCGTACAACGCCGGTCGCAAGGTGGCCAACTGGGTGAGCTGGGAGCTCAACACCTCGTACCTGGGCAGCACCGACCGCCAGGACGACTATCGCCCGGACGACACGCTGCCGGACGGGCTCAGCCAGGCGTCGCTCGCCGACTACAGCGGCAGCGGCTTCGATCGCGGCCACATGTGCCCGTCGGGGGATCGCACGCTGAACACCAGCGCCAACTCGGAGACGTTCTTCCTGACGAACATGGTGCCGCAGGCGTCGAACAACAACCGCGGCCCGTGGGAGGACCTCGAGTCGGAGTCCCGCACCATCGCCCGTTCCGGCAAGGAGCTGTTCGTGGTCTCCGGCGGCGTGTTCACCGCCAGCTCGGACACGATCGGCGACGGCGTCTCGGTCCCCGACGAGACCTTCAAGGTGATCGTCGTGCTCGACGCGGTCGGGGACGGCCCGGCCGACGTCACCGACAGCACGCGCGTCATCGCCGTGCTGATGCCCAACTCGGACTCGGCGATCGGCGAGACCGACGACTGGCACGACTTCCGCGTGTCGGTCGACGACATCGAGGCCGCGACCGGCGAGGACTTCCTCGCCGACGTCGACCCCGCGGTGCAGGCGGTCATCGAGGCGCGCGTCGACGACCAGTGAGCTGAGCAGGCCGGCCTGGTGACTGCGGCGCCCGGAGGCGCCGACCCAGGGCATCAGCGCGCGCGTGGTTTCCGCCTCCTGCGCCGGTCCCGTGCTTGCAGGTCGAACGGGTCATTCCGCCTGGACCAGGCAAGGAGGGATCATGACCCGTGAGCGAGCAGCGACGCCGCCGGCACCCGAGCCACCACTCGAAGAGCTCGGTCTGGCGACGATGGAGAGCGTGACCGCAGGCTGCATGGGAGGCAGCGCCGGCGCCGCGCCCACCGATCCCAACCAGGCCGCCACCGCCCAGCCCGCCGCCGCCAAGCCCGGCGCGGGCAACATCATGAACAGCGTCATGGGCATCGTGCAGAGCCTGAGCGGCCTGGCCGGCGCGGGCGGCCAGGGCGGCGGCGGCTGACCGCGGCGCCCGAGAGGGCGCGCCTTCACGGGCGCATCGCCGCCGCCACGCGCGGCGCCGCGGCGGCCGGACAGGGCTCGCTGAGGTCAACCGAAGCGAGCCCTGGGGTTAGGATGTGCCTCCGTGACCGTTGACCGATACGCCCTCTCCGCGGCCGAGGCCGCGATGAGCGTCGGATGCCGCGCGCTCGAGGTTGCCGACGGCGTGCAGGGCGCGCGCGTGCCGGTCCACGCCCTCTACCCGACCGGCGCGCCGCCGCGCGCCGAGGCGTTCGGCCCCTACTCGCTCGAGGTGGCGATGGGGGCGCCGGTGGTCGGCGCGCATCTCCCGCTGGTCGCCTTCTCGCACGGAGACGGCGGCACGCCGTGGAGCCTGCGCCACCTGGCCGCGCATCTGGCGCGCGCCGGGTTCGCTGCGCTGATGATCGAGCACACCGGAAACTCGCGCTCCGACAACTCGCTGGCCGGGACGCCGGCGAACCTGGCCAACCGGCCGCGCCACGCGCGCCTCGCGCTCGACGCCGCGTTCGCCGACCCCGCGCTCGGCCCGGTGCTCGCGCCCGGCCGCGCCGCCGTCGTCGGCCACTCGTTCGGCGGCTACACCGCGCTGGCCGTCGCCGGCGGACACCCGCTGGCTCTGCCCGACCAGACCCCCGACGGCGTGGCGCACCCGGTGTCGGTCGAGCCCGACCCCCGCGTGGTCGCGCTCGTCCTGCTCGCGCCCGCCATCCCGTGGTTCATGGCGCCCGGCGCGCTGGCCGATGTGCGCGCGCCGCTCCTGGTGCGAACCGGCGAGCGGGACCAGCTGATGCCGCCGGCGTTCGTCGAGCGCATCCTGGCCGGCCTGCCCGCCGACACCCGCGACGCGCGCATGGACTACCGGGTCGTGCCCGGCGCCGG
The DNA here is from genome assembly GCA_035262925.1 of Kofleriaceae bacterium. Taxonomy (GTDB): domain Bacteria; phylum Myxococcota_A; class Polyangia; order Haliangiales; family Haliangiaceae; genus DATFRY01. Next base: position 17,823 of record DATFRY010000190.1, on the reverse strand, counting down.
CCACTTCGCCTTCCTCGCCCCCTTCCCGCCCGAGCTGGCCGGCCCGGCCTTCCCGCCGTCGCAGGACCCGCCCGGCTTCGACCGCGCCGCCTACCACGTCCATCTGTGCGGGGAGGTGCTCGCCTTCCTGCGCGGCGCGCTCGCCGGCTGAGCCGCCTCGCGCCCCCGTCAGCCGTCCTCTCGGTCGGCCTCTCGGCCCCGTGGCCGGCCGAGCTGCACCGCGAGGTCCCTGGCCACGACACGGGGCACGCCGAGCGCGCGCAGCGCCGACACCGCCACGTTCGCGATCGACGCGCCGACGTCGAGCCGCCGCTCGCCGCCCTGCTCGCGGTAGACCGGCTGGTGCGCGTCGATCAGCGCGATCGCCTGCGAGCCCAGCTCGAGCTTCATGTGGTCCACGCTCGGCTGCACCTTGTCGACGTAGAAGTCGTAGCGGCTGTGCAGCGATGCCTCGTCGTCGTCGGCGCGGCCGCGCAGCCGCGCGCGCGACAGCATCTCCTGCTTGCTGATGCTGAGGTGGAGCACCTTGATGACCGGGACGCCGAGGCGGCGGAGGAGCGCGAGCAGGTGCTCGGCGGCGGCCACGGTGCGCGGATAGCCGTCGAGGATGAACGGCCCGTCGCGCAGCTCCTCCGACGACTCCAGGTGGGCGGCCACGAACTCCTGCGTCCACCGGTTCGGCACCAGGAGCCCGTGCCGCGTGCAGAACTCCAGCCACTCCAGCTGCGATGTCCGCTCCGCCATGCCGCCCCGCTGGAAGTAGGCCTCGAGCGCCGGCAGGTGGCTGCGCACCTTGCGGTCGAGCTCCTCGCTCGAGTCGGCGCAGTCGAAGATGCTGACCTCGTCCGAGACCCGGTGGTCGTCGGCCAGGCGGCGCGCGTAGGCGGCGTCGTCGCGGGCCCGCGCGACCGCCGCGCGCAGGATCTCGCCCATCGACAGGTGCGCGCGGCGCGCGATCGACAGCACCCGACACAGCGCCGCGGCGACCTCGCCCTTCCCGCAGCTCGACGGGCCGGTCAGGATGACGGCGCCGGGGCCGCGCAGGCGCACGCGCTCGACCTCGACGCTCGGTCCCGCCTCGTCACCGCCCCGCACTGTCCCGGATCGTAGATCAGCTCGCGGGCGGAGGACAGGTCACTGGCACGTCGGGCCGGGGTGGGAGCCGGGAAGCAGGCTGTCCGGGTGGTCCCTGGGGACGGCGCGGAACCCGTGGTGGGCGCTCGCGGTGCCCATGACGAAGGACAGGAGGTTGTCGACCGCGGTGCTGCCGTTGCCGCCCGGGCCGCCGAGCAGGTAGAGCTGATGCAGCACCTCGTCGGGCGAGTCGGCGGAGGCGATCTCGAACGCGCGGTCGAAGCTGCTGTTGAGGCCGAGCTGGTCGGCCCGGAGCCGGTCCTCGCGCATGAGCCGCTGGATCTCCTCGCGGCTGATCTCGATGCGATTGTGCTCCGCGCTCTTGACCACCTGGTCGAGGGCCTGCTCCTGGATCCTGCGCAGGTCGCTCTCGCTGAAGTCGAGGCGGACGTTGCCGTCCGGGTCGGCGTGGAGCGACTGGCCGGTGAAGGCCTCGTAGCTCTCGATCAGCGAGCGGTTGGCCCCCTCGATGAGCAGCGAGTACCCGGTCTCGGTGGTCCCGTCGGGGTTCGTCTTCTCGCGCACCGCCAGCCCGACGTCGTTGAAGCGCGCGCTGCCCACTCGCTCCACGGTGCCGTCCGCATGCCTGGTCTCGGTCAGGTGGCCCTCCGAGTCGCCGAGCGTGCCGCCGAGCTTGACCCGCCCGAACCTGGCCTCGAGCTTGGTCGCGTCGCTGAAGTCGATCGACTCGCTGACCGCCGGGTCCGCGATGCCCGGCGCGCCCGCCGTCGGCAGGTGGCCGGTGGCCAGGAACTCCTGGTAGGCGTCCCATCCCGCCTGCGTCCCGATGTCGATGTCGACCGAGCGCAGCTTGCCGCTGGCCAGCTCCTCCTTGCCGCCGACCGACACGCCGAAGCTGCCCACGCTGACGCCGAGCGACAGCGCCTGCCGCACGAAGTCGGCGTCGCCCACCAGGACCCGCACCGTGCGGTCGTCGATGCGCTTGACCCCGCTGCTCAGCCGCCGCCCCTGCTCGAAGCCCATCTCGACCTGCAGCTGGCGGTAGGTCACCTGTAGCTTGTTGCCGGCGTAGAACTCCTCGGACAGCTCGACGCTCTCGCCCGGACGGATCGACCTCGGGTCGACGGGGTTGGGCGGCGGCCGATCGTGTCGCGCGATCTGGTCGGCCGCGTCGGGCGAGACCGTCACCTTGAACTTGCTGACCTCGCCGGTGAAGACCGACAGCGTCCCGCCCACCGTCTTGCCCTTGGCCTTGCCGCTCAGCTCCACCTGCAGCTTCGAGCTCACCGACAGGCTCTGCTGCGGGCAGCCCTTGTCGTCGAGCTTGGTCGGGGTGCGCTCGACCGACAGCTCGCCGGTGGCCTGCACGCGCACGCCCTCCTGGTCCTTGCACGTCTCCTTCTGGTCCTCGAGCGCCGTGCACGACACCGCGACCGTGCCGGGGAACGGCAGCGCGATGATCGGGCCGGCGCCCTCCAGCGCGGGTCCATCGGGCCCCTCGATCGGGAGCTCGGACGTGGCCGGCGGAGCCGCGCTCGGCGGCGGTGCCGTGCCCGGCGGCGGCACGGTGGACGCCTCGGCGCAGGGGGCCAGCCCGCCGGCGAGCGCGACGACCGCCTCGCCGGTGCAGAGGGTCCTGGCGTCGACCCGGCCGGTCAGCTGCTTGACCGCGCCGATCGCGCCCAGGGCCAGCATGACCAGCAGGATCAGCGTCTGCGGCGTGCCGACGCCGCGCTCCGCCTCCGTGCCGAGCTGGACGGCTTCCACCGAGGGCTTCACCACGGAGCGAGCGAAGAGCAACGCGTATGCCGTTCGCCCACCCGGGCGACCGGATGCGAAGACCATCGGTTGGCGCATCCGGCCCCGCCGGCGCGAAGCGGCAGCTGGTCTTCCAGTCCAGTCGGATGGACGCGAAGACCAGCGCCTGTGGCATGCTGCCGCCCACACGCGGCGCAGCCGGACCGCGCCAGCCGCTCGAGACTGGAGACTGGAGGCATGTCGTCCATGCAACGGAACCAGCAGGTCGGTCGCCGCGGGATCGCGGCTTCTCTCTGGCTCATCGCCGCGATCGGGCTCCCCGGCGGGTGGGCCTGCGCGGGCGATGACGACGACGGCGGCGGCGGCGGGGTCGATGCCGGCGCCGAGCCGGACGCGGCGCCGGCGGGCGAGTTCGACGCCTTCGACGACGCGGTGTCGGCGTTCGTGGAGGAGCAGGGTCTGGAGGGGGCCAGCGCCGTGGTGGTCGATCGAGACGGCGGCCAGGTCCACGTGCAGGGCTACGGCGCGTTCGACGCCGGCCGGCTCTACCTCATCGCCTCGTCGAGCAAGATCCTGAGCGTGGGCGTCCTCATGCACCTCGCCGATCAGGGCCTGGTCGACGTCGACGAGCCGATCGGCACCTACCTCGAGGACCCGTTCGGCGAGGGCAAGCCGGAGCTGACCGTGGCGGAGCTGGTGTCCAACAGCTCTGGCCTGGTCGGCCTGATCGACAACCCGACCTACGCCCCCTACCTCTGCCAGTACCTCAGCGCCGGGACCCTCAGCGAGTGCGCGGCCACCATCTACACCGCCGACGACGCGGCCGATCGAATCCCGCCCGACACCGAGTTCCACTACGGCGGCGGCCAGTGGCAGCTGGCCGGCGGCGTGGCCGAGGTGGCCAGCGGCAAGACGTGGGCGGAGCTCATCGACGAGACCTACGTCCAGCCGTGCGGCGCCGGGTCGCTGGGCTACACCAACCAGTTCGAGCGGTCCGCGCTCGACTACCCGGCCGACTTCGGCGGCGACGTCGCCAATCTCACCGTGACCGACAACCCGAGCGTCGAGGGCGGCGCCTACATCACGGTCGAGGACTACGGCAAGCTCCTGCTCATGCACCTCCGCGGGGGGCTGTGCGGAGACGCGCGCGTGCTGTCGGAGGACGCGGTCGACAGGATGCGCGTCGATCGCATCCTGGAGGTGTACGGCGGGACCACCGGGGCGGGAGGCAGTCTGGAGGGATACGGACTCGGCTGGTGGATCGACCGCGAGAACCCGGGCGTGTTCATGGATCCGGGCGCCTACGGCGCCATCCCGTGGCTCGATCTGGATCGCGGCTACGGCGCCTTCATCGCGCTCGAGTCCACCTCCGAGCTGGGCGGCCAGCTGGTCGAGCAAGCCAAGCCCGCGCTCGACGCGATCTTCGACGCGCGCGCCGAGCGCCGCTGACACGGACGCGAGCGGAGCAAAACGGAGCGGCCAAACCCGGGTCCGCGCCGCCGCGCAGGCTGCTAAGATCGGCCCTGCGTGTCCGCTGGAACGTCCACGGCCCTGGCGATCGGGCTCGATGAGCCCGGCCTGGCCCGGGTGCGCGCCGAGCTGGAGCCGGCCGGGTTCGCGGTGATCGCCGCGCCCGCGCCGGACATGACCGGCGTGGGCGCCTGCCACGTCGCCATCCTGGCCGAGGGCGAGGCGGGCGAGAGCTCGTGGCGCGAGCGCCTGGCCGGCCTGCACACCGCCCGCCCGGAGCTGGCGGTGGTGCTGCTCACGCCCGATCCGCGATCGCGCTGGGTGACCGGCGCGCTGCGCAACCACCGCCTCAGCCACGCGGTGCACACCGACTTCCGCCCCGGCGAGCTCATCGCCGCATGCCTGGCGGCCCAGGAGCTGGCCCTCCTGCGCCAGGAGGTGACCGAGCAGCGCCGCCTGTCCCAGCACCGGCTCGAGGTCATGGCCACGCTCGGCGAGGTCACCGCCGCGACCGCCGACCTCGGCTCGTTCGCCGAGGTGCTCGAGGTGGTGACCCGCGAGCTCCACCGCGTGGTCCGCTTCGAGCTGGTCGCCATCCTGGTCGCGGTCGAGGGCGCGGGCGCCATCCTCCACCTGCACTGCCAGGAGGCGTGCGACGCCAACCTCCTGCGCTCGGTGCGCGACCGCTGCCTGGAGTCGTTCCGCGCCGCCACCGGCCGCTCGCTCGACGAGGACCAGCTCACCGTGAACCTGACCGGCCGGCCGCTGCTCACCGCGGGACAGGCCAGCCGGCTGCCGACCACGACCCAGGTGCCGCTGGTGTCCAACGGCAACCCGATCGGGCTCATGTTCCTGTGCTCGCCGTCGCCGGAGCCGGTGTCGACCGAGGAGCGCCGGGTCCTCTACCTCCTGGCCAACCGCAGCGCCGACGCGCTCCTCCGCCTCAAGCTGCGGCTCGGCGACGAGCGGCGGCGCCTGGCCATGATGGTCGAGTCGATGGCCGACGGCCTGATCCTCACCGACCTGCACAGCGACGTCGTGCTGATCAACCCCGCGGCGCGCCGGCTGCTCGGCATCGAGGGCGTGCTGCCGGTGACCCAGCAGTTCCTCAAGCAGACGCTCGGCTTCTATCCCTTCGACCTGGTCGCGACCGGCGACGCCGCCGGAGGCCCGCTGCGCGAGGAGGTGCGGGTCAAGGAGAAGATGCTGCACTCGATGGTGTCGCCGGTGCGCGACGCCAACGGCAAGCTCGAGGGCGTGGTGGTGGTCCTGCGCGACTTCACCGAGGCCAAGGCGCTGGCCCGCCGCCAGGCCGAGTTCGTGTCGGCCGTGTCGCACGAGCTCCGCTCGCCCTTGACCACCATCACCGGCGCGCTCGACATCGTGCTGTCGGAGTACGCCGGGCGCCTGACCGACAAGCAGCGCCGCTACGCCGAGCTGGCCCGCGAGTCGTGCACCAAGCTCAACCAGATCGTCGACGACTTCCTCGACGTGGCGCGCTCCGAGCGCGGGCGCATCGCCATGAACCTCACGCCCATCCTGCTCGACGAGCTGGGCCGCGAGGTGGTGGAGCGCTTCCGCCAGCCGGCCCAGCAGCGCAAGATCCGGCTGCTCACCAACACCGAGGGCGACCGCATGCGGATCATCGGCGATCCGGATCGGCTGACCCAGGTCCTGAACAACCTCCTGTCCAACGCGATCAAGTTCACGCCCGAGGGCGGGCTCATCGAGGTCGAGATCTTCGGGCCGTCGGTGGCGTCGAGCCACGTCGGAGTCTCGGTCTACAACAACGGCGCGCCCATCCCGGACGACGCGCGCGAGCGCATCTTCGAGAAGTTCGAGCGGCTGGAGGGCAGCGACCGGCAGGTGGGCGGCACCGGGCTGGGCCTGGCCATCTCGCGCGCGATCATCGAGGCCCACGGCGGCCGCATCTGGCTCGAGTCGCCCGCCGACGGCACCAAGTTCGTCTTCACCCTGCCGGCCGCGCCCGACGCGGGCGAGGCCGATGCCACCGGTCCCACCGAGGTCGACCTGACGACCCGCTCCGAGCCGGCCGCCGGCGCCACGGTGGTGCTGGTCGACGACGACGCCTACAGCGGATACATCCTCAAGGGCATCTTGATGGGCGCCGGCCACGAGGTCCTGGTCGCCGCCACCGCCGAGGACGCGCTGGCCGTCGCCCGCGCGCGGCGCCCGTCGCTGGTCGTGCTCAGCTCGGCGCTGGCCGACGACGCGGTGGCGGTGCTGCGCATCGTCAAGCACGACCCCGAGACGCGCAAGTGCGCGGTGGTCGTGGTCTCGTCGGGCGAGGATCGCGAGGAGCTCCTGCGCGCCGGCGCCGACGAGGTGGTGACCAAGCCGATCCAGCCGGCCCAGTTCCGCGACATGTGCGCGCGTCTCATCGCCGAGGCCGGGCGGGCGCGCGCGTACCGCATCCTGGTGGTCGACGACGACCCCAGCATCCGCACCATCTGCCGCGAGGTGCTGGAGAGCTCCGGCTACACGGTGCGCGACGTGTCGAGCGGACAGCAGGCGCGCTCCGAGGTGCACCGCTTCAAGCCCGACCTGGTCATGCTCGACGTCATGATGCCGGGGCTGGACGGGTTCCAGACCGCCGAGGGCCTGCGCGCCGAGCCGGCGACCTCGATGGTGCCGATCATCTTCCTGTCGGCCAAGGGCGAGACGGCCGACAAGGTGCGCGCCTTCCGCCTCGGCGCCGAGGACTACGTGGTCAAGCCCTTCATCGCCGCCGAGCTGGTGGCGCGCGTGCGCAAGGCGCTGGAGCGGCGCGAGCGCGAGCTGGGCGCATCGCCGACCACCCAGCTCCCGGGGGCCGGCGCGATCGAGGCGGAGATCGAGCGGCGCCTCCTCAACCGCGAGGAGTCCGCCGCCTTCTGCTACCTCGATCTCGACAACCTGAAGGCGTTCAACGACTACTACGGCTACGCCAAGGCCGACGCCATCATCCGGCAGACGGCCGACATCCTGCGCGACGTGGTGGCCCGCTGCGGCACGCCCGGCGACTTCATCGGGCACATCGCGGGCGACGACTTCGTCTTCATCACCGGCGAGGAGGTGGTGGACGAGGTGTGCTCGACCCTGGCCAGCGCGTTCGACCGGCTCATCCCGCTCTACTACAACAAGGCGGACCGCGAGCGCGGCTACATCGAGGCCAAGGACCGCTTCGGCGTGCTGCGCCGCTTCCCGATCATGAGCGTGTCGCTGGTCGCGGTCACCGCGTCGGGCGGCCAGGGCAAGGGCCTGAAGACCTACAGCGCGCTGGCGACCGCGGCCGCCCGAGGCAAGAAGCTGGCCAAGAGCATCGAGGGCTCGTCCTACGTGCGCGACGGCAACCCGCTGGTGGGCCAGCTGCCCGCCGCCTACGACGGCAGCGAAGTCGTGGCGTAGGCTCGCCGCCATCGGCCTGACCACGTCGGGGGCGGCGCGAGAGTTGACGGCGCGGCACGATCGGAGCATGTGGATGGGCAGGACCCACCCGCTGCTGCGGTTCGATCGGAGGAAGACGATGGACAGAATCGAGATCGGGTACCAGGCCTTCGTGTCCGATGGCGACGAGGAGTTCGGGGCCATCCGGGACGTGCTGGGCGACCGCCTGGTGGTCTACGTGGAGAACTCGGGCGACTTCACCGTGCCTCTCTCCGCGGTCGAGTCGGTGCATTCGCAGAAGGTGGTGTTCGCCTGCGGCCGGCTCGATGCCAGGCTGCGCGACGCGATCGGGCACGCGCACGACGACGAGCAGCCGGGACTGTGACCGGGGCTCGACGATCGCGCGGCGAACCCGCGCACCGGGGCGCATGCGTGCGCCCGCCCCTGCCCGCGCCGCGAGCTCGAACAGTCTTCCGCGCGTGATTTCCCGGGGGATGGGCCCCGCGATCCTGGCCCGGCGGATGCTTTACCTCCGGGCATGAATACCCCCACTCTCATCATCATCGCGATCGCGCTCGCCGCGATCGCCCTGGCCGCGGCGGCCTACGCCATGCGGCGCCGGCGCAGCGACGGGCTGCGCGAGCGCTTCGGCCCCGAGTACGACCGCGCGCTCGAGGGGCACGGCAACCGTCGCGCCGCCGAGAACGAGCTGGCGGCGCGCGAGCACCGCGTCCACGGCCTCCACCTGCGCCCGCTGAGCGAGAACGAGCGGCAGGGCTTTGCCCGGAGCTGGGCGGCGCTGCAGCGCCGCTTCGTCGACGACCCGACCGGCGCGGTGGGCCAGGCCCACGTGCTGCTCGAGGAGGTGATGAACCGGCGCGGCTACCCCACCAAGAGCTTCGACGAGGAGGTCGAGCTCGTGTCGGTGGAGCACCCGGCGGCGGTCCAGCACTACCGCGCCGCTCACGAGCTCCACCACGACCGCCAGGGCGGCCGCGGCGGGACCGAGGAGAACCGGCAGGCGATGATCCACTACCGCGCCCTGTTCGAGGAGCTCCTCGAGGCCCCGACCGCCGCCGAGGATGCGCGCGACGAGATCCGCCGCCGGAGCGGCATGGGGGCCGAGAACCGACTGTGACGCGGCGAGCGTGAGCGCGCCGGCACGGGTGGGCGGTCCCGGGCGACCGGGCCCGCCCGCTCCACGTGGTAGCCTCGCGCCGGATGTCGAAGGTACTCGACGATCTCGTCACCCTCCTCTCCCTCGAGCGCATCGAGGAGAACCTCTTTCGCGGGCAGAGCCAGGACCTGGGCTGGGGCACGGTGTTCGGCGGCCAGGTCGTCGGCCAGGCCCTGTCGGCGGCGGCGCGCACGGTCCCGCCCGAGCGCCACGTCCACTCGCTGCACGCCTACTTCCTGCGCCCGGGCGACGTCAAGCGCCCCATCGTGTTCGACGTCGACCGCATCCGCGACGGCACGTCCTTCACCACCCGCCGCGTGGTCGCCATCCAGGGCGGCCGCGCCATCCTGAACATGTCGACCTCGTTCCAGCTGGTCGAGCCCGGCTTCGAGCACCAGGACCCGATGCCGGAGGCGCCGCCGCCCGAGTCGCTGCCGACCGACCAGGAGCGCGCCGCGAGGGCCGCCGACCGCCTGCCGGCCGCGATGCTGGCCCGCGCGACCGCCGAGCGCCCGTTCGAGATGCGCTCGACCGATGCCGACCTCGATCCCTCCCGGCCGGCCCCGCGCGCAGCCCGCCGCATGGTGTGGTTGCGGACCGTCGCGCCGCTGCCCGACGATCCGGCGCTCCACCGCTATCTCCTGGCCTATGTCTCCGACTTCCGCTTCGTCAGCACGGCGCTGCTCCCTCACGGCGTGAGCGTCCTCGGCCGCGACATGCAGGTCGCGTCGCTCGACCATGTCATCTACTTCCACCAGCCGGTGCGCTGCGACGAGTGGCTGCTCTACGTCATCGAGAGCCCGACCGCGCACGGCGCGCGCGGCCTGGTGCGGGGCAGCTTCTTCACCCGGAGCGGCCGCCTGGTCGCGTCGACCGTGCAGGAGGGGCTCATCCGCCGGCGCACGCGCGGCGGCTGACACCGCTTCCGGCCCGCGGTCCGTCACCGGCACGCGGCGACGACACACACGGCGGCCGGGCCCGGCGCCAGCGCGGGCGGGAGCGCGGCGCGCCGCCCTATACTGCCGCCATGCGACGTCTGGCGTACCTCCTGGCGGCGGGTGTGGCCGCCGCATGCGCGCTTGCGTGTGGCGACGACCGATCGGGCGGCGGGCGCGGCGCCGGCGCCGACGCCGCACCCGACCCGGAGCAGCCCTCCGCCGACGCCGGCCCGACCGGACAGGACCCCGACCTGCCCGCCTGGGAGCCCGGGCTTCCGCCCTCGTCGGAGATGCAGGGCCGGCGCGGCCTCGTCCCGCTGCGCGGCATCATCCACCTGCACAGCCCGTACTCGTGGGACGCATGCGACGGCGCCCCGCGCGGCGACGACGGCGCGCCCGACCAGGCCTGCCTCCAGGACCTGCGCGGCGCGCTGTGCGCGACCCGCATGGACTTCGCCGCGCTGACCGATCACGACGACTCGATGGCCGACGAGCCCTGGGGCCCGGACCTGTTCCTGGCCAGCGAGGGCGACCGGGTGATCGAGGGCGACGCCGGCCCGATCGCGAACGCGATCCCGTGCCCCGACGGCCACGAGGTGCTGGTCACCGTCGGCGGCGAGAACGACCTCATGCCGATCATGCTCGACCGCCACCCCGACGGCGACGCCCAGGCGCGCCACGACGCGTACAACGCGTCCGACGCCGCCGCGGTGGCGACCTTCCGCTCGCTGGGCGGGCTGGCCTGGGTCGCGCACTCCGAGTCGAAGGACCTCGACGCGCTCACCGCGCTCGAGGTCGACGGCATGGAGATCTTCAACCTGCACGCGGCCATCGATCCCGACATCCGCGTGGAGTGGCTCGGCCTCGACGGTCCCGAGGTGCTCACGCGCGCGCTCGAGTTCGCCGACCTGGATCCGGCCGGCCCCGAGCCCGATCTGGCGATCCTCGCCTTCATGGAGCCGCACACCGTCTCGCTGGCAAAGTGGGACGCGCTCCTGGCCGCGGGCCAGCGCGTGGTCGCCAGCGCGGGCACCGACGCGCACCAGAACGCGCTGCCGTTCGCCTTCCGCGACGGAGAGCGGGGCGACTCCTATCGCCGCACCATGCGCTGGTTCTCCAACGTGGTCCTGGTCGCCGACGGGGGCGCCGGCGATCCGGCCCAGGTCGAGCAGTCGCTGGCCGACGGGCGCGGCTTCGTGGCCTTCGAGGTGCTGGGCACGCCGGTCGGCTTCGACCTCCGGGCCGAGCGCGCCGAGGGCGGCCCGGTCGAGATGGGCGGCGAGGTCTCGGTCGCCGACGGCGCGACCATCGTGGCGACCACCCCGTCGGTGGCCGGGCTGGCCGACTCCGTCCCCGCGCCCGAGATCCACACGTCCATCCTGCGCGTCGACCAGGAGGGCAGCCAGGAGATCGCGAGCGGCGACGGCGAGGTCAGCGCGCCGGCCGATCGGCCGGGCGCCTACCGGGTCGAGGTGCGCATCACGCCGCACCACCTGGCGCCGTACCTCGGCTCGCTCGGGCCCGGCTACGCCGAGCGCGAGGCGGTGTGGATCTACTCGAACCCGATCTACGTCGTGCCCTGAGGCGCGAGCGGGCGGTCAGTCGCCCTCGAACTGGCCGGCCAGGTCCTCGCCGCGCTTGCGCAGGGCGGCGGCGCGGTCGGCGTCGCGCGGGAGGCGGCCGTCGCTGAGCGCGTCGGCCAGGCTGTCGCACGCGTGGTAGGCCTGGTCGGCCCCGCTGTCGCACGCCGACTGCCACGCCTCGGCCGCGTGCTGGATGTTCTGGGTCACGTGATCGCCCGTCGCGTAGTGGTCGCCGACGCTCGCGCACGCGCGCGGCTCGCCCAGCTCGCACGCGCGGTCGAGCAGCGCCACCTCGCGCTCCGGCAGGCTGCCCGCCAGCTGCTGGACCAGGGCGTAGCAGCCGTCGCCGTCGCCCAGGTTGCATCCCTTCTCGAAGTGCCACCGCGCGCGCGCCGGATCGGGATCCTCGCCGTCGCCGGGATCGCGGGCGGCGTCGCCCAGCGCGGTGCAGGCGTACGGGTCGTCGTGCTGGCAGAAGCGGTCGAGCAGGAACAGGCCGCGCCTGCGCAGCTCGTCGGCCCTGGCCTGGTCCCGCGAGCGGCCGGCCAGCGACAGGCAGGCCTGGCCGTAGCCGAGATCGCAGGCGCGGGTCAGCGCCTGGAGCGAGCGCTTGCGGTCCGACTGCAGCTGCACGTGGCGGACGTGGCACGCCTCCGGGTGGCCGGCGTCGCACATGCGCGAGGCGGTCTTCTCCGACTCGGCGCGGTCCGCGTCGCGCTTGGCCGCCTGCTCGTTCATGCGCACGCACGCGCCGGCGCGCCGCGCGACGCACGCGTCGCGGCAGGCGGCGAAGTCGGCGCACGGCCGGCCCTTGCCCTGGTCGGCGGCAGGGGCCGATGCGGCGGGCGCGGCGGGCGGCCGGGCCGCCGCCGCGGCGGGCGCGCTCGTCGGCTTGCTCGCCGCGGCGCGGGGCTTGTCGTCGCCCGCGTCCCCGCCACGTCCGCATGCGAGCAGGGCGAGGACGAGCATGGCGGGCGAGGCGCGCATCGCGGCCATCATAGCGTCAGGGCGGCGGCGCCGTGTGGTGATGGGGGCGCAGTCGGCGGCCCAGCCAGGCGCGCGCGCCGGCCAGGACGTCATAGAAGGTCGGGATCACGAGCAGGGTGAGCATGGTGGAGGTGATCACGCCGCCGATCACGGCCCGGCCGCGCGGAGCGCGCTGGACCTCGCTCGTCGAGCATTCTGCGGCGGCGCGCCGCCGGCTCAGCGCCGGGCCGCGCGCCTTCGCCTCGCCTTCACCGCATGCCGGGTCGGCGCGGCGGCGGAGGCGGGCGCGGGCAGCACCAGGAAGGCGGCACGGCCGAGGTAGAGCTGGACGAGCAGGCGATCGCGCGAGGAGTAGCCGACGCCGACGTTGAAGGACTCCTCCAGGACGACGCCGGAGGAGCCGTCGGCCGCGTCGTCGAGCGGGCTGGTGGCGAGGATCTGCCGGGCGTGCTGGAGGGCGGCGCGTCGCTTCGCTCCCTTGAGATGGGCGAGCGAGATCTTCCAGCGGACCGCCTGGGTCTGGATGCCGATGCGGTCCGACTTGTCCGCGACCTGGTCGAGCATGCGCAGGTCGGGCCTGTCGGCGGTGACCGCGCTGTTGAGCTGGGCGGCGCCATGGGGCTCGCCGGCGGAGATGGCCTCGGCCCAGGCGGCGCGGGCGCCACCCCGGTCGCCCGTCTGCCACAGGGCCACGCCGAGGTTGTTCTGGATCCGCCCGCGGTCCTCCGCCGCGGCGCCGGCGAGCAGCGCGCGGTAGGCCCGTGCCACCTCGGTCCACAGCGCCGGGCGCGACAGCACGCGCGCCTGGAGCGCCATGGTGTCGGCGCGCAGCATCCGGGCCGGCGCGCCGGTGGCGGTCTCGGACGAGAGCGCCTCGAGCGCGTGCATGATCTCGCCCAGGCGGCTGCCGTCGCCCCACGACACCGCGAAGCTGTAGAGCAGGCCGGCCTGCATGAGGAGGAGCTCGTCGCGCCTGGCCAGCTCGGCCGGGATCGGCGTCGACGCCGCGCTGTAGTCGCGCGTCGGCGATGCGAAGCGCGCGGCCAGGAAGATGAGGCGGTAGACGTCCGGCTCGCGCGGATAGCGCTCGCGCAGGGCGAGCGCGTCGGCCAGGCCGGCCCGCGTGATCGTGCCGAGCCGCCTGCGCTGCTCGGCGTGATCGGAGGTCTGCATGAGGGCGAGGCACTCGTGCAGCCGGCCGACCACGACGCGCAGCACGCCGCCGATGCCCGGGTTGAAGCGGGCCAGCCCCTCGACGTCGCTGCGCAGCTCCGGCACGTACTGCACGACCGCCTCGGCCAGCTTCTCCTGCTCGGCCGGGCCCTTGCTCGCCAGCCCCATGAGGCGCTGGAAGGTGAGCCCCACGGCCAGCTCGTAGAAGCGCTGGTCCTTGTGCTCGAGGTCGCGGGCGCGGGTGACCAGCTCGATCGCCTTGCCGCTCCTGGTCTCCTCGAACCAGGCGCGCGCGCGCCCTGCCAGCGGCCGGGCGTCGCGCGGGCTGGCGGCGGCCAGCTCGTCGAACTCGACGACCGCCTCCTGGTGCCGGCCCACGTCGAGCAGGAGGTGCGCGCGCTCGAGCCGCTGGTCCAGCCCGCGCGCGCCGGTCAGCGCCGCGATCCGCTTGCTGGCCGCCACCTGGCTCGCGATCGAGTCGATCCGGCCCTGCTCGCGGTCGCTGGCCGCGCGGGCGCGGGCGAGCGAGCGCTCGGCGCACGGGATGCGCTCGGCCAGGACGCACGCCCCGGCCATGGCGGCGAGGTCGACGAACCCGGTGGCGCCGCGAGCGAGCACCGCGTCGCGCAGCTGGACGGCCAGCCGGTAGTCGCCGTCGCGCTCGGCGCGCACGGCGAGGTTGCGCAGGGTGTCGGTCGCCGCCGGGCTCCGCGGCGCGCTGCGCAGGATGCGCGCCGCGACCCAGCGGTGGCGCACGGCCGCGTGCGCGAAGGTGCTGCGCATGTACTCGAGCACCGCCTTGCCCTGATCGTCGGCCATCGGCCGCTGCATCAGCGTCCCCAGGGCCAGCAGCTGGCCCAGGAAAGCATCCGGATCGGCCAGCCACGGGATGTCGAGCGCGGCGTAGGCCTGCTCGGCCTTGCCCAGGCAGTCCAGCTCGCACTGGTCGAGGTGCCCTTCGAGCATGCCGGCCAGGTACACCAGCGCGAGCACGCGCGCGAGGTCCTGCTCGCCGAGGTTCGTGATCTGGGTGAGGCTGGTGGCGAGCTGGGTGGTCTGGCTGGCCAGCTGCTCGGCCGTGAGCCCCTCGGCGCCGGCGGACGCGAACGCCTCGGCCAGGACCGCGGGCGCCTTGCTCGTCAGCGGCGCCACCTCGCCGGGGTCGATCGTGCGCGCCAGCTCGGCCAGGTCGAGTGCGCCTCCGGCAGCTCTCGGCGGCGGCGGCGCCTTCCTGGGGGCGGCGGCGCGCGCTCCGCAGCCGGCGGCCATCGCGGCCAGGGTGGCGAGGACGAGGGCGGCCTGTCTCTCCGTGGGACGAATCATGCGATCCCATGCTAACGCGTCCGGGTGCGCGCCTCTTCCCCGCGGCGGACCAGCGATCCGCATCGCGCCGGGCCGCGCCGCGCCCTCGCGTCCGGGCCGGTGGGCGCACCGCCCACACGGGCTGGCGCGTCCGGGGTTAGACTCGCCTCGTGACCCGCCACTTCGCGACCTGCCCCCTTTGCGAGGCGACCTGCGGCATCGCCGTCGACCTGGCCGAGGACGCCTCCATCAGCGGCATCCGCGGCGACGACCTCGATCCGTTCTCCGGCGGATACATCTGTCCCAAGGCATACGGCCTCAAGGCGCTGACCGAGGATCCCGACCGGCTGCGCCGCCCGCTCCGCCGCGTCGGGCGCGACTTCGCCGAAGTGTCGTGGGACGAGGCGCTGACCGAGGCGGCAGGGCGACTGGCCTCGGTGCGCGAGCGCCACGGCGCCGACGCGGTCGCCATCTATCTCGGCAACCCGTCGGCGCACAGCCTCGACGCCATGCTGTACGGCCCCGCGCTGGTGCGCGCGCTCGGCACCCGCCAGCGCTACAGCGCCAGCTCGGCCGACCAGCTGCCCAAGATGGTGAGCGCGGGGCTCATGTTCGGCCGCGCGCTGGCCATCCCCATCCCCGACCTCGACCGCACCCGGCGCCTGCTCATCCTGGGCGGCAACCCGGTCGTGTCCAACGGCAGCCTGATGACCGCGCCCGACGTGAAGCGCCGGCTCGACGACATCCAGCGCCGAGGCGGCGCGGTCATCGCGGTCGACCCGCGCCGCAGCGAGACCGCCGAGCGCGCCAGCGAGCACCACTTCATCCGCCCGGGCACCGACGCGCTCTTCCTGCTCGCCATGATCGAGGCGCTGTTCGCCGGGGACCGCGTGCGCCTGGGCGCGGCCGCCGGGCGGGTGCGCGGGCTCGACCAGGTGCGCGCGCTGGCCGCCGGCTTCCCGGCCGAGCGGGTCGCCGACCGCTGCGGCATCGCGGCCGCCACCATCCGGCGGCTGGCCCGCGAGCACGCCGACGCCGAGTCGGCCGCCTGCTACGGACGCATCGGCACCACCTGCCAGGAGTTCGGCACGCTGGCCAGCTGGGCGGTCGACGTCGTCAACATCCTGACCGGCAACCTCGACCGCGCGGGCGGCGCGATGTTCACCAGCCCGGCCGCCCTGCCCGGCCGCAACCGCCGGCGCAGCGGGGTCCGCTTCGGGCGCTTCCACAGCCGCGTGCTCGGCCTGCCCGAGATGTTCGGCGAGCTGCCGGTCGCCACGCTGGCCGACGAGATCCTCACGCCCGGCGACGGCCAGGTTCGCGCGCTGGTGACGGTGGCCGGCAACCCGCTCCTGTCCGCACCCAACGCCGGGCGCCTGGCCGAGGCGGTGGCCGGGCTCGAGCTGCGCGTCGCGGTCGACATCTACATCAACGAGACCACCCGCCTGGCCGACATCATCCTGCCGCCGCCCGGCCCGCTCGAGCGCGCCGGCTACGACCTGGCCCTCTATCAGCTCGCGGTGCGCAACATGGCCAAGTTCTCGCCGCCGGTCCTGCCGCGCGACGCCGACCGGCCGGCCGAGTGGGAGATCCTGCTCGCCCTGGCCAAGGGGGTGCAGGGCATGGGCGCGGCGCCGCTCGCCGCCGCCGACGACCTGGTCGCGCGCGAGCTCGTCGCGCGCGAGGTCGGCGACCTGGTCGAGCGCGATCCCGACGCGCTCGGCGGCATGAGCGCGACCGAGGTGCTCGCCGCGCTGGGCGACCGGCGCGGGCCGGCCCGCCTGGTGGATCTGCTGGTGCGGCTCGGACCGCACGGCGATCGCTTCGGGCGCGTGCCCGGCGGCCTCGACCTCGACGCGCTCCTGGCCCGGCCGCACGGCGTCGACCTCGGCCCGCTGGTGCCGTGCCTCGACGACAAGCTCGGCACCGGCGACGGACAGATCGATCTCGCCCCCGCCGCCATCGCGGCCGACGTGCCGCGCCTGGCCGCCTCGCTCGACCGGCCGCCGCCCGAGGTGGTGCTGATCGGCCGGCGCCACCTGCGCAGCAACAACTCGTGGATGCACAACCTCACGCCTCTCATCAAGGGGCCGGACCGCTGCACCCTGCTCGTCCACCCGAACGACGCCGCGCGCCTGCGCCTGCGCGACGGCGGGCGCGCCCGCGTCACCAGCCGGGTCGGCGAGGTGGTCGCGCCGGTCGAGGTCACGGACGAGGTCATGCCCGGGGTCGTGTCGCTGCCGCACGGCTTCGGCCACGATCAGCCCGACAGCCGCCTCGGCGTGGCGGCGCGCCACGCGGGGGTCAACGTCAATGTCTTGTCGGACGACGCGGCCATCGACGTGCCGAGCGGCAACGCCGCCTTCAACGGCGTGGCGGTGACCATCGCGGCCGCCGACTGACGCGCCGCCATGTCGATGTCGGCATCGACCACGGGTCCGCTGCGCGGATCGCTCGCGTTTCTCTTTGATCTCCCGCTGCGGGTCGGGCAAATTGCTCGCGATGCCGCTCTTGGAGGGTCTCAAGGTGATCCGCTCCGCGATCCACGGCTACGGCGTGATCGCGACTCGCCCGTACCATGCGGGTGACATCCTGCTGTACGGCGACGGCGTGCTGTATCGCGAGGAAGACGACTTCGACGACCAGTACGCGCTCATCCTGCCCGGCTACGAGCTCGGTCCCGACGGTGAGGAGGGGCCGCCACTGTTCTGGGATCTGGCCTGCCAGAGCCGATGGATCAATCACTCGTGCGACGCCAACAGCGAGGTCGACTCGAGCTGGCTGGCCGACGAGCGATCCGTGCGGGCCTGGTGGGTGGCCCTGCGCGACATCGCGCCGGGCGAGGAGATCACCTACGACTACGGCTTCGTCGCCGACGTCGCCGAGCCATGCGCCTGCGGGACCGCGCGCTGCCGCGGCCTGATCGTCGACCCCGACCCGGCCGAGATGGCGA
>DATFRY010000189.1:0-2099 GCA_035262925.1 Kofleriaceae bacterium | reverse complement strand
GCTCGGCCCGCGCGCCGCGGGAGGTCAGTGCGCGAGCGCGGGCCGGAGCGCGCGCCACAGATCGTCGGCCACCGTACGCGTCGCCTCGGCGGTCGGGTGGATGCCGTCGGCCTGGTTGAGCTCCGGCCGGCCCGCCACGTCGGCGAGCGGGAACGGGAGCAGCGTCGCGTCCTCCGATTTCGCCACGCGCGGAAAGATGTCCTCGAATGCGCGCGCATAGTCCGCGCCCAGGTTGGGGAACGCGCGCATCTGGACGACGAAGACCGCGAGGCCGCGGTCGAACTGGTGCGCGCGCTGGATGATGGCGCGCAGGTTGGCCTCGATCTCGGCGGTCGGCAGGCCGCGCATGATGTCGTTGGCGCCCAGCCACACGACCAGCGCGCGCGGCGCGATCTCCCGGCGCAGATAGTAGTCCACGCGCGACTTGCCGCCGGCGGTGGTGTCGCCCGAGCGCCCGGCGTTGATGACCCGCAGGCCGAGCCCCGCGCGGTCGACATCGCCCTGGATGAGCGCCGGCACCGACTCCTCCGCGGCCAGGCCGAAGCCGGCCGTCAGGCTGTCGCCGAGGAACACGAGCGCGGGCCGCCGGTCGGCCTGCGCGCCCGGATCCGATCGCGCGGCCGGCTGGTCGGCCGCGGCGGGCGCGCGCCCCTTCGCGGCCGGCGGCGCGTCGCGATCACATCCGCCGAGCAGCGCCACCGAGAGCGCTGCGGCCAGCGCGACTGCTCTGCCGACTGCTCTGGCATCGGACATCATGCGCGGATCGTGGCATCTTCTCCCCCGGCTGGGGATGCCCGGCTCCGCGGAATCGCGGGTTCAGCGGATCAGGCGCCGAGCGGCGCGGTGTCGTGGGCGCAGGGAGCGGCGGCGGTGCGGAGCATCGAGGCGGGCGCCGCGGGCGCCGTCGACAGCGCCGGCAGCTGCTGGCCGACCGCCATGCTCGAGAGCACCAGGCCCAGCGGCAGGAGCGCGGCGAGCGCGAGGTCGAGGATCAGGTTCTTGCGGTTGCGAGCGAGAACGCGATCGAAGCGGGTGTTCGTCATCATGTCTGCCGTGGCCATTGCAGCGGTCGTGCCGGAGCGAATCGCGGTGCAAGCGGCCGGAACCGCGCGCGCGGCATGAGCGGCTCGCATCCGTGGCGCCGGTCGCACCCCTGTCGCACCCGTCGCAGGGTCGCGCCCGCGCGACAGAGCGGCACTCGCCGCCGACGATCCGGCATTCCGGCGGTGCGACCGGGTCGAGTCGCCGCTCGGCCGGACGGCGGGCCGACGGCGCGCGGGCACCCCGCCGGTGTTGGGGAGGTGATGTCCCGTGTGATCGGCTACCTTTCCCGGCGATGATCGAGGCCCGACAGCTCGGACGCGACTACAGCACGGGGCGGCGGCGCCTCACGGTCCTCGACGGCGTCGACCTCGACGTCGCGCGCGGAGAGATCGTGGCGGTGACCGGGCCCTCGGGCAGCGGCAAGTCCACCTTGCTCGGCCTCCTGGCCGGCCTCGACCGACCGAGCCGCGGGCGCGTGGCCATCGCCGGCACCGAGCTGGGCGGCATGGACGAGGACCGGCTGTCGGCGTTTCGCGGCCGCCACATCGGCTTCGTGTTCCAGAGCTTCCAGCTCATCTCGACCCTGACCGCCGTCGAGAACGTGCGGGTGCCGGCCGAGCTGCTGGGTCAGCGCGGGGTCGACCGCCCGGCCCGCGCGCTCCTGGACCGGGTCGGCCTGAGCGACCGCGCGCAGCACTACCCGGCGCAGCTGTCCGGCGGTGAGATGCAGCGGGTGGCCATCGCTCGCGCGGTCATCACGGCCCCGCCGGTCATCCTGGCCGACGAGCCGACCGGCAACCTCGACTCGCACGCAGGCGAGGACGTGCTCTCGCTCCTGTTCGAGCTCGGCGCGGAGAGCGCCATCGTGCTCGTCACGCACAACCCGGCGATCGCCTCGCGCACCGACCGCGAGGTGGTGCTGCGCGACGGCAAGGTCGAGGAGGTGGTGCCGCACCGCCGGGGGAGCGCGTGAGGCCCGGGCTCGTCCTCCACCACGCGCTGGCCCAGACCCGCCGCGCGCGCGGCGCCCTCGCCTTCTGCGTGGCCTCGATCGC
>DATFRY010000188.1:0-2814 GCA_035262925.1 Kofleriaceae bacterium | reverse complement strand
CTGGACCTACACCTGCATCAACTGGCGCCGCACGGTGCCGTCTCTGCGGGCATGGGTCGAGCAGTACCGGGACTCGGGTCTGGTGCTGATCGGCGTGCACTCGCCCGAGTTCGTGTTCGAGCGCGACCTCGACAATGTCCGCCAGGCCTCGAAGGACATCGGCGTCGACTACCCCGTCGCCGTCGACAGCGACTTCGCCATCTGGCGGGCGTTCGGGAATCAGTACTGGCCGGCGCTCTACGTCTTCGATGCACACGGCCGGCTGCGACACCAGCAGTTCGGGGAAGACGGTTACGGCGAGAGCGAGCAGGTCATCCGCAAGCTCCTCGAGGAGGCCGGCGGGCGCCCCCTCCCCCGCCCTCCGGTGACCGTCGACGGGCGCGGGGCGGAGAAGCCGGCGGACTGGCAGAATCTCCGGTCCCCGGAGAACTACGTGGGTCGGGCGCGAACCGAGGGCTTCGGGTCGCCCGGCGGGATCGTGCCCGGCTCCCACCTCTACACGGTGCCGGAGGACCTGCCCCTCAACGGCTGGGCCCTGGCCGGGATGTGGCGGGTCGAGGACGACCGGGCGGTGGTCGCGGCTCCCGGAGGCAAGATCGCGTATCGGTTTCACGCGCGCGACCTCCACCTCGTCATGGGGCCGGAGACGCGCGGCGTGGCGATCCGGTTCCGCGTGCTGGTCGACGGGAAGCCGCCCGGCAGCGCGCACGGCGTCGACGTCGACCAGGACGGCAACGGGACGCTCCGCGACCAGAGGATGTATCAGCTGATCCGACAGCGGGCGCCGATCGACGACCACCTCTTCGAGATCGAGTTCCTCGAGCCCGGCGCCGGAGCCTTCTCCTTCACCTTCGGCTGACCTCGACGTGGCCAGTTCATGGCCTCGCCGGCCCTGCGGCGCCCGGTGACGAGGCCCGTTGTTGGAGGTGCTCATCGCGGGCGGTAGCCTTCGCCCATGGACACCTCCAAGGTCTGGTTCATCACCGGTTCATCGTCGGGCTTCGGCCGCGCCATCGTCGAGGAGACGTTGCGCCGCGGCGACCGCGTCGTGGCCACCCTGCGCAGGCCCGAGGCGCTCGCGGACCTCGCCGCGCGCGCGGGAGATCGCCTGCTCGTGGCCGAGCTCGACGTGACCCGGCCCGACCAGGTGCGCGCGAGCGTCGCGTCCGCGATCGCGCGGTTCGGTCGGATCGACGTGCTGGTCAACAACGCCGGCTTCAGCATCATCGGAGCCGTCGAGGAGACCGGTGACGAGGACCTTCGCGCCACCATGGAGCTCATGTTCTTCGGCGCGGTGGCGACCACCCGCGAGGTCCTGCCGCACATGCGCGAGCGGCGGAGCGGCACCATCGTCCAGCTGACCAGCGTCGGCGGGCTCACCACCGCGCCCGGGTTCGGCGCCTACTGCGCGGCCAAGCACGCCCTCGAGGGGCTGTCGGAGTGCCTCTCTCTCGAGGTCGCGCCGCTGGGCATCCGGGTGCTCATCGTCGAGCCCGGCGCCTTCCGCACCGCGCTGTTCGGCGCCGCCTTCAGGCGCATGCCGACCATGGACGCCTACGCGCCGACGGCCGGCGCCACGCGCAAGTGGGTCGCGGAGGCAGCCGGGAAGCAGCCCGGCGATCCCGCGAAGGCGGCGAGCGCCATCGCGGACATCGCCGCCGCCGGCGAGGCCCCGCTGCGCCTGCCGCTCGGCGGTGACGCCGTGGACAGCATTCGCGCGAAGCTCGCGTCGGTCGCCGGCGACGTCGATCGAAGCGAGGCGCGGGCCCGCGCGACCGGCTTCAGCCCGAAGCCCTGACGACGGCCACCGCGGTCCTTCGCCACGGCCCTCGGGGATGTCGCCCGCGCGGCTGAAAAATTCCGCCCTGGCGGCCTCGATGCGCGGGGTCGCAGGCGACGTCTGCCGCGCCTTGATCGGGTTTGCCTTTGGTGGCTCGCGCGCGCGGTGGTTGGCTTGTTCGCGTGAGCCATCTGGTCGTGACGGTGGACGGCGCGCGCTGCATCCGATGCGCCTCGTGCTCGATCCTGGCGCCCGGCGTGTTCGCCGTGACCCGCAAGGGCTCGCGCGCGGTGCGCCAGCCGGAGGGCGCGGCGGAGGAGCGCGCCTGCGCCGCCGCTGCCCTCATCTGCCCGACCGAGGCGATCCACGCCGACGCGAGCCCGCGGTGACGACGTGCAGGACATCCTGAGAGAGGCGCTCTACTACCCGCTGTATGCGGAGGCCGAGCGGGTCCGCTGGGAGATGGAGGCGATCCCGTGGGCCCGGCTGGATCGCGAGCGCGCGACCCCCGGGCTGTGCGCGCTGGTCCGAGAGATCGCCTACTCGGAGCTCACCACGACCACCGCGACCCGGCGCTTCCTGACCGAGTTCTCCGACGACGCCGACTTCACCCAGTGGATCTCGGTCTGGTTCTACGAGGAGAGCAAGCACCCTCAGGTGCTGCTCCGCTGGCTGCACGAGGTCGGCGTGGCGGTCGATGCGGAGTTCGTGCTGCGCGGCCGCGCCACCGCGCCGTTCATGAAGTCGCGCATGGGGACCTTCGCCACCAACATCGTCTCGGAGATGGTCGCCTCGTCCGCGTACGCCAGCCTCCACCGCAACTCGCCCGAGCCGCTCCTGGCCATCATCGCGCGGCTGCTGTCGGCGGACGAGGCTCGCCACGCGGCCAGCTTCTACGCCTATGCCCGACGCCATCTCGAGCGCTCGCGCGATCCGGAGGCGGACCGGCGCGACGCGCTCAAGGTGCTCTACCTGTGGTTCCAGGGCAACGACCGGGTCAGTCACCCGGTCAACGAGTTCTACGGCCGCAACCA
>DATFRY010000187.1:0-20024 GCA_035262925.1 Kofleriaceae bacterium | reverse complement strand
GTCGGCCATCATGGTCTTCATGGTGCCGACGTTGCCGGCGTCGTCACCGGCGGGCCCGGTGGCGAGCTCGGCCCCGCAACCGAGGCAGAACTTGTAGTGGTCCTGGTTCTCTTTTCCACAGCGGTTGCAAACGATCATGGTCGCCGCCTCGGGCTTGGGGTTCCTCGTTAAACCTACACGATCTCGACGCGCAGGAGCTGCTGGCCCATGAAGACATAGTCACCGTGCTGCAGCACCGACTCGCGGCTGACGCGCAGGAAGGTGCCATTCTTCGAGCCGAGATCGGTCAAGGACAGCGAACCGTCGGCAAAGGACACCTGGGCGTGGTGCCCCGAGATGAACGGGTCGTCGGGGAAATTGACGTCGTTGCCCTCGCGGCCGAGCGACACGACGTCGCTCTGGGCCTGAAACGCGAGGCCTGAATCACCGCCGCGGAGCAGCTGCACCAGGCGGAAGTGTGACGGCGGGCGCGGGCTGGCGTAGAAATACGTGCCGTCGGGATAGGCGCGCAGCGGCTCGCCCGGCGGCAGCGAGCTCTGCACCTCGATGACCTGCTCGCCGACCAGGAAGCGGTCGCCGACCTCGATCGGGACCGAGCCGCGGATGCGGATGAACACGCCGTTGACCGACTCTTCGTCGCGCACCACCAGGTGCTGCATGCGGTAGAAGAAGTTGGCGTGGACCGGCGACATGAACGGGTCCTCGCCGAACTGGAGGGGCGCGTTGGGGTCGCGGCCCGCGATGTGCTCGTCGCCGGCCAGGCTGTAGGAGATGCCGTCGAGCCCGTCGCCCTTGATGAGGACCAGCTTGGCGCGCGCCGCCTGCTGCGGGCCGAAGAAGAGAGTGCGCTTGAGCGGGCCACCCCCGGCGGGCGCGGCCAGCGCGAGGGCCTCGCCGTCGTCGCCGGCCGCATCCGGCCCCGGCGGCGGCACCCGCACCGCCGGCCGCGTCTCCTCCTGCATGACCGCGCCGCAACTCCCGCAGAACTTGAAGCCGGGCTGGACCGCCTCGCCGCACATGCCGCAGGTGCGCAGCGGCACCGAGCTCCAGTCGAGGTCCCGGTGGGGCGCGCTGCCCTGCGCCTCGGTCTGGAGAGTCGGTCGGGACTCGTTGGGTTCTGTGTCGACGCCGTCGGTGGCGCGGGCCTGCGGCATCGTCGTCATGGCGGCGCCGGCGCCCGCGACCGAGTCGGCCTCGAGCGAGAGCACCTCACCACAACGAGCGCATGCGCGCGCGCCCATCGGATTGAAGGTGTGGCACCCGTCGCAGACCAGCCCCACGTCCATTTGTCGGGCAGTGTACCCGTGGGCCAAATGGTCGTCAAATTGTCGAAAGACCTACTTTTTTTCTGATCCGCGCGGCTGTCTCGCCGCTGCTCGCACGGCCGCGCTCGGATCGCTCTCCGCCGATCGAGCGAGCGCCGATCGCGCGCGCTCGTCTCCGCTCGCGGCCAGAGGTGCGAGCGCCTGCGCCGCTGCCTGCCGCACCTCGGGGACCTTCTCGCGCGCGCTGTCGAGCGCCTGAAGCAGCACCGACTCGGCCTGGCGCGGGTCGAGACGACCGAGCGAAGCGACCGCAGCCTCGCGCACGAACGCCTTGTCGTCGGACAGCGCCGCTCGCGCGAGCGCGTCGCGATCGGCGAAGCTGCCGAAGTCGCCGAGCGCGCGCGCGGCCGCGACCCGCTCCTGCCAGCCGGGCGCGGCCAGCCGGTCGACCACCCTGCGCACCAGGTCGCTGGCCTTGGCCCCGCGGCGCGCGACGAAGTAGGCGCACGCGCGCATCGCTCCCTCGCGCACCGAGATCTCGTCGTCGTCGAGCGCGCGCTCGAGCAGCGGCTTGACCTCGGGCGCGGCGATCTTGCCGGCCACCGACAGCGCGCGCCGGCGCACCAGCGGATCGCGGTGGCCGGCCAGCTTCTCGACCTGCGGCAGGATCTGCTGGCCGATGCGGTCGAGCGCGGCCGCGACCTGGTCGCGCTCGCGCGCCGGCGCCTGGTCGAGCGCCGCCGTGAGCGGGCCTAGCGCGATGCCGCCCGGGCGCGCGTCGAGGTCCTCGAGCACGCGCAAGACGGCGTCGCGGTGGCGCTCCATCGCCTCGCGCAGGCCGCGGGCCAGGTCCTTGTCGTGGCCGATGAGCAGGCCGGGGGCCAGCGCCGGGTCGCCCTCGGTCTGGCCGAGCAGGGCCACCGCGGCGCGCACGTCGAGCTTGCCGTTCTTCATCGGGTAGTCGATGAAGCGGACGGCCTCGCCGCCGCCCGACTGGCCGGCGGCCACGCGGGGCAGCGCCCACGCCACCGCCTCGCGCACTCGATCGCGCTTGGCGAAGTACGCGGTCAGCAGGACGGGCAGGGCGCGGCGATCCGCGATGCGGCCGAGCGACCAGGCGGCCAGGCGCTGGGCCTCGCCTTGGCCGTCGCTCAGGAGGTCGCCGAGCGGGGCGACGGCGGCGCGCTCGCCCGAGACGCCGAGCGCGAAGGCGCAGGCGGCGCGGGTCTCGTCGGGCCGGCCGCTGTCGCGCACGACCGCCGCGAGCTGCCCGGTCGCGGTCGCCTTGCGCTCGGCCAGGCGGGCCAGGCCCAGGCAGGCCAGGGTCTGCACCGAGTCGCGGCGGTCGTCGAGCGCGGTCAGGAGCGGCGACAGCGCGCGCCGGTCCCCGGTCATGCCGAGCGCGAACACCGCCGCCTCGCGCATCGCCACCTCCGGGTGGGCGCCGAGCTGGATGAGGTCAGGGATGGTGCGCGGGTCGCCCAGGCGTCCGGCGCCGACCACCGCCTCGACGCGCATGTCGATCTCGATGGTCGGGCTGAGGGTCCCGATGCGCGGCTTGGTCGCGCCGGCCGGCACGGCCTGGCGCGCCAGGCGCACCAGCGGCGCGGCGGCGCCCTTGTTGCCCAGGTAACCCAGCACCGACACCGCGATGCGCTGCTGCACCGGGTCGCGCTCGTCGGACAGCGCCTCGAGCAGGGGCTTGAGGCCGTGCGCGCCCAGCCGCTCGAGCTCCTCCTGCGCGGCCTGCTTCTCGGCCGCGTTGCCGCGCCGCCACCTCTCGACCAGGGTGGGGACGTAGCGGTCGTAGAGCTCGACCAGGATGACCCTGTAGACGCCCTTGTGGGCCAGGCTGAAGGCGAGCGGCGCCATGGTGCGCTCCAGCTCGCCCAGCTTGCCGGTCAGCTCCTCGAGGTTGACCGCCTCGCGCGCCGCCTTGTGCAGGGTCTCCTCGTCGGTGGAGCGCTCGAGCACCTCGCGGTAGAGCTTGCCCGCCAGGGCCAGGTCGTGCTTGTTGCGGTAGAGGCGCGCGAGGGCGAAGTAGGCCTCGTAGTTGCGCGCGTCGAGCTCGATGGTCTTCTGGTAGGCGGCGATGGCCAGGTCGTACTTCTGCATGTCCTTGTAGCGCTCGGCCATCTGCATGTGCGCCACGGGATCCTTGGGGCTCTTGGCGACCGCCTTGCGCGCCCACTCGATCGCCTCGTCGTCGCGGTGGAGGATCGTCTTGATCTCGGCGATCTGGTTGTAGTAGTCGCGCTCGCGGCCGGGCGAGGCCGCGGCCAGCTTCTCGAGCAGCGCGATGGCGCGGTCGTACTCGTGCTGCGACTTGTAGACCTTGACCAGCTGGTCCATCGCGTCCAGGTCGTCGGCGGCCAGGGTCAGGAGCTTCTCCAGCACCGTGCGCGCGGAGCGGTACTGGCCCTGGCGCAGGTGGACCTCGGACAGGAAGTAGCCGGCCTCGACGTCGGGCGGGCGCGCGGCGAACGCGCGCTCCCAGCGGTCGACTCGGTCGGACAGGGCGCGGCCGCCGGCGCGCTTCAGGAGATTCACGATCTGGCGGCGCACGTCGCGCCGCGTGGCGCGCTGGGCCTTGCCGGTGGGCAGGAGGCTGAGCGCCTTCTCCCAGTCGGCCACCGCCTCGGGCAGCCGGCGCTGGCGCTCGTACACCGCGGCGCGGCCCTTGAACAGCTCCGGGTCCTTGGGCTTGAGCTTGAGCGCGCGCGCGTACATGTCGAGCGCCTCGGTCAGCATGTCGTGCTCGGCGTAGACCTCGCCCAGCTTGGCGTAGCCGGGGGCGGTCTTGCGCGCGGCGATGCGCTTCCAGATGGCGAGGGCGTGCTTCTTGTCGCCGCGCTGGAAGTGCTGGTCGCCCAGGTTGACCAGGTGAGAGAGCTCGTCCGGCTCGATCACGACCAGGCGCTCGTACGACTTGAGGGCGAGGTCCTCCTTGCCCCAGCGGGTGTAGAGGTCGGCCAGCGCCGACTGCACGCCGGCGTCGCCGCCGAACCGGCTCTCCACCTTGTGCAGGAGCGCGATGGCGCGCTTCTCGTCGCCGCGCCGCCACAGCCGCTCGGCCAGCTCGAGCTGGAAGCGGGGCTCGCCCGGCGCGACCCGGATGACCGCCTCGTACTGCTTGAGCGCCTCGGCCTCGCGCCCCGAGTTCTCGTAGAGCGCGATCAGGCGGCGCTGGGTCTCCAGCTCGTAGGGCGCGGCGGCGACCGCCTTCTTGTAGGCCTCGAGCGCCTTCTCCTGCATGCCGGTCTCTTCGTAGAGGCGCGCGAGCACGTCCCACTCGAAGTAGCCGCGCCCGCCCGGCTTCCACTCCTTCTCCAGCTCGCCGACCAGCACGTTGAGATCCTGCTTGCGCCGGTGGATCTCGATGATGCGCTCGGTCAGCTCCTTGCGCAGGTAGTAGCCCTTCTGCGTGGCGGTCATCGCGCGCCGGTACTCGCGGATGGCCTCGTCGTCCTTGCCGGCCGCCTCGTAGACCTGCCCGATGCGGGAGATGACCTCGACCCGGCGGGCCGGGTCGGCGCGCAGGCGGCTCTCCGACGCGCGCAGCGTGGCGATGGCCTCGTCGTAGCGCTTGAAGCGCGACAGGGCGTCGGCCAGGTCGAGGCGCACCTGGGCGTCGGCCGGGTCGAGCGCGATGTACTTGTCGAAGTAGGCCTTGGCCGCGGCGATGTCGTTCTTGTCGAGCGCGAGGGCGGCGAGCGAGCGCAGGAGCTGCTGCTTCTGCTTCTTGTCGCCGGCGCGGGCCAGGGCGCGGTCGTAGGCGTCCTTCGCCTTGTCGACCTGGCCGGCCTGCCGGTACATGTCGCCCAGCGAGATGGCGAGGCCGACGTCGGCGGGGCGGAGGGCGGCCGCCTTCTCGTAGTAGCCGAGCGCCTCGGCCTGCTTGCCCTCGCCGAGCTCGAGGTGGCCGAGCACGACCAGGATGGCGAAGTCGCCGGGCTTTGCCGCCAGCGCCTTCTCGTACTCGGAGATGAGCAGGCCCACCGAGCGGTAGCGCTTGTACATGCCGCGCAGCTTGCCCAGCGCGTCCTTGTCGCCCGGGTTCTGGGCCAGGATGCGCTTGTAGCGCGCGACCACCTGGCGGTCGAACGGGTCGCGCTTGACGTCCCAGTCCCCCTGGGCGAGCGCAGAGCGGGGGGCCGGTAGCGAGGTGAGCGTCGCGGCCAGGGTCAGGAGGCAGACAAGAGCTCTCACGGGCACCTTCCCGACGGCCCCGGGGCGTCAGGACCGACTCGGAAGTATAACGCCCGAATCCCGGAGAGGCCTCACGGGGCCGCGGGTGGGACGGGGCGGGCTCTCCGACGGCGCGCGGTGCCGGGCGCGGCGTGCCGCCGATGGCCTACCCGGGCAAGATCACGCGGCGCGGAGGGGGCACGTGGCCGTGGCCGATGCGCCCGAGCAGCGTGGTGAGCCGGGCCCGCCGCCGGTCGTGGCAGAAGTCGCGCACCATGCGGGCGTGCACGCGCGGCATGTCGGCGAAGCGGACGCCGCTGCCGCAGACGCCGCGGCCGCTGCGCTCGCGGCAGACCTCCCCGCGGGCCCAGATGACCTCACCGGTGCCGGGCAGCTCGAGCTCGAGGCCGACCACGGTGCCGGCGGTGAGCGCGCGCGCCGCCGAGTCGAGCGCGACTCGGTGCACGTAGACGCCGGTCTCGCTGAGGTTGGTGGTCAGCACGCGAAACGGCCGGTCGCGGATGAACTGGGTGAGGAAGAGCTCGAGCTCGACCCGAAAACCGATGCGGCGATCGGACGGTTCCATGGACGCCTCCTGCATTGCCTGCAATGTAGGAGATTGTAGGCACCGCCGGGCGGGCGGCGCAATTTCTCGACCGACGCGCGGCCAGGCGCGGCTGGTTCAGTCGGCGGGGTGAGCGGCGCGCATCGCCTCGCGTCCGAGCTCGGCATGCCGCACGCCGACCGTGCGCCAGGTCAGATCCGCGTGGGTCACGCGGGCCACCAGCTCGTCCCACACCTCGGTGGTCGCGCTGGCGCGCACCGCGCGGCGCATGGCGGCGGGCATGTCCTCGGGCCGGTAGGGCGAGAACAGAAACCCGGTGCCGGTGCGCGAGCCGGGATCCCAGTCGACCACGGCGTCGGCGAACGCGCCCGAGCGCGGCGCGACCGGCACCGCGCCGTAGAGCATGCTGAAGAGCGGCGAGAAGCCGCCCGGCGCGAAGCGGTGACAGTGCAGCACGATGTCGGCGGCGGCGACGATCCGGTGGAGCAGCGCGATGTCGGTGTGGACGCTGCGCACGCGCATCGGGTGGGCTCGCGCCAGCTCGAGCGGGATGTCGTTTTGTCCCGGCTGCCCGGCCTGTCCGGGCTGCCCGGATTGCCCGGCCTGCCCCTGGCCGGGCTCGCGCCCTGCCGCGGCCCCGGCGACGGCGAAGCCGGGCGTCGGCGGGTGGGCGAGCACGAGGTGGGCCCCGACGTGGGCGAGCCCCTCGGCCGCGTCGGAGTCGAGCAGATCGAACGGTCCGAGCGCGACCGCGAGCGGCCCGGGCCCGGGCGCCAGACCGAGCTCGCGGCGCAGCGCGCGCTTGAGCTCCGCCTTGCCGGCGCGGGTCGGCTCCAGCGGATCGGCCAGGTGCGGGTCGCGCGCCGGATTCCAGTGCGCCTCGTCGACGCCGCTGGCGATGCCGCGCACCTCGTCCGCCTTCGCGCGCAGCATCTCGACCAGCTCGCCCTCGCCGCGCTCGATGACCTCGCCGGCGTAGCTGGCCGAGGGCAGGGCGATGCGGTGGGCCGCGGCGAGCGCGTCGCGCAGCGGCGCCGGGACCGGGCGCGCGCTGGCCTCGCCGAGCAGCAGCACCGACGCGGGCTGGACGCAGCCGGGCGGCGGCGCCCGCTCCTCGGCCTGGGCGATGATGTGCGGCGCGTCCTCGCGCGCGCGCACCACGTGGGGCCACATGCCGCGCCGCTCGGCCAGCTCGAGCGCGGCGGCGGCCAGGATCTCGTCGTCCTCGCTGCCCGGCCCCTCGAGCGCGAAGGCCGGCACCGCGCCGCCGGCGAGGCTGCCCTCGCGCACGGTCAGGCGGACGCGGCCGAGCGGGGCCGAGGGCGCGGGAACCTCGATGGGATCGAGCCGGCGCGCCAGCCCGGCGCTCTCCATGGCGGCGTCGCTCAGGCCCGGCGGGCGGCGGGTGACGACCGTGACCCGCTCCCCGGCGCGGACCAGCGCGCGGCTGAGCGCGGCGGCGACACCGGCCTCCTCGTCGCCGGCCAGTGGGGCGATCCGGCTGAAAACGTGCAGGGCGCGAACCAGGGCGGACAAGGGGCGATCTCCGGGACGTCTTTACCACGACCCGGCGTGTCGGGTAGTACTACCGCCGTGCCGATTTACGAGTACGCGTGCAAGAAGTGCGGCCGGCAGTTCGAGTACATGCAGCGAATGAGCGATCCGCCCCGGCGGAAGTGCGAGGCGTGCGGCGCGCAGGCGCTCGAGCGGCAGATCTCGATGACGTCGTTCCAGCTCAAGGGCGGCGGCTGGTACAAGGACCTCTATGCCTCACCCAGGCCCGGGGCTGGCAAGAGCGAGGGAGCAGGGGGCGGGTCGGAAGGCGGCGGTGGCGGTGACTCCGCATCCAGGTCGGACGGCGGCTCGGCGTCGGGCGCAGGCTCGGGCTCGGACTCATCGGGCTCGGGCTCGTCGGGGTCCGGCTCGGGATCGGCGGGCAAGGACAGCTCGGGCTCCGGCTCGGGCTCGGGCTCGGGCTCGGGCTCGGGCTCGGGCGGCAAGGACAGCTCCGGCTCCGGGGGCAAGGACGGCAAGGACAGCTCGAAATCGGCCAGGAAGGCCAGGAAGGGATCGCGATGAGCGCAGCCGTACTCGATGGCAAGGCCGTGGCAGCCCGCGTCCGCGACGAGGTCCGCGCCGGAGTGGCGCGCGTGGCCGAGCGCGGCATCGTGCCCGGCCTGGCCGTGGTCCTGGTCGGCGGTGATCCGGCGTCGCAGGTCTACGTGCGCCACAAGCACACCGCGGCCGGCGAGGTCGGCGTCGCCTCCTTCGATCACCGCCTGCCCGAGGCCACCACCCAGGCCGAGCTGCTCGACCTGGTGCGCGCGCTGGGCGACGATCCGCGCGTGCACGGCATCCTGGTCCAGCTGCCGCTGCCGCCGCACATCGATCCCATCCCCGTGCTCGACGCGATCCCGCCGGAGAAGGACGTCGACGGCTTCCACCCCGACAACATCGGGCGGCTGGCCCAGAGCCGGCCGCGCTTCATCGCCGCCACCCCCAAGGGGTGCATGCGGCTCCTGGCCGAGTCCGGCGTGGACCTGCCGGGCGCCCATGCGGTGGTGGTCGGCCGCTCCAACATCGTCGGCCGCCCGATGGCGCTCCTGCTCACCAACGCGCACGCGACCGTGACGGTGTGCCACTCGAAGACCCGCGATCTGCCCGCCGAGGTGGCGCGCGCCGACGTGCTGGTCGCCGCGATCGGCCGCGCCCGCGCCATCCGCGGCGAGTGGATCAAGCCCGGCGCCGTCGTCATCGACGTCGGCATGAACCGGGGCGAGGACGGCAAGCTGTGCGGCGACGTCGACTACGCCGGCGCGGCCCTGCGCGCCTCCGCGATCACGCCGGTCCCGGGCGGCGTCGGTCCGATGACCATCGCGTGCCTGCTCGAGAACACGCTGGCCGCGGCCGAGCGATCGAAAGGCTGAACCGCGGGTCGTCGCGACGCGGGCTGACCTCGCCGCCCGCGCGCGTCCTCGACGAGCGGAATGATCGACTACCGCGTGCGGACCGAGCTCGGCTTGCCGAGCGCGCGCATGACGGCGGTCTGCAGCTCACCCGGAGGAGGCGGGCTGGACACCACCTCGTCGGCGCCGCCCTCGCGGGCCCGGCCGCGCAGCGCGTCGCTGGCGGTCAGCACGATGCTCGGGACCGGGCTGAACAGCGACTGCGCCCGCGCGAGCACCAGGAGCGCGGCGTCGGGATCGCCGTCGGCGTCGAGCACCGCCAGATCGATCTCCTCGTCGAGCAGGCTCACGGCCACGCGCGCGTCGCTCGCGCCCACCACCTCGGCGGTCGACATGATCGAGCGCAGCTGGCGGGCGAGCGCGGCGCGCGTCTTGCTGTCGTGGCAGAGCAGCAGGACCGTGATGCCGGAGAACTGGGTCACCAGGCTGTCGATGAGCTCGCCCAGCGTGTCGACCATGTCGTCGAACTCGACCCCGATGCCGACCGGGCCGTCGCGATCGGGTCGCTCGCGGCGCCAGCTGACCCGGCCGCTCAGGAGCACCGGACCGGCGCGGGCGACCTCGAGCTGGAGCGTCACCTCGGATCCGATCTGGACCGGCTCCTCGGTCTCGAGGAACACGCCGCCCCGAGACAGATTCACGCTGTAGGCGACCAGCAGGGACGAGGCGTTGCGGAACTGCACGCGCACGCAGAACGGGACCCGGTCATGAACCCGCTCGTCCATGGAGACCTTCCATTATGCGCGAGCGCGCTGCGCGCCGGGGCGCGGCCGGCCGCCGAAAACCGACACGCACATCAGCGCCGGAGCAGGCGCTCGAGCAATCGATCGAGGTCGTCGAGATCGGCGTAGCGGATCTCGATGTGGCCGCCCTTGCCCTTCTTGCCCTCGTGCAGGTTGACCTGGGCGCCGAGCGTCTTGGTCAGTCGATTCTCGACGTCGCGCACCGAGGCGCTCTTGCGGGCCGGCTTGGGCGCGGCCTTGGCCTTGGCCCCTGCGAGGCGCTGCCGCACCAGCGCCTCGGTCGCGCGCACCGAGAGGCCCTTGGACACCACCTGGCGCGACACGACCTCGATCTCGGAGACCGAGTCGAGGCCGAGCAGCGCGCGCGCGTGGCCCATCGTCAGCACGCCCTCCTCGACCTTCTCGCGCACGCCGGACGGCAGCTTGAGCAGGCGCAGGCTGTTGGTGACCGTGCTGCGCTCCTTGCCGACCCGCTCCGCCACCTGCTCCTGGGTGTAGCCGTGCTCGCCGACCAGGCGCTGATACGCCTCCGCCTCCTCGATCGGGTTCAGGTCGGAGCGCTGGAGGTTCTCGACCAGCGCGCGCTCGAACGAGTCGCGCGACGAGACGTCCTGCACCACCACCGGCACCTCGAGCAGCTCGGCGCGCTGGGCGGCGCGCCAGCGGCGCTCGCCGGCGATGAGGATGAAGCCGCCGCCGGCCCGGGCGCGCACGATGAGCGGCTGGATGACGCCGTGGGCGCGGATCGACTGGGCCAGCTCGTCGAGCTCGCCGTCGGCGAAGCGCTTGCGCGGCTGGTTGGGGCTGGGGTGGATCTCCTCGACCGGGGCGAGGAAGTAGCTGCGGTTGGCCGCCGTGGCGGCCGGGCCGGGAGCCGCGCCCGCCGCGCCCGGTGGCCGCGAGGCCGTGGGGAGCAGCGCCGACAGCCCGCGCCCCAGCGCGCGCCGCTTTCCCGGACCGGCCGGGTCGCGCGGGTCGTGACCGTCTGGAGACATATCACTGCGCTCTGGTGGATCCGGCGGTTGGGTCATTCGCGACGGGGCCGGCAGTGCATCGGAAGGGGGGCCTGGCTCCTGGCTCATGCGGCACCGGCCGGCGCGGCCCCGGGCGCACCGGGCCCGACGCCGGCGCGGTCGACGAACTCGCGGGCCAGCTCCAGGTAGCTCTGGCATCCGGCGCAGCGCAGATCGTAGAGCAGGACCGGCTTGCCGTGCGACGGCGCCTCGCTCAGCCGCACGTTGCGCGGGATGAGAGTGCGGTAGACCTTCTCGCCCAGGTGCTCCTCGACCTCGCCGCGCACCTGGCCGGCGAGGTTGGTGCGCGGGTCGTACATGCAGAAGAGCACTCCGTCGAGGGTGAGGCGCGGGTTCACGCTGTCGCGCACGCGATCGATCGTGGTGAGGAGGGCCGACAGCCCCTCGAGGGCGAAGTACTCGGCCTGCATCGGCACCACCACGCCGTCGGCCGCGGCCAGCGCGTTGACCGTGAGCAGGCCGAGGCTGGGCGGGCAGTCGATGATGATGAACTCGTAGTGCTCGGCGACATTGGCCAGGTTCCTGGACAGGTACATCTCGCGCCCGTCCTCGACGCTCATGAGCTCCACCTCGGCGCCGACCAGGTCCATGTTGGCGGGGGCGAGGAACAGGGTGGTGATGTCGGTCGGTCGGACGATGGCGGAGAAGTCGACCTGGCCGATGATGGCGTCGTAGACCGACTGCTCGACCTTGGTCTTGGGATATCCGACGGCCGACGAGCAGTTGCCCTGCGGATCGAAGTCGACCAGGAGGACCTTGTGCCCGGCGGCCGCGACACCGGCGGCCAGGTTGACGGCGGTCGTGGTCTTGCCGACCCCTCCCTTCTGGTTCACGACGGCGACGATCCGCCCCATTGATCGATTGGTAACACGAATCCCTGACGGGCCTCGGGTGGGGGCCGGCGCGCGCGGAAACTGCCCAAAATTTGATTCGAGAGGCGGCGCCTCGTAGGGTGTGTGCGTTGATGTAGGACAACGTAGGTCGTCACCTCGAGGAGGAGCCATGTCGGTTGGATTTCCTAGACTTTACAACTCGTTCGCGGAGTTCGAGCGCGAGGAGCTGCGCAAGCTCGACTCGCTGCGCACCACGATCGACGACATGCTCGAGGAGCGGTTTGCCGAGGACCTCGGCGAGATGTCCGGCGGCGCTCCGGCCCGCCGCCGCGGGCGTCCGCGCAAGCGGTAGCGACCCGCCGCGAGGCGGTCAGGCGTCGATCCCGTAGTCCTTGATCTTCTTGTACAGGGTCGAGCGATCGATCTCGAGGATGGCGGCGGCCTGGGCCTTGTTGCCGCCGGTCGCCGCGAGCGCGGCCACGATGCCCTCGCGCTCCAGCTCCTTGAGCGAGCGCGCGGTCGCCGGCCCCGCGACCGGCGCGAG
The DNA here is from genome assembly GCA_035262925.1 of Kofleriaceae bacterium. Classification (GTDB taxonomy): domain Bacteria; phylum Myxococcota_A; class Polyangia; order Haliangiales; family Haliangiaceae; genus DATFRY01. Next base: position 7,886 of record DATFRY010000187.1, on the reverse strand, counting down.
CGGCGGCATCGCCATCGCGGGCATCGCCGCGGCCGGAATCGGCGCGCCTGGAATCGGCGCGGCCGGCATGGCCACGGATGGCGGCGGTGACGGCGCGTGCGCCGCGGCGGCGCCGCCCGCGTGCCCGCTCCACAGCTGCGGGGGAAGATCCTCGAGCCGGATGAGCTCGCCCTCGCCGAGCACGATGGCGCGCTCGACCGCGTTGCGCAGCTCGCGCACGTTGCCGGGCCACGGGTGGCGGGTCAGCGCCTGCATCGCGTGCGGCGCGAAGCCGGTCACGCGGCGCGCCACCTGGCGACGGAGCCGGGCCAGGAAGTGCTCGGCCAGGAGCGGGATGTCGCCCGGCCGCGCGCGCAGCGGCGGGACCACCGCGTGGATCACCGACAGGCGGTAGTAGAGGTCCTCGCGGAACTGGCCGAGCCGGACCATGTCGCCCAGGTCGCGGTTGGTGGCCGCCACCACGCGCACGTCGACCTCGAGCGGGCGCGTGCCGCCGACCCGCTCGAAGCTCTGCTCCTCGAGCACGCGCAGGAACTTGGTCTGGCACGAGAGCGGCAGCTCGCCGACCTCGTCGAGGAACAGCGTCCCCTTGTCGGCCGCCTCGAAGCGGCCGACCTTGCGCTCGGTGGCCCCGGTGAAGGCGCCCTTCTCGTGGCCGAACAGCTCCGACTCGATGAGCGTCTCGGTCAGGGCGGCGCAGTTGACGGCGACGAACGCCTGGCGCCGGCGGCGGCTGGTGCGGTGGATGCCGCGCGCCACCATCTCCTTGCCGCTGCCCGACTCGCCGGTCAGGAGGACCGTGGCGTCCGACGGGCCGACCTTGGCCACGAACGCGAGCACGGCGCGCGCCTCGGCGGTGCCGCCGATGAACTCGCCGCCGCCGGCCTGCTCCTCGAGCGATCGGTTCTCGCGCTCCAGCACCTCGCGCGCGCTGAGCCCGGCCATCGCCGCCGACACCAGGTGCGAGAGGCAACCGAGGCCGAGCAGATCGACCTCGTCCCACGCGGCGCCGCCGGCCGTCGCCGCGCGGTCGGCGTAGAGCAGGCCGGCCGGCGCGCCGCCGGGGCCGAACAGCGGCGCCATCATGCCGGTCCGGTTGCCGTGCAGACCATCCACCGCGATCGCCTTGCTCTCGGCCAGCACCTTGTCCATCGCGTCGCGCGGCAGCGCCACCTGCGCGTCGCCGCCTTGCTGCGCGAGCGCGCTGGCGGCGGGCGAGACCCGGCCGCCGGCGTCGCGCACGAACAGGAGGGCGCGATCGGCGGCCAGCGCGGCGCGCGCCGCCTCGCATGCCGCCGGCCCCAGCTCGGCGCTCGACTCGATGTCGCGCAGGCGCTGACCCAGCCCGGCCAGCGACGCGAGGTGGCGCGCGGCGCGGTGATCTCGACCGGCCGCGGCCGACGCCGCGCGCAGGAGCTCACCCGATCCGACCTCCATCGTGACGCGGCTCGGCATGCCCTGGCGCAGGACCGCGAGCCCGCCCTCGGCGGGGAGGAACGCGAGCCGGGTCTTGCCGATGGCGACCTCGTCGCCTTGCTCGAGCGGGTGGCGCGAGATGGGCTTGCCGTTGACCATCGTGCGATTGCGGCTGCCGGCGTCGACCAGGACGAAGCCGCCGTCCCGCCACTCGATCGAGCAGTGCTGGCGCGACACCGCGAGGTCGGTCAGCTGGACGACGTTGTCCTCGCCGCGGCCGATGCCACCGCCCCGCATCGGGAGGTCGAACTCCGAACCGACGTCGGGTCCCTCGATGACCACCAGCCGGGCCAGGCCCATGGGATCCAGCGTACACCGGATATACGATGGCGGGGATGCAGCGGCCGGCTCGGGTGATCCTGTCCATCACCATCATCGGGCTGTGCGGCGCGGGCGCGTGCGGCGGATCGCCTCCTCCGGCAAGGAGCAGGACGCCGGTCCTGTACAAGCGCCTCGTGCTGTCGCTCGAGCTGCTTCCGTCGGCGCCGGCGCGCGGCGAGGAGGACGCCGGCGGCAAGCTCGACCTGTGGCTCATCGAGACCGACGAGACCGGCTCGACCAGGCGGGTCGATCTGGGCGACCTGCCGGGGCCCTGCCAGGTGCGGCGCAACCCGCCGGGCGTGCCGATGAAGCCGCTCTTCGCGCTCGAGTGCACCGGCGGCGACGGCCTGCGCGTCCGCCTGGTCTATCAGCGCGACCAGGTCATCGTGCTGCGCGCGCCCGGCCCCGACGGCGACGAGCTCGACTTCGAGGAGTCGCAGCGGATCGACATGCCGCGCGGCGTGCGCGTGCTGACCGAGTGACGCGGCCGGCGATGGCGCCGGCTACGGGCCGAGGCCGACCCACTCGGCGCCGTCCGGACCGATCTCCTTCTTCCAGATCGGGACGCGCTGCTTGAGCCGATCGATGAGGGCGCGGCACGCGGTGAAGGCCTCGGCCCGGTGCGCCGCCGAGGCGGCGATGACGACCGCGACGTCGCCGATGGCGAGCGCGCCCACCCGGTGCTCGACCGCGACGCGCGCGCCGGCGATCTCGGCCTCGACCTCGTCGCACAGCGCGCGCATCACCTTCTCGGCCATCTCGCCGTAGGCCTCGTACTCGAGGCGCTCGACCGCGCGACCCGCGCTGTGGCGGCGCACCACGCCGGTGAAGGTGACGACGCCGCCGGCGTCGGGCGAGCTCACCGCGCGCACCACGCGGTCGAGCGAGAGCGGCTCGTCGAGGACGCGCACGTGGCGATCGCTGCCGCCCGCGACCGGCGGGATGAGCGCGAGCTCGTCGCCGTCGCGCAGCACCTCGTCGGCCCGCACCATGGTCTGGTTGACCGCGGTCTGGCAGCGCCCGCGCAGCGAGGCGAACGCGTCGTGGCGCGCGCACAGGGCGTCGAGCGCGCCGGCGACCGTGGCCCCGTCCGCCAGCTCGAGCGTCTCGCCGTCGCTGCGCAGCCGCTCGCGCAGCACCGCGAAGTAGCGCACCTGGATCTTCATCGATCGTTGTCGTAGCGTGCCCCGATGCCGAGGTCCAGGCCCGGTCGCACCCGGGGCGACGCCGCGCCGGTCGGCGAGCTCTACGACGAGTTCTACGCGGTGGTGCGCCGCATCCCGCGCGGCCGGGTCCTCACCTACGGCCAGGTCGCCGAGCTGGCCGGCCACCCGGGCGCCGCCCGCGCCGCCGGCGCCGCCATGCGCGCGTCCACCGGCCGCGGCCTGCCCTGGCAGCGCGTCGTCGGCGCCCACGCCCGCGGCCTGGCCAAGGTGGCCATCCTCGACCCGGTCGGCGGCTCGGTGCAGCGCGGCCTCCTCGAGCGCGAGGGGGTCGTCTTCACGCCGGGCGGCTACATCCCGCTGTCGCGCTACGGCAGCCTCACCGCGCCTCCCACGGCGCGCCGCAGGGCCCGCCGGAAGGATCGACCTCGCGGCCGTCGCCGCTGACGCGAACCGTCGCGGCGGAGGCCGGCGTCCTCGGGTGGCCAGCTCCGTCCGGCCGGAGTCGTCGGCCCCGACCTCGTCCCGGCGCTCGCCGCGGCGATCCCGCGGCGTTCACAGGATGCCGAACTTGCGCGCCTTGTCGGCGAAGGTCGACTTGGGCATCCCGAGCGCGGCGGCGGCGCGCCGGACGGAGCCGTGGCGGCGATACGCGTCGCGGATCATCTCGCGCTGCGCCGCCTCGACGAGGTTGATGACAGACTCGCCGGCCGCCGACGCCATCGGGTGGGGCGCGGCATACGCGAGCGTGGTGCGGCGGGGCAGGAGATCCTCGAGCCGGAGCTCGTAGTGGTTCGACAGCGCAGCCGCGCGCTGCACCGCGTGGCGCAGCTCGCGCACGTTGCCCGGCCAGGGATGGTCGGCCAGCGCGTCGAGCACGCCGCGCGGGATGGCGCGCGGGCCGAACTCGGGCTCCAGCTCGGCCAGGAAGCTGTCGACCAGGAGGGGGATGTCGTCGCGCCGCATGCGCAGCGGCGGCAGCTCGACGACCAGCGTGGCCACCCGGTGAAAGAGATCGAGGCGCAGCGGCGACCCGGCGGCGTCGAGGTCGAGGCGGTTGGTGGCGGCGACCAGGCGGATGTTGACCGGCTGCTCGCGATCGGCGCCGACCCGGCGGATGCGCCGGGTCTCGAGCGCGCGCAGGAGGTGCGGCTGCTGCGCGGCCGGCAGCTCGCCGAGCTCGTCGAGGAACAGCGTGCCGCCGTCGGCCTGGGCGAAGACGCCGTCGCGCTCCGAGGTGGCGCCGGTGAAGGCGCCGCGCTCGTGGCCGAACAGCTCCGACTCGACCAGCTCGGCCGGGATGCCGCCGCAGTTGACCGCCACGAACGGCCCGAGCGCGCGCGCCGACGCCTCGTGGATGGCGCGCGCGAACAGCTCCTTGCCGGTCCCGGTCTCGCCGACCAGCAGCACGTTGCAGCTCGAGGTCGCGGCCAGGAGCGCGCGGTCGACGGCGGCGCGAAACGGGGGCGCGCGCCCGACCAGCGCCTCGCGCGCGCTGCGCTGCCCGCGGGCGAGGCGCCCGAGCGCGAGCAGGCTCACCCCGCCCACCAGCAGGATCGATCCTGGCCGGAGCTCGGCGATCTCGATCCGGTTGCCGTTGATGAAGGTGCCGTTCTTGCTCTGGCGGTCGCGCGCCAGCATCTGCTCGGGCCCGCGGCGCTCGAGCTGACAGTGGAACGCCGACACATAAGGATCGTCGAGCACCACGTCGCACGAGCGCGACGCTCCGATCATCAGCCGCTGGCACTCCTCCGGCACATCGACCTCGCGCCCGCTGCCATGCACGCGCAGCGCGATCACCGGATCGCGCCGCAGCGCCACCGTCGCAGCGATGCGCTCGTGCGGAACCGTGTCCGTGTCGCGATCATCGTGGTAGCTCATCGCCCCTCATGTCGGCCCCTCCGCCTCGCTGTTGCACGCGCATCGAAAGAAATGATCCGCCCCGCCGCGCGGCGCGCGTCCGGGATCCCGGACACCCCGCCCCAGGACAGTGCGGGAGCAAACGACTCCAGCCGCGACGACGCACCGCGGTGCTCGGCCCGCGAGTCAATTGACAACCAGACACCCGGCCGGTCCGATATCCGCCGCATGTCCTCCCCCTGCCGTCTGCTCATCGCCGCCTGCGCGGCCGCCGCCCTGACCCTCCCCGCGTGCACCAAGTACGACCCGCTCTACTGCGACGCCAACACCAGGTGCACCGACCCGGACCGCCCCTTCTGCGACCTCGCCGGCGACTACCCCGCCTCCGACGGCGTGGCCCGCACCTGCATCCCCGATCCCAACCCCCACTCCGACGCCGACGCCGGGTCGGGCGGTCCCGGGGATTCGGGGAACGCCGACGGTGGCGCTCCGTCGGAGGACGCCGCGACCGAGCGCCACATCATCCAGATATCAACAGGTCGACAGCACACCTGCGTGGTCCTGAATGATGGCGGGCTGCGCTGCTGGGGAGAGGGCATCGCGCTCGGCTACCCCGACGCCGAGAACATCGGCGACGACGAGCATCCCTATCAAGCCGGAGACGTGCCGACCGGAGGCAGGATCAAGCAGGTAGCCGCCGGCGCCTCGTTCACCTGTGCTCTCTACGAGGCCGGCAACATCCGCTGCTGGGGCTTCAACCACGGCCTGCTCGGCTACGGACACGAGGACGATCTGTTCGGTCCGGGAAATACGCCCGACCTACTTCCAGACGTGGATGTCGGGGGGCCGGCTGCGCAGATCGTCACCGGCGGGAGTCACACCTGTGCGCTGCTCGAATCGGGTGACGTTCGCTGCTGGGGGCTCAACACCCTGTACGAGCTCGGCACGGGCGACCAGGCGAGCATCGGTGACAATGAAGTACCCGGTTCCCGCAGTCCGGTGCTGCTTGGCGGCAAGGCCACCCGCATCAGCACCAGCGATCACCACACGTGCGCGCTGGTGGCGGGCGGCTTCGTTCGCTGCTGGGGGACCATGCTCGCGTTCAGCCGCACCGGTCCGATGGGCTACGGGGGCGCCGAGATCGTCGGAGACGACGAGGCGCTGCCAGACCTAGGCAACATCAACGTTGGTGGTAGTGCGCTGGCGGTGGCCGCAGGCCAGGCGCACACCTGTGTGCTGCTGTCAGAGGGCCGTGTCCGATGCTGGGGCGTCGGGCATCTGCCCAAAGACGCCAGCTATACGCTTGGCTACCAGGAGAACGAAGACATCGGCGACGACGAGACGCCCGCGAGTGCCGGCAACGTCGATGTTGGTGGCCAGGTCGTGGAGCTGGCCGCGGCAGGCTCTGCGCGGTGCGCGCGGCTGAGCGCCGGGTCCGTCCGTTGCTGGGGCACCGAACCGCCCGGAGTCCCGACGAGCGGAGTGCTCGGCCATGGAAGCCGTGACCCGATCGGCGACGATGAGGCGCCGGCTGGTGCCGGAAACGTCCAGATTGGAGGCGCCGCGGTCATGCTGTCATCGGGCGGGCCGACCGTGCACATGTGTGCCCTGCTGGATGATGACTCGCTGCGCTGCTGGGGAAGCAACACCGGAGGTGAGCTGGGCCTCGGCTTCACAGACGACGTGGGTGACGACGAGACTCCCGCCGACGTCGATCCGGTCCGGGTGTTCGAATAGAGCCAAAAAGAAAGCGGCGCGCCCGGAGGCGCGCCGCTTCGAGGATCGCAGTCGAGGTCGTCGCTAGTTCCTCGGGCGAGCGAGCTTGGGCGGCGCCTCGACCGTGGTGAAGCCGGTCTGGCTGTGGCCCACGATGATCCGGGTCTCGGCGGAGTCGCTCGCGGCCGTCGCGTTGAGGGTGACCTGGGCGCGCACGACCGTCGTCTGGATGCGCGTGGGGTTGGTGCCGAGGATGACCTCCAGCTCCTCGGGAGTGATGCTGGCCTGGTCCATCCCGGCAAAGCCGCAGGTGAAGGTCGCAAACGACCCCACCGGGTCCGGCATCGCGACACCGAGCGGATCCTGATCAGCGGGAGGAGTCGCACCGTCGGTGGTCCTGCCATTGATGATCGTGGCGAAGACCTGGCCGCCAGCACCCGCCACTCCGCAGCCCTCGGCGGCGCAGCCGAAGCTGGCGGGGCCCGACGCCGGCAGCGCGGTCGGGAACTCGTGCGGCAGGAAGATGTTGTTGGTCGGGTCGCTGACCAGCTCGAATCCCTCGCCGTCGGGCGTGTAGCTTCCGTTGAAGGCCGGGACGAGCTTCGAGCCCTCGAACCCGATGGCCACGTCGGACGCGTCGGTCATGAAGTTGTAGCCGAACGGATTTGGAATGGGACCAGCGCCGATGAAGGTGGTGTAGGTAGCCGTCCCGGACGCATTCTGGATGAGATCGGGGACCGGTCCCGGTGTAGCGAGAAGAACTGTGTTGTTAGACGGCCGGTTGATGACCGCGAACGTCTGCCCATCGAGGCTCTTGTCGCCAAAGCCGTCGAGCAGCATCTGCGAGCCGTTGATGGGACCCGCGTTGACAGTCGCGCCCAAGCCGCTGAGGATCGATGTGCGAGGGTCACCGGGCAGCTCTGGGCCGTCAAACGTGGCGCCCGCGGCATTTCCGGCCACTCCTCCGGCCGCGACCGCGTCCGCGGACTGGCACACGTAGCCGCGGTCGGCGTTGAAGGCGCAGGTGAAGTCGCCGTTGGCGGTGCCCGTGACTGTGATCGGGCCTTCGTCGACGGTCGCCGGCTCGGACTGTCCGGCCGTCACGTCGTAGACGAAGATCTGGCAGGCGCCGATGGGATTGTCGAACCCCTCGACCGGCGGCACGGTCACTGCCTCGTTGTCGATGAAGGAGATCGTGACGACCGCGCCCTGGATGGGCGGATCGGTCTCGACGATCGGCGGGTTCGTGAGGGTGGTCTCGGTGATCGCCACGGTGCCCGTCCGCACGATCTGGGGCACGGCCGCGTCCGGTTCGCCGGCGTCGGGGCCGCCGTTGTCGTCGCCGCTGTT
>DATFRY010000186.1:0-6136 GCA_035262925.1 Kofleriaceae bacterium | reverse complement strand
CGCGCGCGTGCGGATGCCACCCACCGCGGGTCCGAGCGTGACGTCGTCGAGCGCGAACACCGCGCGGAGGCCGCTGGCGCGATCGGTCCACAGAGTCAGGCGCGCGCAGTCGAGGGCTGCCGCCAGCTCGAACAGGTCATTCATCGGCCTCGCCTACCACAGGGTGCCGGACGTTTCCCAGCGCCGCCGGCATCACCCTCCGCGAACCGCGCGAATTCAGCGCCGCGAAATGATGGTCAGGCGCCGGCGCGCAGCGGAGGCGGACAAAACGCCTTTACCTGGCGGCCATCCCCACGCCAACATGTCCCTTCCGCGCGGGAAGCACTCAGCCATGGAGGTACTCTGCCGTGACCCGGTTCGGCTGGCTCTTCGCCATCGCCACGCTTCTCGCCGCATCGCCCGCGCTGGCTGACAGGCCGCGCCCCACGTACATCGTGACCGAGCCTGCAGAGGGCCCGAGGCGGGGGGCCTTGACCAACGTCATCTACCTGAATCGATGCGCGGGCCCGGGCGACTGCGACTTCGTCGCCAGCACGGTCGAGGACTCCGGCTCCAACCAGTCGAGCATCCTGCAGCAGAACGGGAGCCTGACCCCCTTCAACGGCGGCGACGTCGCGTGGGCCTCGGTCGTCGAGTGCGTCAAGACGGCGTACAAGTCCTTCGACGTGACCATCACCGATCAGGACCCGAGCCCGGCGCCGCACTTCGAGGCGGTGGTGGCCGGCGCGCCCGACGAGCTCGGCTTCCCCGACAACGTCGGCGGCGTGGCCCCCTTCAACTGCGGCATCATCAACAACGCCATCACCTACAGCTTCGCCAACATCTACCAGGGCTCGGTCCCGGACATCTGCTGGACCGTGGCCCAGGAGAGCGCGCACGCCTTCGGCCTCGACCACGAGTTCCTGTGCGAGGACCCGATGACCTATCTCAGCACCTGCGCGCCCGACAAGTGGTTCCGCAACGAGGACGGCAAGTGCGGCGAGTTCGAGGCGCGCCAGTGCATGTGCGGCGGCACCACGCAGAACTCGTACACCTCCATCCTCGACGTGTTCGGCCCGTCCGGCAGCGACACGCCGCCCACCGTGTCGATCACCGACCCGCAGAACGGCGCCAGCGTGCGCAAGGGCTTCCCGGTGAGCGTCACCGCCAGCGACGACATCGACGTGTCCCGCGTCGAGCTGTGGGTCAACAACCGGCTGATCGAGGCCATCAACGACGAGCCGTTCGCGTTCGCGGTGCCCCCCACCCTGTCCGACGGCATCCAGCTGGTCGAGGTGCGCGCGTTCGACACGGCCGGCGTGCAGGCCACCGCCAAGATCGAGGTGACCCAGGGCGCCCCCTGCCAGTCGGCCGATCAGTGCCTCGACGTCGAGACCTGCGTCGATGGCCGCTGCGTGCTCGGCCCCGGCTCGCCCGGCGGGCTGGGCGAGGCCTGCCAGGGCAACGGCGACTGCAGCGGCGGCCAGTGCGGCGACGACGGCGAGGACAAGTTCTGCACCGAGTCGTGCCACGAGGGCGAGGGCGGCTGCCCCGACGGCTTCGGCTGCCGGCCGGCAGGGGACGACGGCGTGTGCTGGCCCGGCTACGACGACGCCGGCGGCTGCCAGTCGGGCCGCGGCGCCGACGGACTCGCGGCGATCGCGCTCGGCTCGGTGGCGATCGCGCTGGTCGCGCGGCGGCGGCGGCGGCGCGGCTGAGGGCCGGGGCGCGCGGGGCACCAGTGGCGGGGCCAGAGGCGGGCGTGGACGCGGCGGCGGTGGCTGGGGGCGTGGCTGGCCCCGACCGACGTCAGGACCGCGAGGAGGCCGCGCCGCGCGCCCGCGCCGCGTCTCCCACCCTGACCGAGCTGGCGCTCGCCATCGTCGAGGCCGACACGCTGGCCGGCAAGCTCGCCCCGCTGCCGCCCGGCGCGCCGGACGAGCGGCTCGGCCCCGCGCTGCGGGTGGAGGCCCCGGTGCGGCCGCACGAGCTGCGCGTGCAGCCGGCGCGCGCCGGGCGGGTGCCGCCGGTGGCCGGCATGCACGACCGCGAGCAGCGCGCTCGCATCCTGCACGCGCTGGCCAACCACGAGCTCCAGGCGGTCGAGCTGTTCGCCTGGGCGCTCCTGGCCTTCCCCGCCGCGCCGGCCCGCTTCCGGCGCGGCCTGGCGGTCATCCTGGGCGAGGAGCAGCGCCACATGCGGCTCTACATGGACCGGCTGGCGGCGCACGGACACCGCATGGGCGACTTCCCGCTGACCGGCCACTTCTGGAACCACCTGGGCCAGTTTTCCAGCCCGCGCCACTTCGTCTGCGTCATGGGTCTCACGTTCGAGAACGCCAACCTCGACTTCGCCCAGGAGTACGCGGCCGCGGCCCGCGGGGTCGGCGACGCCGCCACCGCGGACGTGCTGGGCCAGGTCCACCGCGACGAGATCCGCCACGTCCGCTTCGCCTGGCGCTGGCTGCTCCGCTTCGCCGGCGAGCAGGTCTCTGGCTGGCGATCGTATGTCGACAGCCTCGCCCCGCCGCTCGGACCCGGGCGCGCGCGCGGCCGCGAGATGTGCGTCGCGAGCCGGCGTGCGGCCGGCCTCGACGACGAGTTCATCGCCGGCCTGGCCGCCGCCGCGCCGACCCGGCCCAGCGGCGCGCGGCGATGAGCGCGCGCCTGCTGGTCGCCAACCTGGACGGCGAGATCGAGCTCGCGCGCGCCCACACGCCGGGGCCGCACCCGGATCTGTCGGCCGCGGCGTCCCGGCTGGTCGGGCCCGCGGCCAGCCACATGGCGCTCCTGGCCCGGCCGGGTGACAGGCTGTGGCTGCCGGCGCCGGCGCCGCCCGAGGCGATGTGCGCCGCGGCGCGCGAGCGCGCCATCGCCGTCGAGACCGGCCGCCTGGGCGACGTGGCGCCCGCGCGCGAGCTGTGCGCGTGGGCCGAGACCGGGGCGGTGTCCGCGCTGCGCGCCCGCGCGGCCGCCGATCGCGACGCGCCCGCCCGCGACGCGGCCGCCGATCGCGGCGCGGCCGCCGATCGCGACGCGGCCGCGCTCGCCACCGCCGCCGACTGGCGAGCCGCGCTGTGGCTGCTCCGCCCCCCGCCGGACCTCGCCGGCCGGGTCAACCATCGCGGCTTCGCCCTGGCCCTGGCCCTCGATCGCGGCTGGGCGCTGCCCGGCGCGCGCGCGGTGCGCGACGTGGCGGAGCTCGAGCAGCACCTGGCCGGCGGCGGCGCCGGCGCCGGGCTCGACCGCGCGTGGCTGCTCAAGGCCCCGCTGTCGGCGGCCGGCCGCGAGCGCCACCGCGGCGGCGCGCTGGGCCGCGGCGAGCGGGTGCGCATCGAGCGCCTGCTCGGCCGCTTCGGGGAGCTCGTGTTCGAGCCCTGGGTCGACCGGGTCGCCGATCTGGCCTGCGCGGGGCTGGTCCACCCGGGCGGCGTGCGCCTGTTCGCGCCGCACCGGCTCGACAACGATCCGCGCGGCGTGTTCCGCGCCGCCGTCATCGACGACGCCGGCGCCGGCGGCCCCGCCCACCAGCACCGCGACGCCGTGTGCGAGGCGGCCGCCGCCAGCGGCGAGGCGCTGGCCGCGGCGGGCTACCGGGGCCCGTTCTCGGTCGACGCCTACCTGTGGCGCGACCGGCTGGGCGCGCTGCGCCTGCAGCGGCTGAGCGAGATCAACGCCCGCCTGTCGTTCGGCCTGCTCGCGCGCATCGCCGCCGAGGACGCGGGCGCGCCGTCGGGTCCGTTCGAGCTCAGGCCGTAGCCGCGATCGCCCTACCCCGCCGAGACGCCCGGCCGGGTCGGCAGCGGGCTGTGCACCCTGAGCTGCGAGTCCTGCGGCGAGACGCGCTCGATGTGGATCTCCACCGCCTCGGGATCGATCTCGACGTACTTGCGGATCACCGCCGCCACCTCCGCCCGCAGCTCCTGCAGCTTGGCTCCGTCGATGCCGGCGCGGTCGTGGGCCAGTACCAGGTGCAGGCGCCCCTTTGCCTCTTCCTTGCTGGTGCTGCGCCGCGCACCCACGAAGAAATTCTTGATCTCGTTCCACATGGTCGAGCCTCCAGTCGCGACGCGAGGCCGGGATCAAGCCGGCGAGAGGCCGAGAGCGCGGCCGAGACGGGCGAAGAAGCCGACGCCGGTCTCCCGCACCTCCTCCTCCACATCGACCCCGGCGACCCGCCTGCCCAGCTCGGCAAAGGCCCTGGCCGCCGGCGAGCGGCCGTTGATCGCGGCCGGCAGCCCCTTGTTGGTGGTGGCCACGATCTCGTCGTCGAGCGGTATGGCGCCGACCAGCTCGAGCGCCAGGATCTCGATCACGTCGGCCTGCGACAGCATGTCGCCGCGCTTCACCATCGCCGGCGAGATGCGGTTGACCATCAGCCGGGTCGGCGTGCTCTGCGCGGCCAGGAGGCCGACCACGCGGTCGGCGTCCCGGATCGAGGAGACCTCCGGGGTGGCGACGATGATGGCCTCGTCGGCGCCGGCGATCGCGTTGCGGAAGCCCTGTTCGATGCCGGCCGGGCAGTCGATGATGACGTAGTCGTAGCTGGCCTTGAGCTCGATGATGAGCGCCTTCATCTGGTCGGGCTTGACGGCGTCCTTGTCGTCGGTCTGCGACGCGGGCAGGAGGAACAGGTTCTCGATCCGCCGGTCGCGGATGAGCGCCTTCTGCGCGGTGCAGCGGCCCTGGATCACGTCGACCAGGTGGAAGACGATCCGGTTCTCGAGGCCCATCACGACGTCGAGGTTGCGGAGCCCGATGTCGGCGTCGATCAGCACCACGCTGTGTCCGAGCTGGGCCAGCGCACAGCCGAGATTGGCGGTCGCGGTCGTCTTGCCGACGCCGCCCTTGCCGGAAGTGATGACGATGGCTCGACCCATGAACTTTCTCCTCTCAGGCGGCGGCTTCGAGGCCGCTCGGCAATCTTCCCTGGTACCGCTCGACCACGATGGTGCGGCCGGTGGCGTAGGCGATCTCGGCCCCCTGGCCGGGGGCGTCCGACTCTCCGGCCCGCGCCACCAGGCGGCCGATGCGGAGCTGCTGCGGCTCGAAGCGCAGCGCGAAGATGAAGCCGCACTCGCCGCCCACCGCGGCGTGGGCGACGCCGCGCAGCCGGCCGAGCACGATGATGTTGCCGCGCGCCTGGATCTCGGCGCCCGGGTTGACGTCGCCGACCACGATCAGATCGGCCTCCGCGTCGAGCACGACGCCGGACCGGATCGGCCCGATCACCATGCGCGGCACCGTGGCCCGCGCGGGCAGCTGGACCGCCGGCGGCGCCGGCAGCTCCGGCTCGGGCTCGAGCCCGAGGTCGACGTCCACGCTGTCGGCGTCCGCCGCGGGCTGGCGCGGCGGCGGTCCGACCTCGACGATGCGCAGGGCGAAGCGCGAGGTCACCTGCTCCAGGCGGGCCAGCGCGCCGATCGGCAGGCGGCCGAGCACGCGCACGCAGGCGTCGTTGCCGGCGAAGAAGCCCGGCGACTGCTCGAGCCGCGCGGTCAGCTCGTCCGCGATCTCGTCCATCGAGGCGCTGGTGTCGATCACGATCTCGAGGCCGGCGCGGGTGCCGCGCAGGACCACCGCGGGGGATTCCTGCCCGCCGTCGCCGTCGCCGTCCCCGTCCCCGTCGCCGTGGTCCGCGTCCTCGTCGTCTGTCTCGAAACCGTCCGAGATCTCCACGGAGATGGCCAGGGCGTCGTCGCCCTCGTCGACCGACTCGCGCTCGGATCCGGTCTGGGCCTGGCTGAACTGGAAGGGCGTCATGGTCACCGATGCGCCGCGCGGCGCTGGCTGCTTCCCTCTCGTGCCGTACCGCCAACCGGCCAGGTGGGCAACTTTTCGACCGCGCCGCGCGCCGGACGCGGCAGGGCCGGTCGCGCGCGCCCGCCAGGGGCCCCTCAGCGCTCGGCCGAGAGCCGGGTCAGCGCGGGGCCCCGCCCGCGCAGGTGACCGCGTCGAGCGAGAGCGAGTCGAAGAAGAAATGGGTGTCGAGGCTGAGGTCGGCGGTCGTCCGCAGCTGGAGGCGGACGGTCTGCCCCGCGACGTCGCTCGCCACCGGGATGTCGAAGCGGATGTACTGGTCCTGGGTGTCGTCCAGGTTGTTGAACTCGGCGAGCTGCTCGATCACGGTGCCGCCGGTCGAGGCGATCTCGATGAA
>DATFRY010000185.1:0-2514 GCA_035262925.1 Kofleriaceae bacterium | reverse complement strand
GCAACTACCCGGAGCTGGGGCGGCGCGCGGCCGCCGCGATCCCGCGCGCCGAGCTGGTCGAGATCGAGGGCGTGGGTCACATCCCGCAGGTCGAGGCGTTCGACCGCACCATGGGCGCGCTGCGCGCATTCCTTGCCGGCTCTCCGGCGCCGGGCGCGAGGCGGCGCGCCCCGCCGGCGCCACTCGCGCACTGACGCGAGGCCCCGTCGCCCCGGTCGCGGGTCACGCAGCGGAGCATGGACCGGGGACCCCTGGACACGGGGCGGCCCGGCGCGCACGATCCCGCCGCGTGTCGTCACAGGCCTTCTCCCCCAGCGACTTTCTCCCCCGCCAGGTCCTGAGCCGCGTCACCGACCTTCGCGTGAGCGATCCGCGCCGCGTCGAGGCGGCCGCGGCCCGCCGGCGCCGGCGCGACGCTCTCACCAGCGACGGGCGGCTGAACCTGCTCGCCGCCGATCACCCGGCGCGGCGCGTCACCGCGGTCGGAAGCGACCCGCTCGCGATGGCCGACCGCCACGACTACCTCGCCCGCATCGTGCGCATCCTCCTGGGCGGCGCGGTCGACGGCGTCATGGCGACCATGGACATCCTCGAGGATCTGCTGCTCCTCGGCGAGCTCCTGCGCGACGCGGGCGGGCCCGCCTTCCTCGACCGCAAGCTCCTCATCGCCAGCCTCAACCGCGGCGGCCTGGCGGCAGCTTCGTGGGAGCTCGACGATCCGATGACCGGCGCCGACGCCGAGACCGTGCGCCGCTTCGGCCTCGACGGCGGCAAGCTGCTGCTGCGAATCGGCGACGATGACCCCGGCTCGCTGCGAACCATGGTCGCGTGCGCCGAGTCGATCTCGCGCCTGAACGAGCTCGGCCTGCCCACCTTCCTGGAGCCCTTGCCGGTCGAGCGCGGACCGAAGGGGCTCAAGGTGCTGAAGGAGGCCGGCGCCCTGGCCCGGGCCGCAGGCGTTGCGTCGGCGCTGGGCAGCTCGAGCCGCTACCTGTGGCTGAAACTGCCCTACTGCGACGGGTACGAGCAGGTCGCCCGCTCCACCACCCTGCCGATCCTGCTCCTTGGCGGCGAGTCGGCCGGCGATCCGCGGCCGTTTCTGGCCGCGACGGCCGGTGCGCTGGCGGCAGGTAGCGCGGTGCGCGGGGCCCTGGTGGGGCGCAACGTCCTCTACCCCGGGAATCGCGATCCGCTCGTGGTGGCGCGCGCGGTGGACGGTATCATTCACCGGGGATGGAGCGAGGAGCAGGCAGCTCGGTCGCTCGACGCGGCGGATGGGGGCGGCGAGCTGGACGCGGTCACGCGCTGGCTGTCGTAGCGCGCGGCCCCGGCGCGGGGCCACAATAGAGGGCCGATGGCGACACGCCGCCTCACCATGGCGCAGGCGCTGGTCGAGTTCCTGACCCGGCAGTTCGTGGAGCGCGACGGCGTCGAGCAGCGCTTCTTCGCCGGCTGCTTCGCCATCTTCGGGCACGGCAACGTGGCCGGCATCGGCCAGGCGCTGCAGCAAGTACCCGGTCTGCGCTGCTACCAGAGCCGCAACGAGCAGGCCATGGTGCACGCCGCCGCCGCCTTCGCGCGCATGAAGGACCGGCTGGCCGCCTTCGCGTGCACGACGTCGATCGGGCCGGGCGCGACCAACATGATCACCGCGGCGGCCGGCGCGACCATCAACCGCCTTCCGGTCCTGCTCCTGCCGGGCGACCTCTTCGCGCGCCGCAACGTCGCGCCGGTCCTTCAGCAGCTGGAGTCGGAGCGCAGCCAGGACGTCTCGGTCAACGACTGCTTCCGCCCGGTGTCGCGCTACTGGGACCGCATCACGCGGCCCGAGCAGATCATCACGGCGCTGCCGGAGGCGATGCGGGTCCTGACCTCGCCGGCCGACACCGGCGCGGTGACCCTCGCGCTGCCCCAGGACGTGCAGACCGAGGCATTCGACTACCCGGAGGAGCTGTTCCGCCGCCGCGTGTGGCGGGTGCCGCGGCCACAGCCGGAGCCGGAGCTGGTGGCGCTGGCCGCCCGCATGGTGCGGGCCGCAGCGCGCCCGCTCATCGTCGCCGGCGGCGGCGTCATCTACAGCGGCGCGTGCGCGGCGCTCGACCGGCTGGCGCGCGCCACCGGCATCCCGGTCGGCGAGACCCAGGCCGGCAAGGGCGCGCTCGCCTTCGACAGCCCGCAGTCGCTCGGCGCCATCGGCGCGACCGGAACGCTGGCGGCCAACCGCATCGCGGCCGACGCCGATCTGGTCATCGGCATCGGCACGCGCTACAGCGACTTCACGACCGCGTCGAAGACCGCCTTCCAGCACCCGGCGGTCCGCTTCATCAACATCAACGTGGCCGACTTCGACGCGCACAAGCACGCGGCGCTGCCGCTGGTGGCCGACGCGCGGGCGGCCATCGACCTCCTGGGCGCGGCCCTGGCCGGCCATCGCGCGCCCGCCGCGCACCAGGAGCGGGTCGAGAGCCTGCGCCGCGAGTGGACGGCCGAGCTCGAGCGCGTGCTGGCGGGCGA
>DATFRY010000184.1:0-3284 GCA_035262925.1 Kofleriaceae bacterium | reverse complement strand
CGCGGCGGGCAGCGCGAGGCCGCTGTCGATCTCGCCGAACGCCAGCTCCTGGGTGGCGAAGAACCGGTGCAGCGGGGCGAGGTCGCGCGGGCGGGCGTGCGCGAACCAGACGCGCAGCGGGGCGATCGGCCGGGCCGCCGCCGCCCGCATGTGGGTGAGCACGTAGGCCAGGCCGTACTCGTGGGCGTGCCGCCCGATGCCGCGCACGTGCGCCGGCGTGCGCTGGACCCAGCAGGCCTCGCCGGCCCCGCCCGCCGCGCCGGCCTCGCCGGCCCGCTCGACCAGCTCGAACGCCAGGTGCGGGTGCACCAGCGACGAGTAGCGCGCGGTCTGCAGCAGCGAGTCGCGCAGCGTGCTGCTCGCGCGCGCCGCCAGCTCGGCCAGACCGTAGCCGCGCAGCGGGAGCTCGGCCGGCAGCCGGAGGGCGAGGAACGGCTCGGCGAGCAGCTCGGCCGCGGCCTCGAGCATGTCGCTCGCGACCGACGGCGCCACCTTCACCTCGTCCTGGTCGGCCGCGCCGGCGGACAGGTCGAACCGCGCCGCCAGGAAGGCAGCGTCGCGCCCCTCTGCGGCGACGAAGCGCAGGAGGGCCGGCACCAGCGCCGACGGCGTGGGTGCCTCGCGAGCGGGTCGCGCCATCGACCGGATGGTAGCGGACCGGTCGGTGCGGGCGAGTTATGGCGCGCTCGGCAAATTCTTCTGGCGGACCCGGTCATCGCCCGCGCGGGCGGCCGCGCGTAGATTGCAGTCGAAGGAGCGAGAGCATGCCGTTCGAGATCCACCGCCGCGACGGAACCGTCCTCCACACCGATCACATGGCCGGCGATCTGCGCGCCGCGATCCGCATGGCGCTGTCGAAGCGGGTCGATCTGTCGGGCGCGCTGCTCGACGGCGCCGACCTGCGCCGGTTCGACCTCGAGGACGCCCGCCTGGCGCAGGCCAGCCTGGTGCGGGCCGATCTGAGCGGCGCCAACATCGAGGACGCCGTGCTGATCGGGGCCGATCTGTCGGGCGCGCGCCTGGACGGCTCGAACCTGGAGGACGCCGACCTCACCGACGCGGTGCTGGTCGGCGCGTCGGCCCGCGGCGCCAACCTCGAGGACGCGCGCCTGGCCGGCGCCGACCTGTCGCGCGCGGTCTTCGAGGGCTCCAACCTCGAGCGGGCCAACCTGCACGGCGCCGTCGTCGAGGGCGCCCGCTTCGCGCGCGCGAACCTGGAGCGCACGTACCTGGTCAAGGTGCGCGGCGCCGGCGCCAGCTTCGCGAAGGCGAACCTGGAGCGCGCCGACATGGCGGACGCCAGCCTCGTCGGCGCGGACCTGTCCGGCAGCCACCTCGCGCGCTGCGACCTCCACGGCGCCGATCTGAGCGAGGCGAACCTCGCCTCGGCCTACCTCGAGCGATCGAACCTGCGCGGCGCGAACCTGTCGGGGGCAGATCTCCGCGACGCCTACCTGTCGAAGTGCGACATCGAGCAGGCGGTGCTGCACGGCGCGCGGCTCGACTCCGCGCACATGGACCGCATGCGCGGCACGCCGGCGAGACCGTCGGGCTCGGGGCCCTATCGATGAGCGCAGGAGACGCAGGAGAAGCGATGAGCTCCGCACGAGGGCGCCGATGGCGGCCGGGCGCGCCGCTCGACCACGCGAGCCTCCTCATCGCCGGCGCGCTGGTGGCCGACGCGCTCACCGGCCAGCACCCGATGTGGGCGTGGGTCGCGGCGCCGGCCTACTTCGCGGCGGTCGCACTCCTCGCCTGGACCGGCAGCCGGCTGGTCGAGCCGGTCGCCGTCGCCGGCGTCGCGCTGCCCCTCGCGCTGGGCGACGTCACGGCCCGATCGATCGCCGGCGCCTGCGTGCAGGCCGCGATCCTGATCGCCGTCATGGTGGTCCGGCGCAGGACGCGCGACCACTACCGCGCCGATCTCACGCCGCCGGTAGTCGGTAGAAGGCGACCGCGTTGTCGGCCAGCACGCCGGCTCGCTCCGTCTCCGACAGCGCCGACGCGTAGTCGTCGACGACCGCCACCACCTGGCGGTAGCTGGCGGCCAGCAGGCACACCGGGAAATCCGAGCCGAACAGGATGCGGCCGGCGCCGAACGCCTCGAAGGCCACGTCCAGGTAGGCGCGCAGCTGGTCCGGCGTCCAGCTCGCCCAGTCCGCCTCGGTGACCAGGCCCGACGCCTTGAGCCGAACGTGCGGCCGCCGCGCCAGCGCGCGGAAGTCGGACGCCCACGGCTCCATCGCGCCCGCCGCGATGGGCGGCTTGGCCAGGTGGTCGACCACCAGCCGCAGGCCCGGGTTGCGGTCGGCGAACGCGCACGCCGCGGGCAGCTGGCGCGGGTAGATGAGGATGTCGTAGGTCATGCCGAATCCGTCGAGCAGCGCCACGCCGCGCTGGAAGTCGGATCGCAGGAGGAAGTCGTCGGGCTCCGCCTGCACGATGTGGCGCACGCCGGCGAGTCGGCCCGCGTAGCGCTCGAGCACCGACCCGACGTCGGGCGCGCACAGATCGACCCAGCCGACCACGCCCAGGATCGCGCCGGAGGCGGCGCGCTGGGCCAGGAGGAACTCGTTCTCGTCGAGCGACGAGCGCGCCTGCACCGCCACGCCGCCGCGCACGCCGCTCTCGGCGAACTCACGGGCCGCGTCGGCGGCGAGGAAGTCGCGCCGGAGCGCGGCCATCTCGTCGGAGATCCAGTCGAGCTCGCGCGCGTGATAGCGCCACAGGTGGAAGTGCGCGTCGACGGCGCCCGGCGCCATGGCTCAAAGTCTATACGACAGGATCTACCCCGCGGCTGCCTTCTCGATGGCGGCGATGTCGATCTTCGTCATCCTGAGCATTGCCTGCATGACACGCTGGGCCACCGCGGCGTCCTTGTCGCCGACGAGATCGAGCAGCATCGACGGAACCACCTGCCACGACAGGCCGTACCGGTCCTGCACCCACCCGCACTGACTCTTCTCGCCGCCGGCGGACAGCTTCTCCCAGAGCTCGTCCACCTCACTCTGAGTCTCGCAGCTGATGAAGAAGGAGACGGACGGGTTGAACTTGAAGTCCGGCCCGCCGTTCAGCGCGATGAAGCGCTGCCCGTCGAGCGTGAACGTCACGGTCATGACCGAGCCCTTCGCGCCCGGCCCGGCGTCCCCGTAGCGCGAGATGCCGAGGATCTCCGAGTTCTCGAAGATGGAGGTGTAGAACCTCGCCGCCTCCTCGGCCTTGCCGTCGTACCAGAGGAACGGGGTGATCTTGTGAGCGTGGGTCTCGACTCGCGCCATGTCCTT